>CAMLMI010000346.1 GCA_946480965.1 uncultured Verrucomicrobiales bacterium | reverse complement strand
TGGGTCGCAAAAGTTGGCTGGCTCTTGGGCTTCGCTCACTTCTCCAACCAGCCATCGCGCAGGCGGATGACGCGGTGGCCGTAGGCGGCGTTGGTCTCCGAGTGACTGACCTGGATGATGGTCGTGCCGTCTTCATTGAGCTTCTTGAAGAGTTCCATGATCTCGCGGCCCTGGTCGGAGTGGAGGTTGCCGGTGGGTTCGTCGGCGAGGAGAAGCGTGGGCTTGGCGATGACGGCGCGGGCCACGGCGACGAGCTGCTGCTGGCCACCGGAAAGCTGGTTGGGGAACAGGTCCTTCTTCGCGACCATGCCGAAGCGGTCGAGCGTGTCGGCCACGATGGCCTGGCGGGAAGAGGCCTTGATGTCGCGGTAGGAGAGCGGGATGTCGAGGTTCTCGGCCACGGTCAGGTCGTCGAGCAGATGGAACTGCTGGAAGACAAAGCCGATGCGGCGCTTGTTGATGGCGGCGCGTTCCTTGGCCTTCATCTCGTGGATGGGCTGGCCGTGGAGCCAGTATTCGCCGGTCCACGCGTGGTCGTAGAGGCCGAGCAGGCTGAGGAGCGTGCTCTTCCCCGCGCCGCTGGGACCCATGATGGTCACGAACTCGCCTTCCTGGATGTCGAGGGTGATCTGCCGGAGCAGGGAGGTCGGGCTGGGGCGAGTGGGGACGCTTTTCTCGATGTGGCGGAGCTGGATCATTGCTTTGGTCCTTGGTCCTTTGTCAGTGGTCCGTGGTGGGTTGTTGGTTGTGCGCGTAACAACGGACTACTGGCCAAGGACAACGGGCTCACTCGCGCTTTCTTCCACGACGCGGCCGTCGAAGAGGTGGATCTGGCGGTCGGCGATGCGGGCGAAACGGGGATCGTGCGTGACCATGCAGATGGTGGCGCCTTCCCGGTGCAGCTCCTTCAACAGGGCCATGACGGCGTCGCCGTTCTTGGAGTCGAGATTGCCGGTCGGTTCGTCGGCCAAAAGGATGCTTGGCTTGCCCGCCAAGGCGCGGGCCACGGCCACACGCTGCTGCTGACCGCCGGAGAGCTGCGACGGGTAGTGCTTGGTGCGATGGCCCATGCCGACGCGTTCCAACGCCTGCATGGCGGCGGCCTTCCGGTCGGCCGCCCCCATGCCGCGATAGGTCAGGGGGAGCTCGACGTTCTCGAAGACGGTGAGGTCGCCGATGAGGTTGAAGCTCTGGAAAATGAAGCCGATCTCCTTGTTCCGGATGCGGGCGCGCGCCGCGAAGTCGAGGTTCGCCACGGCCTGCGCGTTCAGCGTGTAGGTGCCGGCCGTGGGTGTGTCGAGGAGCCCGAGGATGGAGAGCAGCGTCGATTTGCCGCAGCCGGACGGGCCGGCGATGGAGACGTATTCACCGCGCTGGATTTCGAGATGGATTCCGGAGAGGGCGTGGGTCTCCAGCTCGTCGGTGAAGAAGACCTTGGTGATGCCTTCGAGGCGGATGAGGGGTTCGGAGGTCATGGGAGAAAGGTTCTGGTGGCAGCGACGGAAGATGCTTTGGAAATCAGGAGGAAACCCCTCACCCCGGCCCTCTCCCCATCCGATGGGGAGAGGGTGGCCGAAGGTCGGGTGAGGGGAATTCGGCCGTTCAACGGATTGATTCCAGCGGTTGTCACAAGATCTTGTTCAGTTCAAACGGACCCGGTCGTGGGCGTCCCAGGTGGACATGTCGGAAAGGATCACCTGGTCACCGACCTCCAGTCCTTGGAGCACCTCGATGGTGCTGACCGAACTGCGGCCCAGCTTCACCGGCACCCGCACGGCACCGCGACCGGCGTCGATCAAGCGGAAGAGGCCGATGGTGGCGTCGGACTGGCCCTGGACCGGTCGGCCGACGTAGAGCACGTCGTCGAGGCGCTCCAGTTCGATGGTGCCGTCGATGCTGAGATCGGGCCGCGCGCCCTTGGGCAAGGGGCCGTCGAGCTTCACGTCCACGGTGACGGTGCCGTTGACCACTGCCGGGTCCACGCGGATGACCGAGCCGGGAATGACGCCGTTGCGGGTGTCGATCTGGGCGAGCTGACCGATGATCACGTCCTTCGCCTGGGTTTCCGGAACCTTGATCTCGGCCTTCAAGCGGGTGGGCTGGACGATCTTCGCGAGCGTGGCGCTGGGACTGACGCGTTGGCCGACCTGGATGGGCTGGCCGTCGCCGATCTGCTGGAGCACGCCGTCGATGCCGGCGCGGACTTCCAGCGCGGCGAGCTGGCGGCGCTTCAAGGCGAGCAGCGCGCGGGTTTTGTCCAGCGTGGCGGCGGACGCGGCGAGCTGGGCCTCGGCCGATTCGTCGCCGATGGCCAGGCGCTGTTCTTCGATGGAAACTCGGCCGACAAGATCATCGGCCTTGGAGCGGGACTGGCGCGAAACCAGCGCGGGAATCAAGCCGGCCTTGAAGAGCGATTCATCGGCGTCGGCCACGAGCCGGGCCTGTTCCGCCTCCGACTTCAAGGTGGCGAGCTGGGCCTTCTGCGAGAGCTTGTCGCTCTGGAGCTGGACCTTGAGCTTGGCCAGTTGCGCCTCGCCGATCTTGACCTCGTATTCGGCGTCGAACGCCGCCTGCTTCAGCTCGGCGTTGCTCAGCTCCATCAGCACGGTGTCGGCCGAAACCTGCGCGCCGGGTTGGACGAGGATGCGTTCCACGCGGCCCTCGGTCTCGGACTGGACGAACTGGATCTGCTCCGGGACCAAGGTGCCGTTGCCGCGCACCTGGCGGAGCATCTGGCCGCGCTTCACGGTGTCGAACCAGACGGAGGTCTTTTCAACCGAAGGTGCGGCGGGCTTGAGCTGGGAAAAGCCGACGGTCAACGCGACCAGCGCGACGGTGGCGACGGTGGACCAGACGATCCTCTGGCGCTTCTTGCGGCGGGCGATGTCGGGGCGGGCGAGGTCCATGGTCGTCCTAGTTGAACACGCGGAAGCCGGCGGGGTTACAGGCTTTCATTCGGCGAACGGCGGATGGAATGCGATGGGGCACGGATGGCTATTCGCAGGGTGTGTGCCAAGGGATTCTGGTTGGGGCTCAATGGGTGGAAAGCTTGGAGAACGGGCGGAATCCAGGGCTTTTCCGCGAGCGGATGAAGGAAAGTCGTGGTGTGGGACGTCACCGGTTTTTCCGGCTCGTCCCGCGAGTGGGATTTGCCCGTCCCACGGGTGGGACGGGCGCTGGCTGGCAGCCTGCGCTACGTGCCGGGCTGGCAGCCCGGCCTACTACGGAGCGCCGATTCCCAAGGGCAGCCGCAGCGTCGCCACGCAGCCGACGCTGTCCACCCGGTTCTCCAACGTCAGGCTGCCACCGTGGGCGTCGGCGATCTGGCGGCACAGCGCGAGACCGATGCCGGAACCGCCGGGTTTGGTGGTGAAGAACGGCACGAACAGATTGGCGGAGCCGGCCAGCCCTGGGCCCTCGTCCTGCACTTGGACCACGAGCTGGTCTTCCTCCACGCGCCAACCCACGGAGACTTGGCCCGCGCGTCCGGTTTCCAAAACGGCGTCGGCGCCGTTGCGGACCAGATTGATGAGGAGCTGGTCCAGTTGATCTCCATCGGCGGAGATCGAGAGGTCCGGGCCAGCAGCGACGACGACCTTCACCCGGGTTTCCAAGACAGCGATGCGGCGAATCCAGTCGGGCACCGGCACGGGCTCCATCCGGGGCGACGGCAAGCGTGCGAGTCGCGAATAGGCGTCCATGAACCGGCTGAGCGACCCGGCGCGCGAGGCGATGATGGAAAGGCCGCTCTGGAGATCGGACTCCCAATCGTCGGGCCGGGGCGACTTGGCCACGAGCGAGCCCATCGTGCCGGCGAGCGACTTGATGGGCGCGAGCGAGTTGTTCATCTCGTGGCCCAGGACGCGGATGAGGCGCTGCCAGGCTTGGCGTTCCTCGTCGCGCAGAGCCCGGCTGAGATCGGTCAAGACCAGCATCTGGTGCGGGCGGCCGTTCTGGCGAAAGGAGCTGCGGCGGATGGCGAATTTGCCGCTCGCTCCGGGAAACGCGGCGGAAACGGTCCGGGCCACTTCGCCCTCGAACATTTCGGCCAATCCCAGATCGGCGGCGGTGCGGCCGAGCAGTTGTTCCGGCGTGCGGGCCAACAGCCGTTCCGCCGCGCGGTTGGCGAACTGGACTCGGTCCGCGTCGTCGAAGGTGAGCACGGCGACATCGAGCTCGGTCATGACGGTGCGGACGAGCGCGGAAGCTTCCTGCGCGCGGAGGCGCTGGTCGCGGAGGGTTTCGCCGAGCGTGTTGGCCTCGTGCATCAGTTCGCCGAGGGCGTCGTCGCGGCGTGGATTGCGGGCGCGAAAGGAGAAGTCTTCTTCGCGCAGAGCGGAGAGAAGGTTCGAGGCGGTCTGGAGCGGACGCACGACGCGTTCCCGCACGACATGGGCCAACAGCCACCACGCGCCGACGAGGAACAAGGTGAGGAACCCCGCCGTGGCGTTCGAGACATCCGCCGACCACAACAGCGCCGTCGCCACCGCCACCGCCGGCGCGCCGGAGGCCAGCGTGAGCAGGTGGATGCGGGTTTCGTGGCGCAGGGGTTTCAAGACGGGGAGGGCTTTAACCACAGATGGACACGGATGAACACAGATTTGGAGGGAAGCCCCGCTGTTCTTCGGACGAACCTACCCCTGACCCCTCCAAGGAGGGGAACTGTGGAACCGGGTCCGGTGGCAGGATGGTGTTCTGCCCTATCCCCTCCTTGGAGGGGTCAGGGGTGGGTTCCCACGAGCTGGTCGAACCACGAGGCAACCAGTCAGATGGCGGCGAACTCCCGTTCGTCGCTCCGGGTCAGATCTTGTGCTTCTCCAGCCGACGGTAGAACGCGCTGCGGCTGAGGCCGAGGGCTTCGGCGGCGCGCTGGGCGTTGCCATCGCAGCGGGCGAGGGTCTTGCGGATCAAGAGGGCCTCCACTTCGTCCAGGCTCA
>CAMLMI010000345.1 GCA_946480965.1 uncultured Verrucomicrobiales bacterium | reverse complement strand
GGCCTGCCCTTCATCGCGAACAGCGACTTCCACAAGCCCAAGCACATCAACTCCTGGAAAACCCTGCTCCATTGCGAGAAGGACCTCGCCGCCATCAAGGACTGCCTGCGCCGGAACAAGAACGTCGCCATCACCCTCTATCGCGACGAGCTGGCCGACGAACTCCCGCTCCGCCAGCGCTTCGAGGAGACGTTCCGCGAGCATCCCGCCGCCGCGCTCGCCGCGCCCGTGGCTGCGATGAACCTCGTGCGGTGAGTTCGGAGTTGGATGTTGGATGTTTCCTCCCACTCCCGTTTGATGCCTCCGCGTCGCCATGAAATCCGGAGGCCCAGCCCACCGCTTCTGCATCGTCTTCAACCCCTGCGCCAAGGGGGAGAAGGCCCGCGCCTTCCGCGAAGGCCTCGCGCAGTTCGCGCCCGGCGTCCCGCTCAAGCCCACCTTCGCCGCGGGAGCCGCCACGCAGCTCGCGCGTGAAGCGGTGGAGGAAGGCTTCGAGGTCGTCGTCGCGGCCGGCGGCGACGGCACGGTCAACGAAGTGCTCAACGGCATCGCCGCAGCGCGCGACGGATTGGAGCGCGCCTGCCTGGCCGTGCTGCCGCTCGGCACGATGAACGTCTTCAGCCGCGAACTCGGCCAGTCCTTGAACATCCAGAAGGTCTGGCAACGCCTCCGCACTGCGGGCGTTGAACGCCGCGTCGATCTGCCCGTCGCGGAATACCAGACCCCGGAAGGCCCCGTGCGCCGCCACTACGCCCAGATGGCCGGGGCCGGCGTCGATGCCCGGGCCGTCCGCGCGGTCGATTGGGAGGAAAAGAAACGGCTGCGGGCCATCGCCTACTTCAACGCCGGTCTCCGCACCTTGCGCACCCAACGCCCGCCGGTGCGCGTCCAAGCCGGAGCCCAGTCGTGGGATGTCGAGCAAGTGCTCATTGGTAACGGTCGTTACTACGGCGGCAGTCTCCCCGTGTTCTGGCGCGCGGCGCTGAACGACGGCGTCTTCGACCTCGTGCTGTTGCAGAAAACCGGCTGGCTCGATCTCGCCCGCTACGGTTGGCAAATGCTCTGGCGCACGAAGAACCCCACCGGCGGTCTCGACTACGCCCAAGCCAGCGAAGTCACCCTCATCGGCGTCCCCGACGAACCGTTGGAACTCGACGGCGAACTCGTCGGCACCCTGCCCGCCCATCTCACCCTCCGCCCCAACGCCCTCCGCGTCCTCGTCGGTGCGTAGATTCCTCAGGAGCGCGGACGGTCACGTCCGCGAGTCCAACCTGAATCTAAGAAACGGTTGAAAGCCTCTGAAGAGCCCTCTTCTTTCGCGGCTGGGTGGACGCATTTGGAATTGGCCGCCTCGCCAACTTTTGACGCTGCCTCGCGGATGTAACCCTCCGCGTTCCACCAAATCCTTCCCCTCCCGTTGGTCCCCGCTTTGCGGGGGAATTCTCCGTTGACGCTTTTGTCCGGCTGCCTTCTACACTTCGCGGCGCTCGGGAGCTGTTTCCGGGCACCTGAACCAGACACTGACTATGCCCATTAAAGTTGCCATCAACGGCTTCGGCCGCATCGGCCGCCTCGTTTTCCGCGCCCTCGTCGAACAGGGCCTCGTCGGCAAGGACATCGAAGTCGTCGCCGTCGGCGACATCGTGCCCGCCGACAACCTCGCCTACCTCGTCAAATACGACTCCACCCAGGGTCGCTTCAACGGCACGGTCAGCTCCAAGAAATCCTCCCCCGACAAGGCCGAGGACGACATCCTCGTCGTGAACGGCAAGGACATCCACGTCGTCAGCGCCAAGACCCCGGCTGAATTGCCTTGGGCCAAGTTCGGCGTGGACATCGTCATCGAGTCCACCGGCCTCTTCACTGAAGCCGAGAAGGCCAAGGGCCACATCACCGCCGGCGCCAAGAAGGTCATCATCTCCGCTCCGGCCAAGGGCGAGGACATCACCATCGTGATGGGCGTGAACCACGACAAATACGACGCGGCCAAGCACAACATCATCTCCAACGCGAGCTGCACCACGAACTGCCTCGCGCCGATCGTCAGCGTGCTCCTCAAGGAAGGCTTCGGCGTCGAGGAAGGCCTGATGACCACCATCCATTCCTACACCGCCACGCAGAAGACCGTGGACGGTCCTTCCAAGAAGGACTGGAAAGGTGGCCGTTCCGCCGCGATCAACATCATCCCCTCCAGCACCGGTGCCGCCAAGGCCACCGCGCTCGTGCTCCCCGAGGTCAAGGGCAAGCTCACCGGCATGTCCTTCCGCGTGCCGACCCCGACGGTTTCCGTCGTCGATCTCACCGTGAAGACCGTGAAGGAGACCAGCTACGCCGAGATCTCGGCCGCGATGAAGAAGGCCAGCGAGACCTACCTGAAGGGCATCCTCGCCTACACCAGCGACGAAGTGGCCTCCACCGACTTCATCCACGACAACCACTCCTCGATCTTCGACGCCGGCTCCGGCATCGAGCTGAACCCGAAGTTCTTCAAGCTCGTGAGCTGGTATGACAACGAGTGGGGCTACAGCAACCGCGTCGGCGACCTGATCAAGCACGTCATCGCCAAGGGCCTGTAAGCCATCGGCTCCAATCAAAAGGCGGTCCCGAAAACGGGACCGCCTTTTTGTTTTCTTGGAACAGGTCGTTACAGAAGCGGCGTGGCTTCGCTTCGGACAAGGTCTTCACCTTCATCCTGCCAGGCGGGTTCGAAGCGCATCTTCGACGCGCCGGGGGTCACGGCCACGCGGCGCAGGGCGGATTCGAGCTGGTCGATCTTCACCGGCTTGGCGAGGTAGTCGTTCATCCCGGCCTCGAAGCAGGCTTCGCGGATGTTCTCCAGAGCATGGGCGGTCAGGGCGATGATCCACGGCACGAGCGCGGTGCCGGGAATCTCGCGGATCTGCCGGGTGGCGTCGCAGCCGTTGAGGTGCGGCATTTCCACGTCCATCAGGATGACGTCGTAGGGACGCTCTTCCACGGCGCGGACGGCCTGCAAACCGTCGGAGACGAAGTCGGCGCGGTAGCCGAGCTTTTCGAGGAAGCAACGGGCGACCTTCTGGTTCACCGGATTGTCCTCGGCGACGAGGATGGTGAAGGGCAGCTCAAGCGCGAGGCCGCTGCGGCCCACGGGCTCCAATCCGTCCGGAGCCGCGGCGCGATGGACGGGAACTTCGGCCGAGATGACCCAGAGCTTGCCGAGGATTTCCTTGAGCGCAGATGCCTTGATCGGCTTCTGGAGAAGGTCGGCGTGGCCGAGTTCGCGCACGGCTCCGGAAACGCCGTCCAAGCGATTGGACGAGGCGATCAACATGGGCAGATCGGCACGCTTCGCCGTTTCGCGCAGTTCTCGCGCAAGCTGGAGTCCGTCGGTCTTGGGGAGGGAAAGATCGATCAACACGAGGTCCGGCGCGGCGTTCTGTTCGATCCATGCGAGGGCGGAGGCGGAATCGACCGCTTCGGAGAACTCCATGCCCCAGCGCGTGGCGTGTTGGCGGAGCACCCGACGGCAGGCGGCGTTGTCATCCACGCAAAGCAGCCGTCGTCCGGCGAACTGGGCGACCCGGCCGCTCCAAACCGGCCGCGTTTCCTTCTGATCGACGGCCGCGCGCACGGTGAAGTGGAAGGTGGAACCTTGGCCGACTTCGCTTTCGACCCACATGCGACCGCCCATCATCTCGCAAAGCCGCTGGCTGATGGCGAGGCCGAGGCCGGTGCCACCGAACTGCCGCGTGGTGGAGGAATCGAGCTGCTGGAAACTCTGGAAAAGCAGATGGCGCTTTTCCTCCGGGATGCCGATGCCGGTGTCGCGCACGGAGACCCTCCAAAGCGGAACGCCCGCGGCGTTGGTTTCGTCGGCCGCGACGGAGACGACGACCTCGCCCTGGGCGGTGAACTTGATGGCGTTGCCAACGAGGTTGATGAGGATCTGGCGCAGGCGCGTGACGTCCGCATAGACGCTGCGCGGCAGGCCGTCCTGGAATTCGCAGACCAACTCCAGCTTCTTCTCCGCCGCCTTGGGCAGCAGCAGGTCGAGGCAGTCCTCGACACAGGCGCGCAGATCGAAGGACGTGTTCTCCAGCGCCATCTTGCCGGACTCGATCTTCGAGAAGTCGAGGATGTCGTTGATGATGACGAGCAGGGTTTCGCCGGAGTTGCGGATGGTCTCGACGTAGCCGGCCTGTTCCTCGTCCAGGCGGGTTTCCTGGAGCAGGCTGGTCATGCCGATCACGCCGTTCATCGGCGTGCGGATCTCGTGGCTCATCGTGGCCAGGAACTCGGCCTTGGCCCGTCCGGCGGCGTCGGCGGCCACGGCCATGAAGTTGGCGCGGCCAATGGCGGCTTCGAGCTGCTGGTTCGTTTCTTCCAGTTCGAGGTTCAGGTTCAGGTTCCGCTGCCGCGCGCGCTGGTGCTCGGTGATGTCGGTCATCGAGACCACGAAGAGCGGCTCGGCCGCGGCGCGCAACGGCCGAAGGCTGACCTGCACGAAGGTCTCCTCGCCCGCCGGCCCCGTGCTGAAGAGATTGCAATCCTGGCCGAGCGTGACGGTGGCCTGTTCCGCCAGGCAGCGCGCGGAAACCTTGTTCCAATCAGCGTGGCACTGGGCGGGAAAAATGGAGCAGAGCGCTGAGCCGAGCAGCTCGGAGCGCGGACGGCCCGCGAGCTTTTCGGCCGCGCGGTTGACGCGGGCGATCGTGCCGGAGGCGTCGGCGACGAAGAGCGCGTTGGGCGCGTCCTCGAAGATTTCCAGAAGCAGCGCGGCTTCGGGCGACACGAACGCCCCGGAGATGTCAGGTAACGGCTTCATGACGGCGTGCTTCGGAGAGCATGGACCGGAATGGTTATCGACCGGTCGGACAAAGGCTTGAGCGGGGAAGCGGGGCGAGAATGGTCACGTCCGCGCCACTGTTCATGGCCTCGTGCCGCTTCAACCCGCCAGCGCGGCGAAGCGCAGGCCGCGCGTGCTGG
>CAMLMI010000344.1 GCA_946480965.1 uncultured Verrucomicrobiales bacterium | reverse complement strand
ACTCCGGAACGCCCCGGAGTCGCCAGTGTCGCTGACTCGTCGTCAGGAGATCCTCCGGCGGCTCGGCGGGAGCCTACGCCCTACCTTTCGTGGACGACGCGCATTGCGCCGGTCTCGGCTCCTTTGGTAAATCCGCCGGGTCTTCCCATGAACCACGACCCTGACCACCCGACGGACATCCACTCCGAGTCCTTCCTGCACCGGCTCATGCGCCGCCAGCTCAAGCTGTCCATCGCCTGCGCGGCCACCTTCATGGTCGCGCTGCTCGGGCTGCCGCTGCTGAACTACTTCGCCCCCGAGCTGATGGCCCAGCGGGTCGGCGGCTTCACCCTCACCTGGCTGATCCTCGGCGTGCTCTTCTTTCCCTACGTCTGGATCATCTCCTTCTGGTTCATCAAAAACTCCATCGCCCTGGAGGAATCCGAGGTGCGCGAGGTCGAGGCCTCCCGAAACGGCGGGACCGAGGAGGAAGCACGATGAACCCGACCGAACTCCTCTCTCCGACGGGCCTGGGCCTGCTCGGCGCGGTGGACTGGTGGATCTTCAGCTTCAGCGCCGTGACCGTCCTGGTGACCATCGCGATGGGCTTCTGGGCGGCGAACAAGTCCAAGACCGCCTCCGACTTCTTCGTGGCCGGACGCGGCGTCAGCGTGGGTTGGAACGCCTCCGCCATCTCCGGCGAATACCTCAGCGCGGCCAGTTTCATGGGCGTGGCCGGCATGGTCATGAGCAGCGGCTACGACGCGCTCTGGTATCCGGTCTGTTACGCCTGCGGGTATCTCTTCCTGCTGCTCTTCATCGCCGGACCGCTGCGGCGCTTCGGGGCCTACACGATTCCCGACTTCGCCGAGGGCCGCTACGACTCGCCGCTCTTCCGCAAGATCGCGGTGATCTTTGTCCTCTGCATCGGGTTCTTCTACACCATGCCGCAGATGAAGGGCGCGGGCGTGACGCTCTCTTACATCTTCCCGGGGCTGCCGTATTGGGTGGGCGTGGCGTTGGTCGGGGCGATCATCACCTTCAACGTCGCGCTGGGCGGCATGAAGGGAATCACGCTGGTCCAGGCCTTCCAGTATTGGGCCAAGATGTTCGCCATCTCCGTGCCGGTCTTCGTGCTGATGGCGGTGTATGGGCACTACGGGAAACATATCGAGGTAAACGGCGAGATCCCGATTCCTCATTCTGAACACTCCGTCTCGTTTGATGGAAAAACCTATTCGATCCCTCCATCGCAACAGGTGCAGATCGACGCGGAGTTGGCAGAACAGAGACGGGATATTCAACCCTCCAATCAGACCAATGGATTCTCGATTGCAGAAACATTGACCGTGGAAGTCACCCTTGCTGCGAGAAAGGCCCTCCCCGAAAAAGCCCCCAAGGA
The DNA here is from genome assembly GCA_946480965.1 of uncultured Verrucomicrobiales bacterium. The sequence continues at coordinate 3,606 of CAMLMI010000344.1, read as the reverse complement.
CGACACGTGGCTCAATCCCTTTGGCCCGCTCACGACCAAGGCGGCCAAGGCGGCGAACCTGTCCGCAGAAGAGGCCAAACCGTATTCCCTCCTCTACACCTACTCCCTGATCATCGCGCTGGTTTGCGGCACGGCCGGGTTGCCGCACATCCTCGTCCGCTTCTACACGAACCCCGACGGCGTCGCGGCCAAGCGCACGACCATGTGGGTGATGATCTTGATCGGCGTGTTCTACGTGTTCCCGCCCGTCTTCGGCGTGATGGGCCGCAACCTCATGCCCGAGCTCTACAGCGGCGTCGGCGCGAAGGGAACGGACAAGATCGTCCTGGAACTGCCCCGGATGCTGAACGAGAAGGTGCCGATGCTGGGCTCGATTCTCAGCGGCATCACCTGCGCCGGCGCGTTCGCCGCCTTCATGTCCACCTTCTCCGGACTGCTGGTTTCCATGACCGGTGCGCTGGCCCACGACGTCTATGGCCGCATCCTTCGGCCCCAATCCACGGCGGCGGACCGCATGAAGATGTTCAAGTGGTGCGCAGTGATCATCGGCGTCGTGGCCATAGCGCTGGGTAGCTTCGTGGAGAAGCTGGAGATCAACTTCATGGTCGGCCAAGCCTTCGCCATCGCGGCGTCCAGCTACTTCCCGCTGCTCTTCATGAGCGTGTGGTGGCGCGGCATGACATTGAAGGGCGCGGCCACGGGCATGTTGACCGGCGGCGTGCTGGCGGTGATCGCCATCTCGCTGACGAGCTTCAGCACCTTGGCGGCGGGCACGGACGGCATGGCGCAGGTGTTGTCGGTCTTCAAACCGCTGAACGCCTTCTGGGTGGAGCATCCGCTCATCCGCATCCTCTGCGAACAGCCCGCCATTTGGGCCGTGCCGTTGGCCATCCTGACGATGATCGTGGTCTCCAAGCTGACCTCCCGCGACGTGCCCAAGGACATCCGCATGAAGATGCTCGTCCTGCACGCCCCGGAGAAGCTCGGCCTCAAGCAGGAATACATCCAGGACCACGAAGGGGCTGGGCATTGAGCGATGTTGCCTAGGCGGCGGAATCCGAAAGCAGATCCGCCGCCTTCGGGTCATGTGCTTTCCGTTGCAAAAGATTGGGGCCGCACATTTATGCGGCCCCAACTGTTTTCAAGGTGCTGGTTCCGCCACGGGGCGGCTACGTCCGGTTCACTTCTTCAACCCGCGCACGAAGCGATCCATCCGCTCCAGGCCCTTCTCGATGTTGGCGAGGCCGGTGGCGTAGCTGATGCGGATGTAGTCGTCGGCGCCGAAGGCGATGCCGGGGACGGCGGCGACCTTTTCCTGCTCCAGCAGCTTGGCGCAGAACTCGGAGGACTTCAGGCCGGTGCCGCTGATGTTGGGGAAGAGGTAGAAGGCTCCCTTGCTGTTGACGCAGGTGATTCCGGGAATGCTGTTGAGCTTCTGCCAGGCGTAGGTGCGGCGCTTGGCGTATTCGGCCAGCCACTTGGGCAGGTGGTCCTGCGAACCGGTGAGCGCGGCAACGCCGCCTTTCTGCGCGAAGGAGCAGGGATTGCTGGTGCTGTGGCTCTGGACGGCGTCGATGGCCTTGGCGATGGGTTCCGGCGCGGCGAGGAAGCCGAGACGCCATCCGGTCATGCTCCACGCCTTGGCGAAGCCGTGGACGATGATGGTATGGTCGTAGTGGGCTTGGCTGAAGCTGGCGACGCTCTTCACGACGGCTCCGTCGTAGGTGAGCTGCTCGTAGATTTCGTCGCTCATGATGAGCACGCCCTTTTCCACGCAGATGTCTCCGAGCGCTTTGACCTCGTCGGGCGTATAGACGCTGCCGGTGGGGTTGCTCGGGGAATTGAGAATGAAGAGGCGCGTGTTCGGCGTGATGGCGGCGCGGAGCTGGGCGGGGGTGACCTTGAACTCGGTCTTGTCGGTCGTCTCCAGGATCACGGGCTTGGCTCCGGCAAGCTTCACCATCTCCGGGTAGCTGAGCCAATAGGGGGCGGGGATGATGACCTCGTCGCCTTCCTGGCAGGTGGCGAGGATGACGTTGTAGCAGGAGTGTTTGCCGCCGTTGCTGACGATGATCTGGCTGGGCTTGTAGGTGAGGCCGTTTTCGCGCTGGAACTTGTCGGCGATGGCCTGGCGCAGCTCGGGGATGCCGGCGCTGACGGTGTATTTGGTGAACCCTTCGGCGAGCGCCTTGGCGGCGGCGTCCTTGATGTGCTGGGGGGTGTCGAAGTCGGGTTCGCCCGCGCCGAAGCCCACGACGTCCTCACCGGCGGCCTTCATCGCCTTGGCCTTGGAATCAATGGCCAGGGTGAGGGACGGGGACAACGAGGCAGCACGCTGCGCGATCTTGTAGTTCATAAAGCCGGGCAGGAATACCGGCCGGGCAGGGGCGGGGCAAGCGGGTTTTCCGGTGCTTCAACCGGGTTGGCGCAGCCTCGCTTTTGAAGTGCCCAATATGGGAAACATCGAACACTGGACGCTCAACACCCAACGTCGAAGGAATGCCGCCAATGGCCGAGCTGAAGCTCGAACTTCCGATCAAGGCCGGACACGAATCGTGGAGATCACTTCGCGGACGCCTTGCACGGTCATGGCTTCCTGGACGGCGGCGTGGGCTTCCTGGTGGGTTTTCACGTGGCCAGCGAGGGTGACGTGTCCGTCGGTGGTGGAGACGGAGATGTTCAGCGCGCTGGCAGCGTCTTTCTGGGCGAGCTTGGCCTTGATCGTGGCGGTGATGCGGGCGTCCTCGGTGCTGGCCGCGACGGTCTTGCCGATCTCGGAGGCCTTTTCACGGATGGCTTCGCCGGTTTCGGCGAGGTTTTCCTTCAGCTTCTCGGGTTCCAGCCGTTCGACGACGTTGCTGACGGTGCCGGAGACGGCGGATTGCACCTCTTCCTTGATGACCTGGCCAGGCGGCTTGCTGCCGGAGAAATGCACGGCGAGCCAGTAGCCCAGACCGATCAGCACCACCACGAAGATGAAGGTCTTCATGGGCGCAGCCTAGGCGCGGAGGCGGCGGTTGGCCAGAACGCGCAAGGGCCCGTTCCGGCGGATGCGGTCCGGAGAGGTGTCCGGGCCGCCCGTCGCAACGGGCCCTTTGAAATCTGTCGCGGAGCGGGCCCCGGTCAGGCCGTCGCACCGATGTAGGAGCCGATGTTCTCGATCAAGCCCTCGGGGGTGAAGGGCTTGGTGATGAACTTCAGCGCGCCGAGCTGGATGGCGCGGTCGATGTTGTCCTTCCCGGCGTCGGCGCTGAGCATCATGACCGGGATGTCCTTGGTGGCGGGATCGGCCTTGAGCTTCTCCAGGGCCTCGATGCCGCTGAGGACGGGCATGGTGGCGTCCATGAGGATGAAGTCGGGCTTTTCGGCCACGGCCTTGTCGTAGCCTTCCTGGCCGTTGACGGCGGTGAGGACGTCGATGCCGAGGGGCTTGAGGGCGCGGGTCACGACCATGTGGACCATGCGCGAGTCGTCGATGCTGAGAACTTTCTTGGCCATAGGAAAACTTATTGGAGTTTGGCGAAGACCCAGACGCCGATCTCGGCGTCGAGGTCGGGGATGCGGAAGACGTTGTAGGAATGCACGGTGGCGTCCTTGGACTCGATG
>CAMLMI010000343.1 GCA_946480965.1 uncultured Verrucomicrobiales bacterium | reverse complement strand
GCGCTTCGGGGGCCTGCACGCCCTGGCCGACATCGACCTTCAGGTTCTCCACCATCGCCATCGGCCCGGGATGCGGCACGGTCATCGAGTGGGTGGTCACGCCGCCCGCGCAGATGACGAGCACGTAGAGCAGGTAGTCCTTTCCGGTGCGGATACGGAGCGCCTTGGCCAGCGGGACCATGAGCATGAACATCGTGTCGAAGAAGATCGGGACGGAGAGCACGTAGGTGCTGAGGAGCAGCGCCACCCCGGCGTTCTTCTCGCCGAAGACGCCTAGAAAGCGGCGCACCACCTTGTCGGCCGCGCCGGATTCCATCAGACACATGCCGATGATGCCGGCCAGCACGATGGAGATGGCGATGCCGCCCGCGGTCTTGCCGAACTCGGTGGCCGTCATCTCGATCGCGCGGGCGAAGTGGAACTTGGGGGCGGACTTGCCCGGTTCCGGGAACTTCTCGGCGAGCGGGCTCGATTCACGGGAGTCGGGCAGCTTCTCGGCCATGAGGCCCGCGATGAGCGCGGCGCCGATGAGAGCGACGAAGGCCGGCAGGCGCAGCTTCGAGATGCCCAGCATGACGAAACCGACGCTGACCACGAGGATCACGAACGGCCAATACAGGGAAGTGGCGGCGAGCAGGTGCATGGGTGGCTGGCGCGAAACTGCGCCAGAACACCATCGCTGGGGCAAGGTTTAATCCCGGAATCGGCCCGGACCTCGGGATCAAGGCTTCGCAGAAACCCGCCGGATGCGGATCGCCTGATACGGCTTGCCGGGGAGCTCGATGAAGCGTCCATCCCGGTCGGCGTGGAAGTAGTCGGTCTGCTTCGTGAGCGTGAAGGTTCCGGGCACGGGCGTGACGGTCATGTTCCAGGTGTCGAGGACTTCGGCGGTGAACTTCATGCCGTCGGCCGGCGGCAGTCCTTTTCCCTGGGGCGGCTTGGGCAGGCGGAATTCCCAGCGCGTGAGCGTCTGTTTGCCGAGATACACGAGGTAGTATTCGGAGGGCTTGCCGCCGTATTCCGGGTTTTGCCACTTGTCGATGGGCTCGATGCCTTCCGGCGGCGCGTCGTCGAGCACCTTCTTCAGAAACGCGAGGCGCGGTGGGCTCTGGCCCTTCAACACGCCGCCTTTGGCCCACCAGAGAACGTCGTCCGGGCTGAGAAAGGTTTCGCCGTGGCCCACGTAGGTTCCGGCGACGGTGCCGATCCAGAAGCGGTGGACCATCTCCTCGGCCGAGAGGTTGCCCCAGCGCTTCGGCACGTCGCCCTCATACTTCACCTCGTCATAGACCACGGGCTTGCGGAAAGCGTCGCGGTAGATGCCCGCGGTGTTCGCGTCCTCCACGGCCGCGCCGTTCTGTATGCTGGCGTGGGTGATCCAGGGGCGGGTTTGGTTGAATAGGATCTTGCCGTTGTGGATGCCGAGCAGATGCCCGAAGGGATCGCTGCGGGCGACGAGCTGGCCCATCCGTTCCCAGTCGTCCTCGGTCTTGTGCTCCATGAAGTCGTATTCGTTGGCCATCGACCACCAGACGTTCCGGAATGCCGCGAGACGCGCCACGACGTAGCGCAGGTAACGGTCGTCCTCCAGCGGCGTCATGCGGTCGAAGCCCCACGCGCCGTCGTCGTAGGGATGCAGCAGGATGATGTCGGCCTCGATGCCAAGCTTCTGCAGATCGAGGATGCGGCGCTCGAAGTGGCGGAAGAACTCGGGATTGAAACGCGCCGTATCGAAGTTCCTCGGCGAACCCGCGAACGGGGAGAGCGGCGGCTCGTTCGTGTTCCACGAATAGCGTTTGGGAAAGACGCAGAAGCGGATCTTGTTGAACGGCGACGCGGCCAAAGTCTTCAGCGTCTGCTCCTGCAAGGCCTCGGGCTGGTGCGTCCATGCGTAGCAGGTCGTGCCCACCTGCTTGTAGGGCGTGCCGTCGGCATACGCGAAGTGGAAGGTGTTCGCCACGCGCACCGGGCCGCGATTGCCGGGAGACGGCGGTGTGACGGTGAAATCGCCGGTCTGGCCGTGGAGTTCCGGCGCGCTGCTGTGGGTCTCGTAGCGCCAAGCCCCCGTCTTCTGCGGCATGAAACGCACGCGATAGACGCCGTCGCCGTCGTAGAAGCCGGGCACCTCGATGGATTCGTAACCCTGCGCGAACCGCGCCGCGAAGCGCACCTCCGTGAAGGGATTGCCGTTCGTCGGCCCCTTCAGCGCGATCTCCTGCACGCCCCAGAGCTCGACGGAATCGGCGGCCTTCGCTGCCGGCACCCTCGGCGTCAGCAGCAACACGAGGAGTGCGGCGAGAAGACTGGCCTGGACAAGGCGCAGCCGCCGCAGACCAAGCATCCCCGCCCGGAAAGCGAAGCCGGTGCGGAACCACAGTGGCGTTGATTGTCTTTTCATTTCATCGCTCCTGGTGCAGCCAGACCACGGTCGCGCCCGGCAGTTGAATCGTTTTCCCCGCACGCACGCGCTCGCGCGGCGTAGCCGCTCCGGTCTTTGGGTCCACCATGCTGACAAGGAACTCGCCCTGCTCTTCCGCGAGATCGAGTTCACCGGCCTCGTCCAGATGCGCGAGGATCTGCCGGCCCGCTTCGCGCAGCGCCCAGACGCCGTTCTTCGTCGCTCCGGGCCACGGCGTCATGCGCGGCACTTCGGCCAACAACCTCCGGTCCGTGCCCTTCGGCAATCGCGGCTGCGATCCGCCCGCGCAGAGCCAAGCCCAGCGTGCCGCCTCGAAGTCGCAGAGCAACGCCTTGCCCGGATGCTTCGCGCGATACTCCGTCGCCATCGCGGCAAGATCGGCATCGGTCGGAGAACCTCCACGCCACTGGCGCTGGAATTGGCGCGGCGCGAGGTGCTTTCCGCCCGGGGGCGCGAACTCGCCCTTGGCCGTGCGCCACCAGTAACGGAAGTCGATCACATCGACGACCGCGCTCCGCACCGGATCGGCCAAAATGGCGTCCTGCACGTCCTTCGTGGCGGAGAGCGCGACGATCGGCCCCGTCAATTGGGCGTTGGGCGTTGGGCGTTCAGCGTTCGATGTTTCCGTCCTTTCCCACTCCGCCACCGTATCGAGCCAGAACTCCACGAACTCCTTCGGCCCGGTGAACTCCGCTCCGGTGAAGTGGATCACGTTCGCGCGGTTGGTGAAGGCGGCGAGGGCTTGGCGAATGAAGCCGCGATGCAGCCCGCGCCGGACCGGATGCGCCGCGTCGTAGAACGGCTCCGCCATGAAGATGCGTTTGTCGCCCGCATAGGGCGGAGGCTCGGGGAAACCGGTTCCGTTGATGTTGTTCGCCGAGCGCCACGGCGAGTCCGCCCAGTGCGCCCCGGCTTCGAGGAGGCTGTGCTGGAAGTAGTGCTGGTGAAAGATGACGAACCCCCGCTCTTCCGCGATTCCGGCGAATTCGTGCAGCCGCCGCCAATACCACGGATTGAACTGCGTGAGATCATAGCGGCTCAATCCATCCCACGCCGCGCCCTGGCCGCTGCGCGCGAAAGGCTGCTCGAAAAACGGCGGCGCGACATCGCCATCCATCCGCCGCACGCGCTGATGGTCGTCGCGGCGACGATCATACCAAAGGCCATAGTGGTGGTTCAGCGCCACCTGTCCGTTGGCCAACATCGCGTCCGCCACTTCGCCGAGATCATCGGTCCAGCCGGGTCCGATCCTTCCGGGCATGAAGCGGGTCAACGCGGGACCGAAGCTTTGCGCTTCATCCGGACGAACATCGCCGCGCCACCATGCGACGTTCTCGCTCCGACCCACCAGCAGCGCGCCGCCCACCGTCAGCCATCCGTTGGTCAACCGTAGCGGAGCACCGGTCTCCGATCCGGCGGGGTTGGAAGATTCGCCGGATCGTGCCAGGTCGGAGTCAGGCACCTTGGGCGCATCTCCCGGTTCACACGGAATCGGCTCCCGTTCCGCAGCGGCGGCGATGTAGTCGCGGAGTTTCAGCGCCGGTTGCAGCGCTTCTTTCGCCAGCTCCTGCGCGCGCTCAAGGGACGGGTTGCTCGATTCCTCGCGCGACCGGGGCATGAGCTTCAACCGCTCCGCCGCCGCTTCGCCCAAACGATCCCGCAGCTGCGCCGCATAGAGGCTGTCCGGCGAGACGAAGTTGTTCGATTCGCGCCATTCGCCGTCGCCGTCGAACTGCGCCCAGCCGCCAAAAACCCAGTTCCGCGCCGTCGGCGGATTCCAGGCTCGGATGATCGCGGCACTGCTCTGCCAGAACACGCAATTGGCCGCCGCCCAACCGGGCCCCGGACCACTGGTCCCGCGACGCCCGAGCGTGAGCGCGTTTCCGTCGATCACCACGTTGTCGTAGAGCACGCCCGAGGCCCATGCCTCGATGGGCCCGCTATCGGCCAATGCGCCGCTCGCCTCGCACTCAAGGAAGACGTTGGGGCCCGTCGCACCATCGCCCACGGCGAAGTCGTGCCGCCCGTTCTCCGCGAAGCAGCGCAAGAAGAGCGTCTGCTGCCCCATCGTGAAGAACGTGTGCCGCCGATAGCCGCCGATCTCCGACACCGGAGCCAACGAGAGACAATCCTGGACCGTCACGCGCCGAGCCGTTTCGTAGATAGCGACCATCGATCCGGCGAAATGTTCCGCTGTCACTTGCCGCACCCACGCGTCTTCCACGGCCTCCAGCGTGATCGCGCACCACGCGTGCTCTTCGTCCTTGGGATTAGTTGGATCGAACGCGGAAACGAGCCGCAGATTCTCGACGCCCACTTGGCGAATGCGTCCTGGCCAATCCACGGCCTCGATCCAGCCGCCGCCAAACTCCGCCTCCAGCGCCGTCGTGATCGGCGCATCGAGCGTGACCGTGTCGCCGTCGATCCCGCGGATCTCCCGTTCCCAGCGCAGATCCCGCGTGCCCTCCTTCCATCCGCCGCCGATGCCGCCGCCGTATTCCGTCATCCCGAGCCGCTCGATCCACGCCTTCGTGCCAGGTCGAACCACCCGGACGCATTGGCCCACCGCCAGACCTTCGCTCGACTT
>CAMLMI010000342.1 GCA_946480965.1 uncultured Verrucomicrobiales bacterium | reverse complement strand
GGAGCGTTGAAAATCTCGTTGTCCCGCTGGCCTAGGGTTTGCAAGCTCCCCGCCCTGTGCGTCAGGTCAATATCGGCATTATCGGCGGTGGCACCGTGGGCGGAGGCGTCTTTCAGGCGCTCGCCCGCAACGGCGGCCTGATGGCTTCCCGTCTCGGATTGGACCTGCGCATCACGCGCGTCGCCGTCCGCAGCCTCAAGAAAAAGAGAGCTGTCGCCATTCCCGGCAAGCTCCTCGCCACCGACTGGAAGTCGGTGGTGGCCGCGTCGGATGTTGATGTGGTGGTGGAGCTGATGGGCGGCACCGGCACGGCCCGCGAAGTGGTCTTGGCCGCCTTGGCCGCCGGCAAACCCGTGGTCACGGCCAACAAGGCGCTGCTTTCCGCCCACGGCGAGGAACTCTTCGCCGCCGCCACGAAGCACGGGGTCAACCTCTACTACGAGGCCAGCGTCGCGGGCGGAATCCCGGTCATCAAGACCCTGCGCGAAAGCCTCATCGGCAACCGCGTCACGCGCCTCTACGGCATCGTCAACGGCACCTGCAACTACATCCTCACCCGGATGAAGCGCGAGGGCGCGGACTACGCCGACGTCCTCGCCGATGCCCAGCGGCTCGGTTACGCCGAGACGCCGCCGGACCTCGATGTGGACGGCCACGACGCGGCGCACAAGACCGGCATTCTCGCCTCCTTGGCCCACGGTTTCTGGGTCCAACCCAAGCAGATCTATACGGAAGGCATTCGCGGCATCACCCAGCTCGACATTCAATTCGCCGAAAAGCTCGGGCACACGATCAAGCTGCTCGGAATCGTGAAGACCAACGCGGAACCTGGAGCGCGGAGCGCGGAAAAGAAATCCGGCATCCGGCATCCGGCATCCGGTATCCAGGTCTCGGTCTATCCCGCCCTCGTCCCGAATTCCCACGTCCTCGCCTCGGTCAACGACGTCTTCAATGCCGTGCTGGTCCGCGGCGACATCGTGGGCGACACGCTCTTCTACGGCCGCGGGGCCGGTCAGGATGCCACGGCCAGCTCGGTCTTGAGCGACTTGGCCGACGCCGCGCTCGATCTGAAGTGCGGCAGCCACCATCGCGTCCCGGCCTTCGTCCCGCACGAGCGCAACGGCAAGGTGCTGAAGATCGACGATGTGGTCTCGCGCTACTACGTCCGGCTCGCCGTGGTGGACAAGCCGGGCGTCATGGCCCGCGTCACCTCGATCCTCGGCCGGGCCAACATCGGCATCTCCTCCGTGATCCAGCAGGAGGGCGAGCAGGGCGGCACCGTGCCGCTGGTGCTGATGATCCACGACGCGGCGAACCGCACGATGGCCCGGGCGCTGGCCTCGCTGGCGAAGCTGTCCGTGGTCAAGGCGCCGCCGGTGATGATCCGGGTGGAGAGTTTCGAATGAGCACCCTTTTGTTCCGTTCCACCAACCGTCGGTCGCCCGCCGTCAATCTCCGCGAGGCTTTCCTCAACGGACAAGCGCCCGACCGCGGCCTGTATCTTCCCGAGCGGTTTCCCCGGCTGACGGTGAAGGAAATCGCGGAGTTCGCCGATCTGCCCTATCGCACCGTCGCCTACCGTGTGCTGCGGAAGTTCACCCAGGGCATCATTCCGGACGACGCCTTGGAGGCCATGTGCGACAAGGCCTACGACTTCGGCGTGCCGCTGGAGATCATCCACTACGGCGTCTATCTGATGCGGCTGGACCAGGGCCCCACGGCGTCGTTCAAGGACTTCGCCGCGCAGATGATGGCGCAGATGTTCGGCCGGTTCCTCCAGGAAGACGGCAAGCAGGTCACCATCCTCACCGCAACCAGCGGCGACACCGGCGCGGCCGTGGCCCACGCGTTTCACAAGGTTCCCGGCGTCCGGGTCATCGTGTTGTTCCCCGTGGCCGAGGTCAGCGAAAGCCAGCGCAAGCTGATGACCACGCTCAAGGACAACGTCCGCACCGTGGCCATCGACGGGAAGTTCGACGACTGCCAGGCCATGGTGAAGCGCGCCTTCACTGACCCCGCGTTGGAGCGCATCCATCTTTCGTCGGCGAACTCGATCAACATCGGCCGGCTCCTGCCGCAGAGCGTCTATTACTTCTACGCCGCTTCGCGGTTGGCGCAGCCGGGCGAGCCAATGGTCTTCAGCATCCCGAGCGGGAATTTCGGCGACATGATGGGTGCGGTCACGGCGCGCGAGATGGGGCTGCCGATCCGGAAGATCATCGCGTCGGTCAACGACAACGACGCCTTCCCGCGTTATCTCGAAAGCGGCCACTACGAGAAGATTTCCCCGTCGCGCAACTCCGTCTCCAATGCGATGAACGTCGGCCATCCGAGCAACCTCGCCCGGCTCGTCGCCGTCTATGGCGGCCAGATGGACGAGACCGGCCAGATCCACGTCCAGCCGAATCTCGACGCGATGCGTCGCGACGTTTTCTCCAGCTCCATCAACGACGAGCGCACCCGCACGTCGCTCAGCGAGTTCTGGAAGAAGTATCAGATCCTGCTCGAACCCCACGGCGTCGTGGCGTGGCAGGGCTTCCTCGACTGGTGCGCCGTCGAGCCGCTGGGCCGCACGCCCGCCGTCATCGTCGAGACGGCCAATCCGGCGAAGTTCCCCGAGGAAGTGGAGAAAGTCGTCGGCTGGGCCCCCGACGTGCCCGCCTCGATGGTCACGGGCCTGAAGCTGCCCGAGGACTACGACCGCATGGGCGCGGACTACGACCGCTTCCGCGACTACCTCCTGGCCTCCCATCCGCAGTTCGAACGGCGCTGATACGCGGCTGGAACTCGCGGGTTTCCCCTGTAGCGCCCCGCGTCCCGCGGGCGGGTCCGGGCGGCATCTTGCCGCCAGTAGCCTCGGAGCAGGATGCTCCGAAAACCCGCAGCCGGGACGGCCACACTATATTCCCGTTCAATCCACCTTCAGTGAAAAGCCCCGGCCATCCTCCATGATAAAGGGGCCGCCCGGGTGGACGGTCTCGGGGACGACGTATTCCTCGCGGGTAGTGGCCTCGATGAAGTCGCGCTCGTTAACCGCTCAATCGCGGTCACATTGGCGACGATGAACCGGACGGACCGAGGTCGGGAAATCGCTATTGGATCTCCCTACTCAGTCCGCTGAATCATGATCAATCTAGTGCTCGCCCAATCGGTGCCCGTTCTCGTCGGCGGGCTTGCCGTGGCCTGGACCCTTCGAAAAAGAAGGTCCCACAATGAACGCCCTCCCGTTGGTTCCAAACTGCTCCGTCCCGCCGGACATTCCCTGACCGTCCTTCAGCAGGATCTGTCCAACGAGCTGCTTGAGCACCTCGCCATGAGCCTGATCGCCTCGCTTGCGTGCGGATTCATGTTGGAGTCCATCCGCACGCCCAATGTTCTCGTGGTTGCGGTTCCCGTTGTGCTTTTGGGATCGTTCTGTGCGTTTCACACCGTCCGCGCTCTCCGGACGGCCGTTCGCCTTCGTCATATCCGCTTGGGCCGCTTGGGTGAGCAGATGGTGGGCGAAGAACTCGAACCGCTGCGCGAGGATGGATACCGGATCTTCCACGACTTTCCCGGCGGTCCCAAGTGGAACATCGACCATATCGTCGTTGGACCGGGTGGCGTCTTTGTTTTCGAGACCAAGACCCGGAGCAAACGCCGCGCGGACTCGAACCAACCCGAACATGAGGTCCTGTTTGAAAACGACACCCTCAAGTTCCCTTGGGGAACGGACGGCAAAGCCGCCACGCAAGCGCGGTGCTGTGCTCGTTCCCTCGCCAAGTTCCTAGCCGACTCGACCGCTGAACCCGTGGAAGTCGTTCCCTTCGTCGTCCTGCCGGGCTGGTATGTGACGGTCAAGGACCGGAACGACGTGCGGGTCGTCAGCGGCAAGGGACTTGCCAAAGTAATTCGAGGATTCCGACCCGTGTTGAAGGCAGACCAGATCCAGCGCCTCGCTTTCCAGATCGAGCAGAAGTGCCGCGACGTTGAGTTCTGAAACCGGCCCACGCGGAGGCGTGACAGACTGCAGCCCTCCGGGCTGCGTTGATGGAATGCTTGCTGGAATCGAATAGGTCAGGCTCCAATCCGTGCAAACGAAGCAATGTCCGACGCTTGGTCACATGAAGAGGTGGAAGCCGCAGTCGCGGACTACTTCGGCATGTTGGCAAAGGAGCTTCGCGGCGAGGCCTTCAACAAGGCAGAACACAACCGTGCTCTTCAGCGGGTTCTCCGAAATCGCCCGCGAGGATCCATTGAACGGAAGCACCAAAACATAAGCGCGATCCTGATCGAACTGGGCTACCCATACATCGATGGCTACAAGCCGCTCAGCAACTACCAGCAGCTCCTTCGTTCAGTTGTGGAAGATCGGTTGGGCGGTGCGGAGTCTCTTAATCAGACAGTAGCTGCAGTTGTGGAAGCGCACGTTGACACTGTTCCAGCCATCAGCGACATACTCTCGATACAGGTCGCTCCGCCAACTCGGGACAAGGGCGAATACAGCATCTCGGATCGGCCGATCACACCGAGAGCGATGGTTCGGAAGAACTACCTTGAGATTGAAGCGAGGAATCGATCACTTGGTCTTGCTGGCGAACAGTTGGTTTTGAGTTTCGAGCACAGGCGTCTTTGGCAATCGGGCCAGCGCTCGCTTGCTGACCGAATTGAGCACGTTGCTCGGACCAAAGGAGACCATTTGGGATACGACATCCACTCGTTTGAGGCAGACGGGCGGGACCGTCTCATCGAGGTCAAAACCACTCGCTTCGGTGCATTGACCCCATTCTTCACTTCACGGAACGAGGTTGGAACGTCCGAATCCCGAGAGCGCGAGTATCACCTCTATCGTCTCTTTAAGTTCCGGGAGCAGCCGAAGCTCTTCGTGCTGGGTGGATGCCTTCGCGATACGTGCGATCTTGAGCCAGTCAGTTTTTCGACGTTACCCAAGTAGGAAGTTACCCACATGGCAAAACGCCAAGCGCCTTGACTAGGGTGTCGTGGATGATGGTGAAGGTCCGGCCGCCGTCGTGGCTGCGGAGGTTCTTCACGTTT
>CAMLMI010000341.1 GCA_946480965.1 uncultured Verrucomicrobiales bacterium | reverse complement strand
AGCTCGTCCTCCAGGCACTTCAGGACGCGCGACAGATCGCGGTCGCCCACCGCGTCGCCCAGCGCGAAGGCCCGAGCCTGACGGTTCTTGGTGACGATGGCGTCCACATCGGTGGATGTGATCCGATCCCGGTCTCCGACGAAGAGCGCGACCTTCTCCGCCTCGGTTTCGAGGTTGCGGCTGTTCGGCCCGATGTTCTCGACCAATTGTTGGATGGCACGGTCGTCGGCGTCCTTGCCGCGTTCGCGCAGCACCTTGCGGACGATCAGCTCGGCCTGGTCGGGCCAGTTGCGGTCGTCGGCGGAAAGTCCGGCGAAGCTCTCGACCGTGCCGGTCTTGTCGAAGGTTTTGTAGAAGGTCTTCCGCTTGTCCACCTTCCCGGCGCTGACGATCAGGCGGACGTTGCCCCAGGGCGTGCGTTTGAATTCCTCGACCAGTTCCACCACGGCTTCCGTCACGGCGGCGGACGAGGCGGTGCGGTCGTCGCCGAGGAAGTTGCAGTCCTTGAACCAAACGGCCTTGCCGGAGCCGAAGAAGGGCAACGTCTGCAAGGCTTCCTTGAGCCGGCCGATGGTCTTGAGCGCGTCGCCGCTGTTGCCGGCAGTGGCGTCGAGTATCTCGTGGTCCATGCCGCCCAGCTCGGCGCTCCACTGGTTGAAGAGGGCGCGGGCGCGCTGTTTGACGGCCAAGTCGTCGTCGCCGCAGATGAGGAAAAGGTGGGCTTTCCCCGATGGCTCGGTAGCCACTCTATTCCTCCTCTTCCTTCCCGCCGTTCTCGTTCATCTGCTCCAGCACCTCGCTCATGTCCTCCACTTCCTCGAACAGGGCGGTGCGGACATAGACCTTCTTCTTCTGGGCGGCGGCCAAGGCCAAGCAATCGCTGGGACGGGCGTCGAGTTCCACGATCTTGGTGCCCAGCTCGTTCTCCTGCTTGAGCAGCAAGCGGGCGTAGTAAGTCGAGTTCTTCAGCTCGGTGATGACGATGCGTTCCACGGCGATGGAGAAGCCCTTGAACATCGCGCTGATCAGATCGTGGGTCAGCGGCCGTTCCTTGGGGGTGTCGCGCAGGAACATGCCGATGACCTGCCCCATGTTGCTCTCCACCTGGATGACGAAGACCTTCTCGTCGTTGCCGAGAAAGATGGCGCACCCGTTGTTGGCGGGAAGAATCCCCCGGATGTCCACCGGAACGACGTCGCTCTTCATGGGCCGACTTTCAGAAACGGACGGGGAAAAGACAAGAGGGGTGTGGCGGACGTGTGCCAATGCGTTGGCTCCAGCAAATCAAAAAAGAGCCGTCCTCAATCACATGAGGACGGCTGAAAAAGGACGCTGGAGGTCTAGTCAAAACCAGAATCGCACGTCGCGATCCCCTGTTTCATATCGCTGACGCATCTTGTCGAAAGTCATCCACTCGGTATGGCCGTCGAGGAACTGGGAATTTGTGCCGCCTGGCTTCTTCTTTCCAACCATGTGGGCTCCTGCATGCTTCCCACTGGGAGTGTGTCCGCTGGGAACATTCACGAAGTCCGGATTGGTCGGAGGCCGGATGGCCAGGATCGCGTCGGTGAGAAGCTCCGTGGTGGACGGAGCGTTGGTGGAAACCCCGGTCAGCTTGCTCACGAACATCTTCCCTCCCGCATTCAAACGGGCCTCCATCGCGTTGCCATCCGCCCCCAGCCGTTTTCCAATCCAAGAATATCCGATGATTCGCCGTGCCGGATTCGGGTTGTTGTCCGGAAAATTCCACCAGTAGAGAGTCGATCCGGACACCGAGTTGGCAAAGCCCGGGCAATAGAAGACCTCCCGCTTGTTCCCCACCAGATTGGCCAAATTGTCCACGGTCGCCAACGGGACGTCCCAAAGCCAACCGCCATTGGCGGTGTGCTGCGGGATGCTGTCACGATTGTCGCTGCCATACATGAATGCCGCCATCCCAATCTGCCGCAAATTGCTCATGCAGCTCGCGCGGCGAGCCCGTTCCTTGGCGTTGGCCAGCGCCGGCAAGAGCATCCCGGCCAAGATGGCGATGATGGCGATGACGACCAGCAGCTCGATCAGGGTAAAGCCGCTCCGTTTGCTGGGAAAATGCTGGGACATGGAAGGTAGAAGTATCAGGGCGAACCTAGGGCTCCAATGCGTCGTCCACGGGCACATGAACGAACGTTCGAGTCGTTTCTCCCCTTGGACCCAAAGGAACCGCAGGCACTCAAGCAGACGAATGCACGGCAGCGGCGCAGCGCGTCAGGAGACATGGACCTTTACTACTCCAAGTCCCGTCCCGGCACGACGGGCGGCTTCTGCATTCCGCCGTGAATTAATGGCACCCGGGCCGGGGCTTTCCCGCCGTCGCACCGGGTCTTTTGGCATCCGTAGACGGCTCAGCGCTTCGCACCGCGTCGGCCGCCTTTGGCGCGGGCCGAGCCTTTGCGGGCCGGGCGGCCGGAACCGTCGGAGCGATAGGCGCGCTTGGGGCCGCTGGCATGGCGTTTCGGGCCGGACTTCAGACCCGGCTTCGGGCCGAACGGCTTCGACGATTTGGCTCCTGGGCGGCCCGCAGGTTTCGCTCCGACTTTGCCGCGCGGCGGACCGCTGCGTTTCACCTTCGCCGCATCGCCTGCGGTGGCCTTCGCGCCTCCGGCCGGTGGGTTGAACTTCCGGATGGGATCGATGGTCTTGGGCCGTTCCTTCGGGATCAGATGCACGGGGCAGCCCTCGTAGCCGAAGGCCTTGCGCAGCTGTCCTTGGAGGAACTTCCGGTAGGCGTCGCTGAACAGGTCCGTCTTGTTGACGAAGAGCAGGAACGTGGGCGGCGCGGTCTTGACCTGGGTGGCGTAGTAGAACTTGAGCCGATGCCCCTTGGAGCTGGCGGGTTGGCGCAGTTCGATGGCGTCGCGCAGCGTGCGGTTCAGGATCGAGGTCGGGATCTTCTGCTTGAGGTTCGAGGCCACGAAGCGGATCGCCTCCAACAGGCGCTCCAACTGGAAGCCGTCCTTGGCCGAGGTGAAGATCACCGGCGCGTAGTCGAGGAAGAACATCTTCTCCTGCACCCACCCGGCGAACTCCGAAAGGGTGGACATCGGCTCGTCGCCGCGCCGCTGTTCCTTGGTCAGACGGCGGCCCACCACCTCGATGCGCGCCTCGCGGACCTTGTCCCGCATCAGGTCCCACTTGTTGACCACGATGATGCAGGCCTTGGCCAGCTCCTCGATCTTGCCGGCGACCTTCTTGTCCTGCGTGGTCAATCCGGCCTCGGCGTCGACGACGAAGACCGCGATGTCGCAACGCTCGATGGATTCCACCGTGCGCTGCACGCTGTAGAACTCGATGGAGTTGTCGATCCGCGCCTCCTTCCGCACGCCGGCGGTGTCGATCAGGACGTATTGCTGGCGCACGCCGTCGGTCTCCACTTCGAAGGGAACGTCCACCGCGTCGCGCGTGGTGCCGGCCACGGGGCTGACGATGACGCGGTCCGACTTGGTCAGCGCGTTGATGATCGACGATTTGCCGACGTTGGGACGACCGACGATGGCGATCTTCAGCGCGTCGGGAGCCGCTTCTCCTTCGGCCAAAACCGGTCTCGGCTCGGCGGGCGGAAGCAACTGGACCGCCTCTTCCATCAACTGGGAAACGCCCACACCGTGGATCGCGGTCACGGGGAAGACCCGCTCGAAGCCCAGCGCGGAGAACTCCGGCACCGACGGCTCGGCGTGGGTGGAATCCACCTTGTTCACCGCCACCAACACGGGCTTGCCGCAGGAGCGCAGCCGCGCCGCCACTTCCTGGTCCAGCGGCACGACGCCTTCCTGCACGTTCACCACGAGCACGATCACCTGGGCCGCCTCGATGGCGAGATCGACCTGCTCGACCGCCGCCGCCGTGATCACGTCCGACGCCTTTTCGCCCCGGAGCAGACCGATGCCGCCGGTGTCCACGAGCGTGAAGGTCCGGCCGTGCCATTCCGCCTCCGCCATCACGCGGTCGCGCGTCACCCCGGGCTGGTCGTGGACGATGGCGATGCGCCGTCCGACGATCCGGTTGAACAGCGCGGACTTGCCCACGTTGGGGCGTCCGACAATGGCGATAAGCGCAGACATGGAACCAGCATGGCGGACGGAAGGGACGGAGGGAAGGACGGTGTGCAGTTCTCCGCGGACCCACCGCTAACCGGCCTCGTCCTCGGTCTCCAACGGCACGGTGCGTTCCACGCGAACGCGGGTCACGCGCGGTCCGTCGGTTTGCTCCACCCGCACGAGGTGCGTGGCCAGCTTCACTTCGCGGCCCACCTGCGGGAATTCCCCGAGCTTCTGCGTCAGCCAGCCGCTGGTGGTCGTCACGTCCTCGGCTTCCAGCTCCTCGCCCACCATCTCCGCCAGCTCGCGCAGCGGGAACGCGCCGTCCACTTCCCACAGATCCGGGCCGATCTGGACGCTCAACGGCTTTTCCTGGTCGAACTCGTCCTGGATCTGTCCGACGAGCTCTTCGAGGATGTTCTCCAGGGTCACGATTCCGGTTGTTCCGCCATATTCGTCCACCACGACGGCGAAGTGCCCCTTCTGCTCCAGGAACCGGCCCAGCAGCCCCTCCAGCCGCGCGGTCTCGGGCACGTAGAGAAGCTTGCGCGCGACGGGCAACAGGTCCGCGCCGCTGGCCGCGCGGATCTTCTGGGCGAAGAGGTCCTTGAAATGGACCACGCCCAGCGTCCGGTCCAGGTCGCCGTTCTCGCAGAGGGGAAAGCGGGAATAGCGCGTCCGTTCGGCCACGGCGCGGCATTCGGCGATCGTCTGCCGCGTGCTCAGGCCCACGATCTCCTGCCGGGGCCGCATCACGTCGCGCGCGGTCCGCTGGCGGAGGTCCAGCGCGTTGAGCACGAGGTCGTGGCCGAAACCGGTGTCCCCGTCCCCGCGCCGCGAGGAGGCGAGCATCAGGCGCATCTCCTCCTCGGAATGGCCCTGGTCCTCGTCCGCGTCCTTCACCCCGAGCAGAGCGAGCAGGCGGCGCGCGGAGGCGTTGAGCAGCCACACGAACGGGAACGCCATGCGGTAGAACCACACCACCGGCTGCGCCGTCAGCAGCGCCAGCGGCAGGGTCTGCCGGATGGCCAGCGCCTTGGGCGCGAGCTCGCCCACCACGATGAGCAGGTAGGAGTTCAC
>CAMLMI010000340.1 GCA_946480965.1 uncultured Verrucomicrobiales bacterium | reverse complement strand
CCCAGCTCAAGGCCCACTTTCCCGAAGCCAGCCTGACCCCGACGACCGGGCATCTTCGGGCCGCTCTCGATCAGCCGGGCTGCCGCCGGGCGGTCGGGTTCGGGTTGGAACGCGAGTTCATGGTGCCGCTGCGCTCCTTGAAGGAACTGGCCACCGATCCCCTGGTGGCGGTCTGCGGTGCGCTCGAAGCCCTGCGCGACGGGGAGGCGGGCGTGTTGCAGATCCTCTTCCAACCCGCCCGTTGGCCGTGGCCCGAAAGCATCCTGCGGGCGGTGACGACGAGCCGGGGCGAACCGTTCTTCGCCAACGACCGGGAACTCGTGGCCCATGCCCGGCACAAGGTGGCCCGGCCGCTCTACGCCGTGGTGCTGCGCGTCGGAGCCGTGGCCCCGACCGACGCCCGCGTCCGCGAACTGCTCCAGGCTCTGGCCGGAGCCCTGCGGCCGTTCAGCAGTCCCCTGGGCAACCGGCTGGAGCCGCTGGACGACGCGGAATATCCCGACCACTTCGACGACCTGCTCGCCCGGCAATCCCGCCGCAGCGGGATGCTGCTGAACAGCGACGAGCTGGTGGCGTTGGCCCATCTGCCCTCGGCGGCGGTGCGCTCGAGCAAACTGCGCCGCCAAGTGCGGTTGACCCGGCCGGTGCCCTCAATCGCCACCGGCGACGGCGTGGTGCTGGGGGAGAACGAACACGAGAACGTCGTGACCCACGCCACGTTGCGGAACCTGCATCGCCTCCAACACACCCACCTGATCGGCGCGAGTGGCACCGGCAAATCGACGCTGCTCCTGAACCTGATCCTCCAGGACATCGCGCTCGGCCACGGCGTGGGCGTGCTCGACCCACACGGTGACCTGATCGACACCGTGCTGGGCCATGTGCCCCGGAAGCGGTGGAAAGACGTGATCCTCTTCGACCCGTCGGACGACGAACATCCCATCGGGTTCAACATCCTCTCGGCCCACTCCAACACCGAGAGCCTCCTGCTGGCCTCCGATCTGGTCGGAGTGTTCCGCCGGTTGTCCACCTCATGGGGCGACCAGATGAGCAGCGTGCTGGGCAACGCCATCCTCGCGTTCCTCGAAAGCAGCCGGGGCGGCACGCTGGCCGATCTGCGCCGGTTCCTGGTGGACGAGGCCTATCGCCGCGAGTTCCTCGCCACCGTCACCGACTCCCAGGTGGTCGGCTACTGGGAGGAGGAGTTCAAGCTGGCCAACAAGGCGAGCATCGGTTCGATCCTTGTCCGGCTCGACACCCTGCTGCGACCGAAGGCCGTGCGGCACGTGGTCGGGCAGAAGGAGAACCGGCTCGACTTCGGCCAGATGATGGACGAGGGCAAGATCTTCCTGGCCCGGCTGCCGCAGGGGTTGATCGGGGAGGAGAACAGCTATCTGCTCGGTTCGCTCCTGGTCTCCAAGTTCCAGCAACTGGCCATCGCCCGGCAACGGCAGGAGGCCAAGGAGCGACGGCCGTTCTTCCTGCACCTCGACGAGTTCCACCACTTCATCACCCCGACCCTGGCCACGATCCTGACCGGCGCGCGCAAATACGGACTCGGCCTCACGTTGGCCCACCAGAGCCTGAGCCAGCTGTCAGGCAACGCGGACGTGGCCGCCGCCGTGCGGTCGGTCTTCGCCACGGTCTGCTTCCGGGTGAACGACGACGATGCGCGCAAAATCGCCGACGGGTTCGGACACTTCGAGGCCACCGACATCCAGAACCTGCCGAACTACGAGGCCCTTTGCCGGGTGGAGAAGAAGGAGAACGACTTCAACCTGCGCATCGTCCGGCCGCCGGAGCTGGACGGGGAAGCCCCGCACCGCTGCGATCTCCTGCGGAGCTTAAGCCGCCAGCAATACGCCCGGCCCCGGCAAGAGGTGGAGGAGGAGCTGGCCCGCTCCCGCTACCGGCCGAAAGCGGAGAAGGTCGATCCGTTCCGGCAACGGACGGCCCAGGCCAAGGCCCCCGAACCCGAGGACGATCTGTCGGACCTGCCGTCGAAGCCCGAGCGGCCACGCGGCACACCGCCGCCCATGCCCGAAGCGCCCGGCCCCAGGTTGCCGGGCAAGGGCAGTCCGGAACATCGCGGCCTACAACAGCTCGTCGTCCGCCTGGGCAACGAACGCGGCTGGACGGGAGAGATCGAGGACCGTCTCGGAATCCACGGTGATCCCGACGTGCTGCTGAGGCAAAAGGACGGCACGTTCCTCGTGGTCGAAGTGGCCTTGAGCCCTTCGGTCGAGCGGGAGCTGGACCACATCGCCAAACGGTTCGCCGCCGGGGCCGCCCATGTGGTGGTGCTGGTGCCCGATCCCGTCTATCGGAACCAGATCCGCACCCAGGTCGAAGCGCGGTTCGCCGACCGCTTGGGGAAGACCCTGCATGTTTTCGACCTCGACGCGTTCGCCGCTTGGCTGGACTCGGTCTCGGCCCGGTCCAGCACCGAGGTGCATGGCGACACGCGGTTCACCACCCATCACGGCGTGGCTTCCGAGGAGGAACGGCGGCGGCAGGAACAGCTCGGGGCCGACGCGCTCAAGCGCGGCCGGAAACGGAGGAAACCGTGAAGGTCGGCATCTGGGTCCGGGTCTCAACCGACATGCAGGTCGAACGCGACAGCCCCGAACGGCACGAGGAACGGGCGCGGGAGTTCATCGCCGCCAAGGGCTGGGAGGTGGCCACGGTCTATCGGCTCGACGGCGTCTCCGGGGCCATCAGCCTGCAACACGCCGAGGGCAAACGGATGCTGCGCGACGTCGAGACGGGCCGCATCCGGGCGCTGGTGTTCTCCGACCTGTCGCGGCTGGCCCGCAGCCTGGTCGGCATCGGCAACGTGGTGGAGCGGTTCAAGAAAGCCGGAGCACAGCTCATCCCGCTCGATGGCTCCATCGACACGTCCACGCCGCAGGGGGAGTTCGGGATGCAGGTGCTGGCCGGATCGGCCGAACTGCACCGCAAGCTGGTGGCCCAGCAGGTGCGCAACTCCATCCCGAGCCGGGTGAAGAAGGGGCTGCCGCTCGGCGGCACCGCGCCGTTCGGCTACCAATGGGTCGAGCAGAAGCTCGTGCCCCATCCGGAACACGCTCCCGTCCGGCGGCTGATGCACGAGCTGTTCCTCGAACACCGGCGGCTCAAGACCGTGGCCCGACTTCTGAACGAGCGCGGCTACACCACGCGCTCGGGCAAACCCTGGTCCGGCACCAGCATCGACTGGCTGCTGCGCGATCCCACCGCCAAGGGCTGGCACCGGTTGAACTATCTCCGCTCGAACGGACCGGGCCAGCACTGGACCTTCAAGGAACCGGGCGAAGCCACGCTCCATCCCGTCGAGGCCGTCGTGCCCGAAGACCTCTGGGAACAGGCCTACGCCCTGCGGCAGGAACAGATCGCGCGGGGAAAGCATCCCACCAAGCGGGTCAAACACCTCTTCAGCGGGTTCGTCCGTTGTGGTCCCTGCAAGCGGAACCTGGCCCGGCGCAAGGGCTCCTCCAAATACGAGTGCTACGGCTGCGGGGCCAAGATCACCGCCACCGCGTTGGAAGGGCTTTTCCTGCGCCAGTTGCGGGATCGGAAGATCGCCCGCGACGTGCTGGTGGAGATCGCCGAGGACCGGGACGACGCGCTCGGGGCCAAGCTCGAACTGCTGGAGTCTTCCGAAACCCAACTGGAAAAGCTCAAAGCCGAACTCCGTTCCGCCCTCGCGTTGTATCGGCAGGGAGCCTTGACCGACGCGGCGTTCCACCACGCCACCGGTTCAACCCAGGAACAGCTGGCCAAGCTGGAAAAGGAGCTGCCCCTCCTGGAAGCCGAGATCGCCGAACTGCGCCGCCAACGGCCCTCTCCCGAAGAGCTGTTCGGCCCCAACCCGACCTGCGCCGACGCTTGGCCCATGCTTGAGTTCGACGGCCAACGCCAGCTCGTCGAGGCGTTCTTCTCCGTCGTCACCCTCGACGCCCAGGGGCAGGCCTCCGTCACGGTGTTGAGATGAGCGGCGGAAAGGACTTGAGGAGGGTTGGTCCCAGAGTTAGCAGGCCAGCCATGAAGGCTTCCTCCACTCCCCGTCGGCGCATCGGCATCTGGTTGCGCGTCTCCACCGATCTCCAGGCCCAGGGCGACAGCCCCGAAACCCACGAGCGCCGCGCCCGCGACTACGCCGCCGCCAAGGGCTGGGACGTGGTCGAGGTCTACCGCCTCGACGGCGTCTCCGGCGCGGTCAGCCACGAGCACAGCGAAGCCAAGCGGATGCTCCACGACATCGAACGCGGCCACATCACCGCGTTGGTCGCCTCCAAGTTCGCCCGCATCGCCCGCGACGGCGTCCAGTTCCGCCTGCTCCATCGCCGGTTCAAGGCGGCCAAGGCCGACCTGATCTCGCTCGACGAGCACATCGACACCTCCACCCCGGCCGGGGAACTCATGCTCGGCCTGATCGCCGATCTGGCCGAATGGGAACGCAAGGAAATCGCCGCCCGCATCCGCGCTTCCGTCCGGCCCCGGGCGTTGGCCGGCAAGCCGCTCGGGGGCCGGGCTCCGTTCGGCTACCAGTGGGTGGACAAGAAGCTCGTGCCCGATCCGAAGGAAGCGCCCGTCCGTCGGCTCATCCACGAACTCTATCTCGAACACCGGCGGAAGAAGACCGTGGCCGAACAGCTCAACCGGATGGGGCATCGCACCCGGCAGGGCAAGGCCTGGTCCGGCACCGCCATCGACTGGCTCCTGCGCGATCCGACCGCCAAGGGCGTCCACCGGACGAACTACACCCGCGTCAACGCCGAGGGCCGACGGGAGTTCAAGCCCGCCGAGGATCGGGTGGAACAGGCGGTGGAACCGGTCGTTCCGCCCGAGATCTGGGATCGGGCCCATGCCCTCGTGTTGTCCCGCGAAGAGGCGGGACGGCGTCCGGCCAAACGCACCCGGCACCTGTTCGCCGGGTTCATCACCTGCGCCTGCGGCCACCGGATGTATTGCTCGCAGGGCAGCACCCGGTTCCGCTGCTCCGCCCACGGCGGCTGCCACCGGTCGGTGAAAGGGGAGGTCTTGGAACGCCGCTTCGGCGAAGCCCTCGAACGCACTCTCCAGGACGCCGACTGGCGCGCCCGCTACCTCGCCGCCGCCCGCGAACTGCTCCGCGAGAAGTGGCTTCGGCTGGCCCG
>CAMLMI010000339.1 GCA_946480965.1 uncultured Verrucomicrobiales bacterium | reverse complement strand
TCGTTGGCCCGCTCGAAGCCGGCCTCGGTGTCGAGGTTCGTGGCGATGAAGAGCGCCCCGCGCACGACGCGGCGCGTGTCCGTGGCGATGGCCGTGATCGGGTGGTTCAGCGAACCCTGGATCGCGGTCGGTGCCAGCGCGGTGACGATTTGTCGGAGCAGCATGTCAGTGGTTCCCGGCCACGACGACCGGGGCGATCAGACTGTTGGTCTGGAGATCGGGCTTGAGGTTGAGGTAGTTCGCGGCGCGCTCGGCCACGGCCTTGAACGCGGGCGCGGCGGCCTTGCCGCCCTGGTGATACTTGTGGACCGGATCGTAGGCCGGCTCGTCCACGATGATGGCGATGAGCAGCTCCGGATCGTCCGCCGGGAGAAAGCCGATGAAGGACGAGTAGAACGCGGTCTTGGAATAGGTGCCGCCCTCGGGCTTCTGCGCGGTGCCGGTCTTGCCCGCCACGGTGAAGCCCTCGACCCGCGCCGCCTTGGCCGTGCCGGTGAGCAGCGGGCTCTTGAGCGCCTGCACCATCTGTTTGGCCGCCTCCGGCGTCACCACCTGGCGGACCATGCGCCGGGGCGTGCGGACCACGACCTCGCCCTGATGGTCCTCGATCCGGTCCACGAGGATCGGCTGCATCAACCGGCCCTCGTTGGCGATGGCCGCCATCGAGACCGCCATCTGCAGCGGCGTGACAGCGAGACCGTGGCCCATGGGGAGCTGCACGATGCTCAGGCCGTTCCACCAGCGGCTGCCCGGCCGGTGGACCATGCCCGAGGCCTCGTCCGGCAGGGTGAGCCCGGTGCGGCGGCCGAAGCCGAAGGCGTCGATGTAGTCCACGAGCGATTCCTCCCCGAGCATCAGGCCGATCTTGGCGGCCCCGATGTTGGAGGATTTCTCGATGATCTCCTCGACGGTCAGGGTCCCGTGGCCGCTGGTGTCGTGGAGCGTGCGCCCGCCGTAACGGAAGGCGCCGTTCTCGCAGAAGATCTTGTCTTGGAGGGAAACCTTCCCCTCGTTCAGTGCGGCCGCGACGACCATCGCCTTGAAGGTGGAGCCGGGCTCGTATTGGTCCGTGATAGCGCGGGGGCGGAAGTAGTTCGTGGCGTCGCCCCGGATGTCGTTCGGATCGAACGTGGGGTGCGTGGCCATCGCGAGGATTTCGCCGGTCTTGGGCCGAAGGACGATGCCGGTAATGCCCTTGGCGCGGACCTTCGCCATCTGCTCGGCCATCTCGGTCTCGAGGATGTATTGCACGCCGGAGTCGATGGTGAGCACGAGGCTCTCCCCCGGGCGGGCCGCCACGTCCAAGCGGCGGTATTGGCTCAATTCCCCTTTGCTGCCCCGGCCATGCTCGGAGGTGATCCAACCCGGGACACCGGTGAGCCGCTCGTTGAAGGTGCGCTCCAGACCGAGCAGCCCCGACAGCTCGCGGTTGGCCGAGGTCGCGCCGATGATCTGGGCGGCGAGGGTCTTGGCCGGATAGCGGCGGATCTGGTCGTCCTCGAAGATCAAGGAGCCGCTCCGCACCTGGGCGTATTGCAGCTTGCGCTTCTGCCGGGTCTTGAAGGGCATCGCCGCAAGCTCCTGAGGCGTGAAGTCCGGCGGCAGGTTCGTCATGGCGGCCGCAAGGCGGGCGCAGTCCTCCAGCGGGGTCTTGCGCTGGAGCACGACGTAGCGGCGGTAGATGTTCGTGCCGTTCGTGGTGCGGAGCACCTGCGGCGTGATGCGCTGGAGAAGCTCCTGCTCCTCGACGCGCAGAATGGGCGCAAGGACGCGGGCGGCCTCGGCATGGCGGCCGTGGAGCGCCATGGGGTCGATGGCGACGGTCTTGGCGGGAAGGGAAACGGCGAGGGGATTGCCCCGGATGTCGCGGATGTCGCCGCGCATCGGCTGGCGCTCCACGGTGCGCCGCGCCTGCCTGTCGGCCTTCTGCGCGAGGGGGTCATGGCGGAAGACCTGGAGATAGACCAGCCGCGCCATGAGCAGCATCAGGCCGCCGACCATCATCGCGGCGAAGAACGCGATGCGCCGGGTGGTTTGCTGGTGCGGTTTCACGGTTGGCATGTGCGCTGGGCGTCTCCCGCAGCGGCCGGTTCCTCCTGGGAATCCGCCGCGGGAGGGCCCGGTTCACGGATTGACGGCCGAAGCCGCGAGGCGGGTCTCGGACTTCCGGGGTCCGGCCGCCACGGCGGCCGGATTGGCGGCCGCCGGTTCCGCCAGTCGAACGACCTGGGCGGGATTGTGGGGAGCCAGGTCCAGGTTCATGGAACGGACCCGGTCTTCCAGAGCCTTGGGAAACAGCTGGCTCTCGTATTGGTCGTTGCGGCGGCGGTTCTGCACCTGCAGGTCGGCCAAGGACGCCTCCAAGGCCTTGCGTCGCACGTTGAGCTTCATCAGCTGGCCTTGCTGCCACACGTAGCCGATGGCCGCGCCGCCGAAGAAGAGGCAGAGCAAAAGCACCCGCGCCACGGTGCTGAACCGCACCGCGTCGCCGCTGTTTTTCCGGTATTTGGCCATTTCAGATCTTTTCCATCACCCGGAGCTGCGCGCTGCGCGCCCTCGGGTTCGCCTGCAATTCCGCGTCGCCGGGCACCACCGGCTTCCGCTGCACCAGCCGCACGGTCGGAGTGCGCGGTGTCCGCAGCTCGGGCACGTCGACCTCGCCCGGCACGTCGTAGTCGCGCGCCAGCCGCTGGCCGAACCGCTTCACCACCCGGTCTTCCAACGAGTGGAAGGTGATCACCGCCAGCCGGCCGCCCGGCTTCAAAATCTCCAGCGCGCCTTCGAGCCCGCGCTCCACTTCGCCGATCTCGTCGTTCACCGCGATCCGCAGCGCCTGGAACACCTTCGTGGCCGGGTGTGACTTCTTGCCGGCCCGCGGCGACAGCCGTTCGATCAACGACGCCAAGTCGCGCGTCGTGCGGAACTTCCGCACCTGCCGGTCCTGCTCGATGGCCCGGGCGAACCGCCGCGATTCGCGTTCGTCGCCGTAGCGCCAGAAAATGTCCGCCAGCTCGGCGGCGGGCAGTTCGTTCACCAGGTCCGCCGCCGTCGTCCGGTCCCGGTCGTCCATCCGCATGTCCAGCGGACCGTCGGCCTGGAAGCTGAACCCGCGCTCGGCGCGGTCCAGCTGCGGCGAACTCACGCCCAGGTCCAGCAGCACGCCGTCGCAGCTTCCGTGCGGCACCCAATCGGCCAGCTCCGAGAAGCGCGCGCGGCGCACCTCAAACCGTCCCGCGAACCTCGCGGCCAACCGCTCCGTCGCCGCTGCGACTGCGGCGCCATCGCGATCGGACCCATACAGCCATCCCGTCGGGCGACTCGCCTCCAGCATGGCTGCCGCGTGACCAGCGCCACCCAGCGTCCCGTCGGCGTAGATCCCGCCGTCCTTCGGCTGGAGCGCCGCCAACACTTCCGCGAGCAGGACCGGGCTGTGCTGGAACGCGCTCACGGGGCATGGCTCAGTCTCCGGTTTCAATCAGTTGTCCGTCCTTGCGGATCGGCGTGACCGGCTCGGGGGGCGCGGCGGGCGACGGAGCCTTCGCCTCCGTCGCGGCCACTGCGGGAGCGCGCACCACCAGGCCCGGGGCCCGGTTCGCCACCGGCACCGCGACCATCTCGAAATCCGAACCGGACAGGTCGTTCCGCAGAGGCTTCACCGAGTCCAGGCCCAGCTCGCCCTGCACCGTCTCGCGACCGCCGCGCGCCCGCACGCGGTTGCGCCGACCGGAGAACGCCTCGATGAACAGCCCGCCCAAGGCACCGAACAGCGTCCGGAAAAATCCCAGCTTCACCGAACGTCCTTCGGCTGCGGCGGAAAACGGATTGGCAGGAACAGGAGCCACTGGCGCTTCGACGCGCTTTTCGGCCGGGACCGGACGGATCTCGGCCCGCTGGACCGTCGGTGTCTCGAGCGGCTTCAGTGTGTCGAACAACGGACCGGGCGAATCTTTCAGCACCGGACGCGACGCCGGCACCACGCCTTCCATCGGAATGGCCGTGATGGTGTCGCCGCGCAGTTCGAACTTGGGCAAGAGCCCCGGCGGCGCGGTCCGATAGCGGCCGGACGCACCCTTCCTGGATTCCAGGCTTCCACCCACTGTGAGCAGTCGTTTCAGATTCATGCGCACCTCATCCGATGAACCGATAGTTGGCCGGCCCCAGCGCCGTCGTGGTCTCCGAGGCCCTGAAGCTGGTCTGGTTCCAGATCTCGAACACCCGCACCACGCCCACGAGCATGGCCTCCGTGTTCGTTGACAGCCCGGCCGCCTTGAGCATTGCTTCCGGCAGCGTGATCCGACCGGCGGAGTCGATCGTCACCTGCTCCGAATTCCGGCCGACCTTGCGCAACAACTCGTCACGCTCCAACGACCCTTCCGGCATGGCCTCGATCTTCTCGATCATCTTCAGGAACTGCGCCTGCGGGAACACCCGGAGGCTGATGCCATGAGCGGTCTCCCACGGCACGATCGTCAGCTCCGCCCCCGGCTCTTCCGGCCGCCACTTCGCCGGGATCTGCACACGCCGCTTGTCGTCCACCTTCATGGGGAAGGAGGAGTTGAAGATTTTTTCGGCTTTCGGCGTGTCCGGCATATCCGCAGGGCCCCAACATGAGCCCCTAAAGGCCCCACAACGCCCCAACTTAAGACTTTTTCCCACACGATGGTCAATTTCTTTCCCATTCCGTGGGTTTTGAAGTTGTTCACAGGTTGATCACACCTCTGCGGATCTCAGGAAGCCGGACACAATCGCCCAAATAAAGGACACGCGAGCTCCACGTTGGGGTAGAAAGACGATGCTCGCTCCAAATGCCGATCCTTCAGCGCGGTCTCCCGACGAAGGTCGGACCCGACAACTCCCCCACTTTGCACCACGGCCCCCAACGTCCAGACCGGGGTTTCCCCCACCTTGCCCCACCGGAGGCAGACAGGTTCTTGCGCTCCCGCTTCCCGCCCCGCGATGCTGCGTCCGGTGCGAACGAGCGACTTCGACTATCCCCTGCCCGAGGAACTGATCGCGCAGCAGCCCTTGGCCCGCAGGGATGATTCCCGCCTGATGACCGTCTGCCGGAAGACCGGCAGCATCGGGCATGAACGCTTTTCCTCACTGCCCGACCACCTGCGCCCAGGCGATTTGCTGGTCTTCAACAACTCCAAGGTCATCCCCGCCCGT
>CAMLMI010000338.1 GCA_946480965.1 uncultured Verrucomicrobiales bacterium | reverse complement strand
ACCGCTGGAAGCTGCAGGCGCACCGGCTGGGCGAGATGCTGGGCCTGTGGCTGGGTCGTTGACAGATCGCCTTTCCTTGGATCAGCGGCGAACTCCCATTCGCCGCTACGATCGGCAGATCAACCATCCCTCCGCTTGCGCAGCCTTTGCGGATCACGCCATGCTCGTTGAAAGGCCATGGATAGGAATAAACCCGCACTTCCCAAGGAATACTCGTGGAACACCTCCGCCTTCTACCATCGCCTTGAGGCGCTCTCGGCAGAGAAGCGCTCCGACGCCCAGGATCTTCTTGGGAAGGTGAACTACATCGCTGGCCAAGCCGCCGACATTTCCCGCTACGTGGTCGCATTCCTCCCTCAATACACCGACCACGGCGAACGCCACCTGACCAATGTCCTTCAATTCATGGAGGAACTCGCCGGACCCAAGAGTATCAACCAGCTTTCCGCTCTCGAATGCGCCCTGGCGATCATGGCGGCCATGACCCACGATCTCGGGATGGTGTTGGACGGGAAGGAACAAGCCGCTGTGACCGACGGTCCGGTCGATTCCGCTTCGGAGGAGGCAAAGGCATGGCTGGCCTTCCGCGATGGGCACGGCCTTTGGCACCGTTACGAAAAGCTGGATGCTACCCGAAAAACCTCTTCGCTGGGACGTCAGATCTTCGGCCAGCTCAAAGCCGACTACATCCGCGATACCCATGCCAAGGAAACGGGCCCTGGCCATTATCACCGCATCAACCGGTGGCTTGGCGTTCTGGCCGATGGCAAAGGGGAAGACTTCTACCGGCTGAACGGCTTCGACTTCCGCTCCGGCTTGGCCCACCTCGCCATGAGCCACGGACAGGAAATCGACTGGCTCCCGCGCAAACTTCTCGACGCAACGAGCACAGAGTCCAGGTCCCCCGCCGACCTTTCGTCGGTCTATTGCGACGGCGCTTCTGCCGTGAACTGGGCTTGGCTCTCCTGGCTGCTGCGGCTCGCCGATGTGATGGACTGCGACGCTAGCCGGACGCCCGCCGTTCTTTTCGAGGCCATCGGAATTACAGATCGCATCAGCAAGACTGAGTGGAAAAAGCACCTCGCGCTGCCCAGACGGCCGACTTGGGAAAAGGCGGAAGGCGGAGAGGTTCTCCTCTACTACTCGGACCATTGTCCTGACCCCTACACGGAGAAAGCGCTCCACGACATCTTGGGCTGGATCAACCATGAGATCGGCAAGGTGGATCGTGCATGGAACCTCTGTAAGGGACACTTCGGGAACAAGTCGTTGGTTCTTCGCCTGCCCAAACGGGCCGAACTGAAGATCAATCCAATGGGCAAGAACTACCACTACCTCGATCTCCACTTCCGCCTCGACCGCGACGCAGTCATGGAGCTGCTCATGGGCGAGGCGCTGTATGGCGAGCCGGACTTGGCGCTTCGGGAGTTGGTCCAGAACTCTCTCGACGCCCTCCACCTCCGGGATCTGCGGGTGAGGCTCCAACGGGAACTGAAGAGGGAGAACAAGGGC
Source organism: uncultured Verrucomicrobiales bacterium (assembly GCA_946480965.1). The sequence goes on along the minus strand of CAMLMI010000338.1, from coordinate 3,659 downwards.
GAGGAACTTCCCGTCCCCGTGGCTCTTTTGGACGACGAGAAGCTGGAAGTGCAGGTGCGCTGGGACACACCCAAGGACAAGTCCCAACGTCCATGGATCGAGGTGGAGGACAATGGCGTGGGCATGACCAGGGCTGTCATCGAGAAATTCCTCACCCAGATCGGCAAAAGCTACTACAAGTCGCCCGACTTCTTGCGCGAACGGGAGCTGATGAAGCGGCACGATCTGCTCTGCACCACCATCTCGCAGTTCGGCATCGGGTTCCTCTCCGCTTTCATGCTGGCGGAGCAGGTGGAGATCGAGACCCGGGCGGCGGCCCGAGACGGTGCGTTGGATACCGGCTGGCGGGTGGTCATCCATGGAGCGCACGGGCTCATTGCGCTCTATCCTTTGACCAAGGGCCGGATTCGATCCACCGGCACCCGTGTGAAGCTTGAGCTGAAGAAGGGCTTGGCCTTCGAACCCTCCGACCCGGACCGCCTGCGCGTCCGGCTTCGCGACCTCTTCTATTCGCTCGGAAAACACGACGATCCGAAGAAGCAACCACCGGAAGCCGATCAGGTGGAGCCGGGTTGGAGCGTGGCTCGGTGCATCGTCTGGCCCCTGTTCCCGGTGCGGTTGAATCCGCCCGGTCAGACGACCGTGATTCTGGACGAAGCCTTCCACCGGCGGGAACTCATCCCCTTGGATGTCGCCGCCATTCGAACCAAGGCGCAGGAATGGACTTTTCCGCCCGAAAGCGTGGGGGATCCCCGCTGGGAAACGTGGGATTGGGTGGACAGTCCGGAGAATGGACGCCCGGAGGAAGGCACTGGGAGCCGCCTCAGGTTGATGTTCCCTTGCCACACGGCCACACCACCCGACCAAGGCTGGATGAACGCGGTCAATGATGTGCCGCACCGGCTCCGTCGGAACGAGCTGTTGGCCTTGGCCGAACCTCACCTTCCGACCAATGGGAGAACGCTGGTGCTGGTGAACGGCGTGCTCGTTCCAGCGTGGAAGGACCCCTTGGCCAAATGGCTCAAGCAGGCCAGCGGCGTGGGCTGCACTCTCTGGCTGGATCTCCGGGGGGCGGCAACGCCCCGGCTGCGGGCGGATCGCCGGGCACCGACCCGGCGGCAGGAGGTGGAAAGCATCGTCCAAGCGCTCCAAGCACGGTTCCACAAAGTTTGTGCGGCTCGCAGCGTGATGGTCCATCGGTGGCTGGGGCTGGCCCTTGCTGGACTGAAACCGGTGGTGGAGACGGGCGGACCGAGGGCTTGGTCTTTGGCGGCGCTTTTGCCCCACCTGCCCGAGGTTTCTATGGGTCTGCGATGGATGGTTTCCGGGTTGCTCAAAGAGATCGACCGCGACTTTGCCCGCGATTTCGCCTGCGCCCGCGACCACGACCTTAATCTCGACCTCGCCCGTGCTCGCGACCTTGCCCGCGACCTTGCTCGCGACCTTGCTCGCGCCCGCAACCTTGCCCGCGACCTTGCCCGCGTCCTCATCCTCGCCCTCGCCCGCGTCCTTGCCCTCGTTCGAGCCCATGCCCATGCCTTTGCCCTTGCTCGCGACCGCTCCCGCGACCATTACATCGCCCGCCCCCTCGCCCTCGCCCTCAACCGCTCCTGCGCCGTCGGCGTTGGACTTTTCTGGACCTTCTGGGTTCATCAGCAATTTCTACCTGAAATCCTCCAGCCCAGCATGGAGCAGGCATTCCCTGCGTGGATTCTGCCCGGAGCCATTGGGTTGGCTGGAAAACTGACCCTCGTTGGGCCACTTGTGCTGCGGCAGAAAACTATTCGCGTGCCTTCCTGGACGGAGGATATGGACCTGATGGTCCCATTGACTGGCCATCCGCTGGGTCCGCTGGCCCGGGCCTGTCCTCGGTGGGCTGAAGAGCGTTGGATTCGTCCGGTGTTCACCCTCCCGTTCGTGCTGGGAGAAGTGCCGGAGGAATGGCGCGCAAAGACGGCCGAGATCGCCGGCTTCCTCAAGGTGGATAGCATCTTGGCCTATGTGCCCGAGCCGGAGCATTTGGACAAAGCCTTCGCCCAGATTCCCAAAGAAGACTTCGGCGACGGCGCGGTGCCTGAATTCCTGCCGGAAGAGGTCTGGCGCAAGTCCGGAGCCACCGCCCTCTGGGACATCAAAGGCAACCGGGTTCTCTGGGCTGAGAAGCTTCGCACCCGCGCCGAGATGTTCGAGATTGGCAAAACGCTGGAGGAGTGGGCCAACACCCCGTAACTGCGAACGGGAGTTCGCCGCTGATCTAAGGGGAAGGTTCTCTGCCGACGGACCAGCCACTCTTCAGAGCAACCCACTTCCCACCTCGGATGTTTCCGGCGAACTCCCGTTCGCCGCTACGCAGGTCGGCGCCGGGTCAAAGGAGCGGATTCCACACCTTGCGGAAACCCTGACCTTCGTAGTCCTTCACATTGGCCGTGGCGAAATCGGTGACGCCTTGGGCGATCATCGTCAGGGCGGAACGGGCGTCGTAGAGGCGACGGAATGCGAAGTCTTTGCGGCGGGCTTTCTGCCAGAGGGCGTCGTGGAGCGACCGGCTTTCAACGGGAAAGCCGATCAGTCGCCAGCGGGGATGACGCCGGTAGCTCTGGACCACCTCCACCGCGTCGTTGGCGTCGAGCGGGTGTTTGAGCACGGCGGGATTGCGCAACAGGCCGTAGAACTCGGCGAGGATGAACTCGGATATGGCCACCTCTTCGTCTCCTTGGATGGAGGACAGCCACGCATAGGCGGCGGCGTGGCTGGGTGAATCCTCATTGAAGCCGTGGAAGAGGAGGTTCGTGTCGATGGACAGCATGGACGGCTATTTTTTCCGGCGAATGACGGCCAATTCTGCGGAGGTGAGCTGGGCCTGCTCCTTGATTTCGGCGTCGCTCAGGCCTTTCCAGCCCAAGCGCCGGGGTTTGGGCGGCTGCCAATCCTGGTTTGGCGTCGGGTCCTGGGAATAGACGCTCAACATGTATTCGAAGCCGCGCCGGGCCAGTTCGGCCATGGAAATCTCCCGGCTTTCGCAGACCTTGCGGGCCCGCTCGTAAACGTCGTCCGGCAACTGGATCTGGGTGCGCGTCATGCCGTCAGATTGCCAACACTCCGGATGCCGTCAATCCGGCAGCATGGGGGCGGGGTAGGGCGAAAGCTCCCGCCGAGCCGCCGGAGGATTGGCTAACGACGAGGATGCTGTTCTGGCAACGGATTGGCGTTCTGGAGTCGCCAGAATCGCCCTGATCCAGATCGAGCACACTGCGGCGGCTTGGCGGGAGCTTTCGCCCTACCAAGTGAAAAGCCGCCCATCGGCGAACCGGTGGGCGGCTTTCGTGGCGTTCGCGGGAACGCGGGGTCGGCTTACGCGCCGTATTTGTCGAACATCTTCGCGTTGGCCTGCATGAGGCGGATCAGATACTTGGCCTCGAAGATGCCGAGGCTGCCCATGTTCGCGCCGGTCTCGCTGAAGCGCTCCAGCTTGTCGGAGCCGCTGTAGGCGGAGTGCAGGAGCACGGGCTGTGGGTGCCAGGAGTGGCCCTTGAGGGCGCAGGGCGTGGAATGGTCGCCGGTGATGGCCAGCACGTCGGGCTTCTTGCCGAGGAGGATCGGGAGCGCGGCGTCGAAGTCCTCGATGGCCTTCTTCTTGGCCTCGAAGTTGCCGTCCTCGC
>CAMLMI010000337.1 GCA_946480965.1 uncultured Verrucomicrobiales bacterium | reverse complement strand
CGTGTTGCTCGGCGAAGCCGGTGTCGGCAAGACCGCGATCGTCGAAGGTCTCGCCCAGGAAATCTCCCGGGGCAATGTCCCGGAGATCCTCCGCGAGAAGCGCGTCATCACCCTTGATCTGGCCCTCATGGTCGCCGGCACGAAGTATCGCGGCCAGTTCGAGGAGCGCATCAAGGCCGTGATGGACGAGATCCGCCGCGCCAAGAACATCATCCTCTTCATCGACGAGCTCCACACCATCGTCGGAGCCGGTTCGGCCGAAGGCACGATGGACGCATCGAACATCATCAAGCCCGCCCTCAGCCGCGGCGAGATGCAGTGCATCGGCGCGACCACGCTCAACGAATACCGCAAATACATCGAGAAGGACGCCGCCCTCGAACGCCGCTTCCAGAGCGTCAAGGTCGAGGCCCCCTCCATCCCCGACGCCATCGCCATCCTCAAGGGCCTTCGCGGCAAGTATGAGGAGCACCACAAGGCCGTCATCACCGACGCCGCCGTCGAGGCCGCCGTCATCAACGCCGAGCGTTACATCACCGACCGCTACCTGCCCGACAAGGCCATCGACGTGATGGACGAAGCCGGTTCCCGCGCCCGCATCGGCGCGATGACCCGTCCGCCCGAGGTCAAGGATCTTGAAGGCGAGATCGAGACCATCAAGAACCAGAAGGAAAAGGCCATCCGCGAACAGGACTTCGAGGGCGCCGCCGCCATGCGCGACAAGGAAAAGCAGGCGAAGGAGAAGCTCGAATCCGTTCTCAACGCTTGGCGCACTTCCCGCGAGGAAACCCGCGTCACCGTGGACGAGGAGGAGATTCTCCAGGTCGTCTCCAAGTGGACCGGCGTCCCGCTGAAGCGCATGGAGCAGGGCGAAAAGGAACGCCTGCTCAAGCTCGAACAGGAGATGGAACGCGGCGTCATCGGCCAGAAGGAAGCCGTTTCCTCCCTCTGCCGCGCGCTGCGCCGTTCCCGCGCCGATCTCAAGGACCCCCGCCGCCCCATCGGCACCTTCGCGCTGCTCGGACCCACCGGCGTCGGCAAGACGCTGTTGGCGAAGAGCCTTGCCGAAAAATACTTCGGCGACTCCAAGGCCCTCATCCAGCTCGACATGTCGGAATACATGGAGCGCCACAACGCTTCCCGCATGATCGGATCGCCTCCCGGCTATGTCGGCTACGAGGAGGGCGGCCAGTTGACCGAACAGGTCCGCCGCCGTCCCTACTCGGTGGTGCTCTTCGACGAGATCGAGAAGGCGCATCCCGACGTGATGAACATGCTCCTGCAGATCCTCGAAGAGGGGAAACTGACGGACAACATGGGCCGCGTCGTGAACTTCCAGAACACGATCATCCTGCTGACCTCCAACGTCGGCGCGGAAACGATCAAGAAGTCCTCCACTCTCGGCTTCTCGCCCATCAAGGACGAGACCAGCTACGAGAAGATGCGCGAGCGCATCATCGACGAGGCCAAGAAGGTCTTCAAACCGGAGTTCCTCAACCGCCTCGACGAGGTCATCGTCTTCCGTTCGCTGACCAAGACCGATCTCCTGGAGATCGTCAGCCTGGAGATCGACAAGGTGCTCAGCCGCCTCAAGAGCAAGAAGATCAACCTCGTGCTCGACGAGAAGGCGAAGGACTTCCTCGTGGAGAAGGGCTACGATCCGACCTACGGTGCCCGGCCGATGCGCCGCGCCGTGGAGCGCTACCTCGAAGACCCGCTCGCCGAGGAGATTCTCAAGGGCAACCTCCACGAGACCGACCCGGTCAACGTCACGGTCGAAGGTTCTAAGCTGGTCTTCACCCAGAGCGCGTCCGCTGGCGGGGCCGAAGCCCTGTCCAACGGCTGAGCAGCTCTCCCAACCGATTCGAAGGCCGTCCGGAAGTTCCGGACGGCCTTTTGGTTGATCGGCTCACCACCCCAAAATGGTGGGTCGCCATTTCGGCAAGCTCCTTGGCGGAGCCCCATAGCCAAGGCAATGTGCCGGGGTTCCACCATGAAAGCCCGGACCCGGCCCAGCTTGTTCCTGCTCGCGCTTCCCCTGCTCTGCGCCGCATCGGCCGCATCCGTGATCGCCGCCGAACTGCCGTCGGCCGCTCAAGGACCGGTGGACTTCGCCAAGGATCTCCAGCCCCTCTTCGAGGAACGCTGCTTCGAATGCCACGGCGCGAAGAAGCAAGAATCCGGCATGAGGGCCGACAGCCGCGAATTCCTTCTCCAAGGCGGCGACAACGGCCCCTCCATCGTTCCCGGCAAGAGCGCCGAAAGCCTTTTGGTCCAAGTGCTCTCCGGCGCCCACGAAACCGTGGCGGCGATGCCGAAGAAGAAGGAGAAGCTGACCGCCGAGCAGATCGGGTTGGTCCGCGCTTGGATCGACCACGGCGCGGTCTGGAACGCCGCGTCCGCCACCCAAGCCGCCGCGCCCACCAACCACTGGGCCTTCAAGGCTCCCGTTCGCCCCGAGCCGCCAAAGCCGAAACAATCCCGCTGGAGCCGCACACCCATCGACGCCTTCGTCCTCGCCCGACTCGAATCCGAAAAGCTGAAGCCCTCCCCCGAAGCCGACAAAGCCACCCTGCTCCGCCGCCTGAGCCTCGACCTGATCGGCCTGCCGCCAACGCCCGAGGAATTGGACGCCTTCCTCGCCGACAAGTCCGCCGATGCCTACGCCAAGCAAGTGGAGCGCTTGCTCGCCTCGCCGCACTACGGCGAACGCTGGGGTCGGCATTGGCTCGACGCCGCGCGCTACGCCGACACGGACGGTTACGAAAAGGACAAGACCCGCTTCGTCTGGTTCTACCGCGACTGGGTCATCGACGCCTTCAACCGCGACCTGCCTTACGACCAGTTCGTCATCCAGCAGATCGCCGGCGATCAGTTGCCGAACGCCGGTCAGAACGAAATTGTCGCCACCGGATTCCTCCGCAATTCCATGATCAACGAGGAAGGCGCGATCGATCCGGAGCAGTTCCGCATGGAGGCGATGTTCGACCGCATGGATGCCATCGGCAAAAGCGTGCTCGGCGTCACCGTCCAATGCGCGCAGTGCCACAACCACAAGTTCGATCCCATCTCGCAGGAGGAGTATTACCGGTTGTTCTCCTTCCTGAACAACGACCACGAATCCAGCGCCGTCGTCCTCACCGCCGCCGAGCAGATGCGGGCCGCCGACCTGCGTCGTCAGATCCACGAGATCGAGTCCGACCTGCGCCACCGGATGCCCGATTGGGAATCACGCCTGAACACGTGGGCCGAAACCACCTTGGCCGCGCAGCCGACCTGGGAAACGGTCCACGCCGAACATCAGGGCGACAATTCCCAGCGCTACTATCCGCAGCCCGACGGGTCGATCCTAGCCCAAGGCTACGCGCCGACGAAATTCAGCGCCCGCTGGCGCACGACCAACCAGCTCGCCGATCTACGCGCCTTCCGCCTCGATCTCTTGAACGACGAGAACCTCCCGCGTCGCGGTCCCGGCCGCTCCATCCAAGGCACGGCGGCGTTGACCGAATTCGAGATCGAAGTCGCGCCGCTGGCCGAGCCGGACAAACGCACCAAGGTGAAGCTGGTCCGCGGCATAGCCGACGTGGACATGCCGGAGAATTCGCCACTGCCCGGCATCTACGACGACAACAGCAAACGCAAACGCCTCCTCGGCCCCATCGCCTACGCGCTCGACGGCAAGGACGAGACCGCGTGGAGCCACGACATCGGCGCGGGCCGCCGCAACCAACCGCACGCGCTGGTTTTCCAGGCCGAGACCAACGTCGCCTTCGCCAGCGGCACGGTCATCGACTTCGTGCTGAAACAGAACCACGGCGGCTGGAACAGCGACGACAACCAGAACCACAACTTGGGCCGCTTCCGTCTTTCTGTCGGCGCGCATCCGGCGGCCGCCGAACAGCGCGCGTTGCCCGAGCACGTCCTCGCCGCGATGCGGAAGCCGTCGGTCCAACGCACTGCCGCCGACCGAGCCCTGCTCTTCAGCGTCTGGCGCGCGACCGTTCCGGAATGGAAGGAAGCCAACGCCCAGATCGAAGCGCTCCATCGCCAATGGCCGGAAGGCACCACGCAGCTCACGCTCAGTCCCCGCGAGGATGGCCGCGTGACCTCTCTTCTCCGGCGAGGGGATTGGTTGAAGCCCGGCCCCTCGGTGACTTTCGGCGTGCCCGCCGTGCTGCATCCGTTGCCCGAGAATGCCGACGGTTCCCGCCTCACGCTGGCCCGCTGGCTGGTGGATCGCCGCAGCCCGACCACCGCGCGCGTCTTCGTGAACCGCGTCTGGCAGGCATATTTCGGACAGGGCCTAATCAGCACGCCGGAAGACCTCGGCGTGCAATCGCCCGCGCCCACGCACCCCGAGCTGCTCGACTGGCTCGCGGTGGAATTCATGGAGCACGGCTGGAGCGTGAAGCATCTCCATCGGTTGATCGTGAACTCGGCGACCTACCGGCAATCCTCCAAGGTCGCGCCCGATCTGCTGGAGCGTGATCCGGCCAATCAACTCCTCGCCCGCGCCTCGCGGTTCCGGGTCGAAGGCGAGATCGTCCGCGACATCGCCTTGGCCGCGAGCGGGCTGCTTTCTCCCAAGCTCGGCGGGCCGCCCGTTTATCCGCCCATCGCCGAGTTCCTGAACCAACCGCCCGCCAGCTACGGGCCGTTTCCGTGGCAGGAATCGGTGGGAGAGGAACGCTATCGGCGCGGTGTGTATGTCTTCCGGCGGCGAAATCTCCTGCACCCGGCAATGCTCGCCTTCGACACGCCCACAGGCGACTTCTCCTGCGTCCGCCGCAGCCGGTCCAACACACCGCTCCAGGCCCTGACCACGTTGAACGAACCGATCTTCAACGAAGCCGCCCGCGCCTTCGCCCTGAAGACGCTCCGGGAAGGCGGTCCCACCGACGAATCACGCATCGCCTACGCCTTCCGTCGTGTGACCGCCCGTCCGCCGACCAAATCCGAGCAGGCGGATCTGAAGTCCTTCCTCGCCCGCCAACAACAACGCCTCGCCGACGGCTGGCTGGATCTCCGCCAAGTCTCCGGACTCGCCGCCGGCCAATCCCCCGAGCTGCCGCCCAACACCACGCCCAACCAACTCGCCGCCTACACGGCCCTCGCGCGCGTGCTCCTCAATCTCGACGAGACCCTAACCCGCGAATGAACTGCCAATCCCATCTCCATCTCGGCCGCGATCCCCGGCTCGTCACCCGG
>CAMLMI010000336.1 GCA_946480965.1 uncultured Verrucomicrobiales bacterium | reverse complement strand
GGATCACTTCAGCAGTTCCTCGATTTGTTTCTCGTATTGGGCGGTCGTCTTCTCGCCTTCGAAGCCCGAATGGACGTGGCGGATCTTGCCGGTGCGGTCGATCAACAGGCTGGTGGGCAGGGTGGAGACGTTGGCGGCTTCGACAAACTTCTGCTGGGCGTCACGGACTATGTTGAAGGTGGGCGACGCCTTCTTGAGGAACTTGTCCATCTCGCGCTTGTCCTCGTCCACATTGACGGCGAGCACGACGAAGCCCTTCTCGCCGTATTTTTTCAGCAGGGCGTCCATCGCGGGGAACGACGCCTTGCAGGGCGGGCACCACGAGGCCCAGAAGTCGATCAGCACGACCTTGCCCTTGAGATCGGGCAGGGAACCTTCGAGCTGGAACTTGGAAAGATCGGGCAGGGCGTCGCCTTCCTTAAATCCAGCGGCGAAGACAGGGAGGGCCAGCAACGCGAGAAAGGCGATCCCGGCGGCGAAGGAACGCAGTCCAAGGCTCCAGGTCTTGAGAATGCCCCGGGTAGTCGAACCCACCCCTGAACCCTCCCGGGAGGGGATAAGGCAGGACGTCAACCGACCACCGGACGCGCGTTTCCGGTTCCCCTCCGAAGGGGCAGGGGTAGGACGAATCGTTCGGACGCTCCCGTCCTCGCTTCGCTCAAGAGACGCAGTATTCATGGAAGTTTCTCGTGTGGACGCGTTCACGGTCGGTGGAGACCACGCCGGCGGCTCCGGCCTGGGATTGGATGATCGCGAGCCCTTCGCGGTTCCCCAAAACAAACGCCGTGGTCGAGAGAGCTCCGGCCAAGGTGCAGGACGGCGCGATGACGGAGACGGCGCGAACGCCGTTGTCCACGGGGTAGCCGGTGCGGGGATCGACGATGTGGCCGATGCGGCGGCCATTGAGCGTGCGGCAGCGGAGGTAGTCGCCGGAAGTCGCCACCGCGCGGTCCTTCACGGCCAAGCCGCACCAGACGCGGCCGGGCTGCGCCGGATCTTCCAGGCCGATGTGCCAAAACGGCTTCCCGGTCGGCAGCCCGACCACGCGGACATCTTGGCCGAAATCGACGAGCGCGCCTTTCACGCCCGCCTCGCCGAGGCGCAACGCCACGTGGTCCACGGCGTATTCCTTGCCGATGCCGCCGAGGTCCAGCGCCATGCCTTCCGCAGGCAACTGGATCGCGCCGGGGCGGCGCTTCACCTTGCGCCAACCGACGAGCGTCTTGGCTGCGGCCACTTCGGCGTCGGTGGGAAAACGGGGCGAATCGCTCTTCCAATCCCAGAGCTTCAGCAGCGGCAGCGCGGAGGGATCGAACGCGCCCCGCGTGAAGAAATGGAGCTGGTCGCAGAGCGCGAAGAGCCGGTCGGTCTCGGCGTCCACTTCGGTCCAAGTCCCGGCGGGAGCGGCGTTGATGCGCGAGATCAGGCTGTCGGGCTGGAAGCGAGAATACTTCATCTCGAAGTTCCCGACCCAGTCGCGCAGGTCTTCGCCGAGGGACCGCACGGCGGCTGGGTCCCCGGCGAAGCGGATGCGGCACGGCGTGCCCATTGCTTGGAAGGACAACGTCGCGAAGCCGCTTTCGGCCGTCCATTGCGTGGTGCGGCGGATGCGTTCCCGCACCGGATGTTCGTTCAGAACCATAGGCGGAGGCCGAGGGTCCAGACGTGCGCGGAGGGATAGGCGCTGGCGCTCGTTGCGCCGTCACGGCCTTCCATCACGTAGCGTTTGTAGGCGGCGTCGAGCGAGACGCGGTCCTTGATCTTCACCGTTGCGCTGATGCCGTAGGTGAACGTGTCCAGCCGCGAGAGCCGGTAGTCCGCCGAGTAGTGTTCTGGCCAGGCGGGCGCGATGGCGACGCCGGGGATGCCGGCCTGCTGTTCGCCGATGTCGCCGCCTTCGGGGAAGAACGGATCGCCGACGAACTGCGGCGCGTAGAAGTCGGCCGCCGACTGGCTGTGGAAGCGGAAGAACGGAGAGACGACGACGTGTTCGCCAAGCTTCTGGAGCCAGGCCACCGAGACGGTGTGGGCCAGCACGCCGTAGTCGTTGTGGTAAAAACGGTAGCTGGCATCGACCGCACCGGAGGCCGGTTTGACGTAGTGGTTCAAGCCTAGATGCACGATCTGATCGAAGCGATGGCCGGGGCGGTTTTCCGGCACGAGCTCGCCGGCGGGCGGATTGAAGACCGGATCGGTGTAGGCGATGTCGAAGTTCACGCCCTTGTAGGGATCGGACAGATAACCGTCGGTGTAGGCCAGGGTCACATTGGCCGAAAGCACGGTGGCGGGTCCGAGCAACTGGCTGAGACCGACGAGAACGGCGGTCTTGTCCTTGTCCTGGAACGACGGCGAATAGAGCCCGGCCACGCGGTCGAAGTCGTGGCTGACGCCGAGGCTGAGCACGGTGTTCTTTTGGTTCAGCTCCAGCGAATAGGTGGCGGACAGGCCGAGCGACTCGTAGTCGCTCTCCTTGCTGTAGGCGACCATGGGTTTGAGCCCGTGCGAGCCGAACTTGAGCGGGGTTTCAAGCGTGTAGGCCCGGCGGACATCGCGGATCTCCGTGGTCGGCACCTGGTCGCTCCCGGCGGGTGGCGGCGCACCGGTAGGCGTGGCCCCGGAGATGCCGTCATAGACATAGGTGCCCTTGACCGAGAGCCAAGGTTTGAGATCGGCGGCGACCAGCGCGGTGTGGGTCTGGATGTGGATGCGGCCGTCGTCTTCCCGGTAGTCCTCGTATTTGTAGTCGGCGTGGTTTTCGGCCCGCGCCTGCAACAAGGCGCAGACCTGCGCGCCATAGACGAGCCAGCGGCGGCGATCCGCGGCGCAAAGCGGAGCATTGTTCTCTCTCGGAAAAGATGAATTGGGCTGGAGGCTGGGGCTCATCGGGTCGATGCAGTGGCCGTTTTGGGTTGAGCAACTTGTGGACCGTGAGGGCGGCTTTCTCCGACCTGACTCGGTTTCCATGGAAGAGGTGCGAACTCGCACTTGGTTCCATGAAAACTGAACAACAACGGAAGATTGAACGGAGGGCGGCGGCTTAACGACAACTAGCGGCCGCGCTGTCGATGCGGTCAACCGCAATTTTTGCTTGGGCCATTGGCGGCTTCAGCGGTCCGGGCGAAATCCATCCGCTGCCGTTCCGACAAGGCTTCGGGCTGGTAGAACCGGTCGTAGAAGTCCGCGTCCACGTGGCCCGCTTGGAAACCCAGCCCGCAGCGGAACGCGGGCACATGCACGGGGAACCGGCCGAAGCGGTTCCACACGTAGTCCAGATACGCCGTGGCTGCGGAGATCGCTTTTTCGGAGACCGGCTGGACTTGGCGCGCGGTTCCCTCGTGGTCCTTCCAAGCGGAGACGTTGCCCGGCTTGCGAAAGACGCCTTCGCCACCGGTCTTGTGCGCCACCACGGCCCGGACGACGTCCCCCATCGACGCATAGTTCGGCGGACACAGCGCCTGCATCAACGGCTCGCCGTCCGCTTCGAGCCCGACAAAGAACGGAACCTCCGGGTTCTTGCCCGTGAGATTCATGCCGAACGTGACCAACGCTCCGGCACCGAGATAACGGCTGGCCTTCATCGGCACCGAGCGGAACTTCAGCGCCTGGAACCAGCCGAGGTCGTGGTTCGCGAAATGGGGGTAGCCGCCCAGCCCGAGCGCCTCGGCCATCAAGCCGAGGTTCTGGAGCATCATGCCCTGTTCGAGGTTCACGAAGTCGGTCACGAGCTGCTCCACGTGCTTGATCGTGACCACGCGGTTGTCCGCCGGATCGTCGTGGAGATGGCCGCCCCGGCTCTTCGCGAAAGCCGCGAGCCCGGCGGGACGGAAGCCCGCGCGTTCATCGAGGATGAACGCGCCGGTGTCCTCGTTGAGGATCTCCAGCAGGCCGTTCACATACATGAAGGTGAGGTCGTTGATCGGGAGGAAATAGCTCGTGCCCGCCGCGTGGAGCGACCAGCGGTTGGCGTTGATGTTGAAGAGCGGTTCCAGCGGCGGATGCACCCGTTGGTCGAAGAGGCGGACGCGGCTCCTGCGGTAGGCCTCGACGAATTCGCCCGCGCGGTTGAGCCGGATCAATTCGCGGATCTCTGAGGGGGAAAGGTTCTGCGGCCTTTGGACGAAGTGCGTGCCGGAATCGTTGACCACGGCGAGCGCGACGGTCTGAAGGCAATCGCCGCTGGCGATCGTGCGGCCGACGAGTCCCGCCATGATGTTGCCGCCGTGTCCCGTCGCGTAGCAGAGATCCGCCAGCGCGGGACCGGTGACGCCGCAGGCCGCGAAGACCAGCGCCGCCTCCTCTGCCTCCGTGAGCGGCTTCGGCGGATGCGCGCTGCGATGGGCCAACGGTCCGCCGGGCATCGTCATGCCCAGCGCGAACCGGCGCGAACGCCGGTCCAGCAGGGCCTCGATCAACGAACACCGCGCGGCGGAGCCTTGGGCCAGATCCATCGCGCGACGCTGAAGTCCGCCCGCGCGAAAGGCGAGCGGCTACTCGCCCCCTTGGTCCGCGAGTTCGTTCTCGAACGACGGAGCAGCCTTCGCGCTGGCCCGGCTTTCCTTCTTCTTCAAGCGCTGTTCGGTGAAGAAGCCGACGAGGAGTTGGCGGCATTCCTCCAATCGGACGCCGGACGTGATGTCGGCCCGGTGGTTCAGCCCGGGGAACTGGAGCAGGTTCAACGCGCCGCCGGCTGCGCCGCCCTTGGGGTCGGGCGCACCGAAGACCACGCGGCCGAAGCGCACGTGGACGATGGCCCCGGCGCACATCGGGCACGGTTCCTTGGTCACGTAGAGCGTGCAGTCGTTCAGCCGCCAGGTGCCGGCGGCTTCCTCGGCCTGGGTGATGGCCAGCATCTCGGCGTGGGCCGTGGCGTCCTGGAGCGTCTCCACCTGGTTGTGGGCGCGGGCGATGATCCGGCCGTTGCGCACCACGACGGCGCCGACCGGCACTTCCTCCGCTTCATAGGCGCGCACGGCCTGCCGCAGGGCTTCGCCCATGAAGTAGTGGTCGCTCTGTAGATCGATGATCGGCTCGTCGTCCGGCATGGGGCTAGACGAGCAGAAGCGCGGAAGGAATGGCGACGGGAAAAATACTCCGTAGCGGCGAACGGAAATGGCGGAGCGGAGCGCGGAGCATCGCTCCGCCGACTGCCGGACAGACAGCCTGAATCCCCTCGGGCACGGCCCTACCCACTTCGGTATTCTGGAAAACGACGCCCCACTCTGCGGAGCGATGCTCCGCGCTCCGTGTGGAAAAC
>CAMLMI010000335.1 GCA_946480965.1 uncultured Verrucomicrobiales bacterium | reverse complement strand
GCGGCAGGCGATGTCCACGCCCACGGCGTAGGGGATGACCGCGCCTTCCGTGGCCAATACGCCGCCGATCGGCAGGCCGTAGCCCACGTGCGCGTCGGGCATGAGCGCACCCGCGACGGACACCGGCAACTGGCACGCGCGGCCGAGCTGGTTGATCGCCTCCGGGTCCAAGCCGTCGCCCCATTGCTTCCACGGAGCGAGAGCCTGTTGGACGACGCGGCCGCACCGCAGCAGCACTTTGGCAAACTCACCGCGAAGTTCGTCATCCACGAACCGCTCCGGCGTCGTGACGACTGACTCCAGGTCGGCAGCCAAGGCCGACTTGTCGAGGCCCTTGAGAATGTAGCGGCTGATGAAGTCCATCCCGCGCCGCGTCGCCTCGCCCGGCGGCACGCCGAGATGGATGAGGTCTTTGGTGTTCATTGAAACGTATCTCCCTGATGAAGGTTCAGAACATGGGCTGCGCTCGCAAATGCTTCCTGTGCTCGCCATCGCTCTCCATCGCAGAGACAGGACCAGCTATTGGAGCCTTTGCCAATCGTTCCAAAACAGCAATGCAGCCCGTCAGCACCTGCTTGATCAATCGCACCCCAACCGGCCGATCAAGCGGCTTAAAGTGGATGAACCGGGTGCGAAACATCTCGATAAGGGCATCAAGATCCTTCTGCTCAGTCGAACCGTTCGGGCGGATTCCGCCACGGACAGCCTGCCCGTAGCCAGAAGATCATGGACTCCATCATTAGCCGGTTGTCGCGCGACGGACGCCCTTTGGCGGTTGTCATCATCACGGCCGATCGGTTTCGCCGGGTTGTTTAGCCGCTGCCACAGCAGCTCCGACAACGTTCGATCTCAACCACCTCGCCTCCTCAAACGTTTTCTCCACCACGCATCTTCAAACCCTTATCGGGATTGAAGACGCGCCCTAGGCTTTGCCGTCCTTAAATTTGCTCACCCCAGCTGGCTCTTCGCCGCCTCGATCAGCTCCCAGAACTTCGGGTTGTTCTGGAGGTCGCTGTCCTCACCCGTGGCGAGGCCGCTGCGGAAGCGGAAATCCTTCAGCGTGTTCTTGCTCAGGACGCGGTGGACGACGACGCCGAGCGGGTGCTTCTCGAAGTAGATCCGGTAGTCGCCCACGCGGAAGCGGAAGAGCGTCTTGCCGCCGCGTTCCAGCTTGCCGAAGTGCTCCATGTCGGTCGCAAGAACGTCCTGCGGGAGGCCGCGGAAGTTGCCTAGGATGTCGAGCTGCAGGTCCTTGGGCAGCTTGCTCAGTTCGGCGGCGCTGGTCGGATTGAAGATGATCTGGAAGTGCGGCATTTGACGACGGTTTAACCACAGAGCCGCCGGGTTGAACACTGGTAAAAAACGACGGGGCGTGCGGGCCACGAGCCAAACCGCATTTCCACCACGCATGATGCGGGCCACGCGGAACGGGACCGATTCGGCGAGATGGACGGGATGGACAGGGGCCCGTGCCTCGGCCACGTTCCGCCGCTGGTTCATGGCTACCCACGTTGTGCATTTGCTGGTTGGAGTCGGTGCCGCCCTGCTGGTCGCGATGGCCGGACGGGCGGCCGAGGAGCTTCCGTTGTCGCCGAACGCGCCGCCCAAGGCGCAGTCCCGCATCGTCGTGGTCCAGAACGCGGACGCGACCGAGACTTCCCGCGCGCGGCTGGAGCCCGTGCGCCAGATGGTGCGCGACGGGGTGACGCGGCTCGCCGGGAAGTCCGATCCGGCCGAGGCATGGCGCGCTTTCGTCGCGCCGGAGCAGAAGGTCGTGCTCAAGGTCTTCTCCGCCCCGGGCCCGACCAGCGGCACCCGCCTCCCGGTGGTCCAGGCCGTGGCCGAGGGGCTGATCGAGGCCGGCATCGCCCGCACGAACATCACCATCCTGGACCGCCGGATGAGCGACCTGCGCTCGGCCGGTTATCCCGCCTTGGCCGAAAGGCTCGGCGTGAACCTCGTCGGCAGCGTGGAGGCGGGGTTCGACAAGGACGTGTTCTACGACAACCCGGTCCAGGGCACCCTGCTCGTGGGCGATCTGGAGTATCGGCAAGGGGCCGACGCGACCGGGCGGAAGTCCCACCTGACGCGGGCGATCCTCGGCGCGGACAGGATCATCTCCATCGCCCCGCTGCTGAACAGAAACGACGCGGGCGTGGCCGGTCACCTCTTCAGCACCGCCCTTGGCAGCGTGGACAATGCGCTCCGGTTCGACGGCCGTGGCGACCGCCTGCTCTCCGCCTTGCCGGAGATCTACGGGATGCCGGAAATCTTCGACCGGGTGGCGCTGAACATCACCGACGCGCTGATCTGCCAATACCAGGGCGAGAGCCGGAGCCTCCTCCACTACGCCGTGCCGTTGAACCAGCTCTGGTTCAGCCGCGATCCCGTGGCGCTCGACGCCTTCGCCCTGACGGAACTGGAGCGCCAGCGCGACATCGCCAAGATGCCCCGGTCCGAGGCGCCCCGGGAGATCTATACCAACGCCGAGCTGCTCGAACTCGGGGTGTCAAACCCCAAGCGACTGCGCGTGGAGATGGTGCCGTAGCGGCGCGCGTGCCGTTTCCGGGCACGAGCGGTCGCTTTCGGGCGACGGGCGGTTGCCGTCCGGCCGCGTCGCATTCAAGTTTCGGCGGCCGGGGACGATACCAAGGATGCGATTGGAACGCCTCGTGCATCCGCTTCCTGCGGCGAGGGCGTTTCTCGCCGTTATGACCCAGACCGACGAGATCACCCAAGCCATCGCCGCCCACGGCGTCTGGAGGGCCAGGCTGCAAGCCGCCATCCAGGCCGGGCGCTCCGTCGATGGCCGACCGGTGAAGGCCCTTCACGCCCAGCTTCATCGGGAAGCCTCCGTCGTTCTCGCCTTCGCGCTGGAAGGCCGGGAAGAACAGACTCTCCGTTCCATGGACATGGGCGGGAGCTTCTCCAGGGCCTCGGCCAACCTCGCCGCGCAGAGGATGTCCTGGAAAGCCAAGCTCTCCAAAGGCTGACCCCTCCCCCTTTCCCGCCATGAACATCGTCCCCAACTGGTTCGACATCCTCGCCCTCGGGCTCCTCATCTGGGGCGTCGTCCGCGGCCGCAAGCTCGGCATGTCGGGCGAGCTCCTGCCCCTCCTCCAGTGGGCCGTGATCGTCGTCGTCGGCGCCTACGCGCACGCCCCCCTCGGCCAGCAGCTCAAGGCCCTCATCCCGGTCAGCCTCACCGGTTGCAAGGTCATCGCCTACATCGCCATCGCGCTCGTGGCCGCCAGCCTCACCGGCATCCTCAAGGCGAAGATGGGCGAGAAGCTCGTCAGCAAGGACATCTTCGGCAGCGGCGAATTCTACCTCGGCATGGGCGCCGGCGTGGTCCACCACGCCCTCATCCTGATCGCCGGGCTGGCCCTGCTGAACTCCGTCTCCTACTCCAAGGCCCAGGTGGACGCCGCCGCGCAGAAGGCGCAGGCGGACTTCGGCAGCGACTTCTTCGGCTGGGTCCATCCCGCCCGCATCCAGCACACGGCGTTTCGCGAATCCATCGTCGGCCCCCAGATCCGGACCCACGTGGGCCACCTGCTGATCGGGCCTTCGCCCTCCCCCAAGGTCGCCGCCTCCGAGACCCTCGGGCAAAAGACCAGCCGCACCCTCAACGACATCATCGGGAAATAGCGGCTGCTTCGCCGCTCTCCGTTTCGCTCCGGAAAGTTCGCTTGCCAAACCGCACGCACATCTACTATGCGTAGCAAGGTAGTTGGTGACACGAGGCGAGATGGACGACTTCTTCGACAACTGGACCGTGCAGGTCCGCAAAGGGCTGCTGGAGCTCTGCATCCTCAATGCCCTCGCCCATCGCGAGCGCTACGCCTACGAGCTGGTCAAGACGCTCGCCGCCATCCCCAGCCTCGGCGTCACCGAGGGCACGCTCTACCCGCTGCTTTCGCGCCTCCGCGTGGCCGGTCTCGTGGCCACCCGCCTGGAGGAATCGGCCGAAGGGCCCGCCCGGAAATACTACAGCCTCACCCCGGCCGGCCGGGAACAGATGAAGCGCATGAACGCCTATCTGGACCGGATGAACCGCGACGCCGACGAGCTTCGCCAAGGAGGAGAATAAGCCATGAACCACTGGTCCAAGTCCGCCCAGGACGCGTTGGAGGAACACCTGCGCGCCTACCGCGCCTCACTGCCGTCCGGCGACGGCCTGGACGCGGACGAAGTCGTCGCCGATCTGCGCCGCCACGTGGAAGAGGAGCTGCCAGACGACCTGTTTCCCATCGTCACGGCGGAGCAAGTGCGCCAAGTGCTCCAACGCATGGGGCCCGCGCCCGAACCGGAGCAAACCCGCAAGGCGCCAGCGGCTCGGGTCGAAGCCTCGGATTGGAATCCCAACCGGGAAAGGGCGCGGCTCATGCCCTTCGCCTTCTTCTTCGGCGTGCTGCTGCCGGTCATCACGCTCCTCTTCGAGCTCAGCACGCACTTCAGCGGAGGCGTGTTCTTCGACCCGATTCCCACGTTTTGGCACGTCGCGGCCGTGGCGCTGGTGCCGGTCTGCGGAGCGCTCGTCTGGCGGCATGTCCGGCGGCCCGAACGTCCGCTCTCGCGGGGGCTGCTGGTGGCCAGCGGCGCGGCGTTGTTTGTGGCCGTCTGCTACAGCCTTCTCTACCTCACGCTAATGCCCTTCGCCTTTGTGGCGGTGATCTACTTCGGCCTGGGGCTCCTGCCGCTCACGCCGTTCCTCAGCGCCCTGGCCCTGCACCGGCTGCTGAACGGTGCGCGTCTCCAGCGGGGTATGGAGGGCGCGGCGTTCTGGAACCCCGTCTGGAGCGGCATGGCTCTCGGGCTCGTCGCCTTCTTCCTCATCAACGCCCGTCCGTGGCTCACGCTCCATTGGACCGCCCAAGCCGCCCGTGCCGAAACCGTGGAAGCGGCGCGCGCTCCGTTGCAATGGCTGCGCCGCATGGGCGACGAGCAGATCCTCCTGGCCGAGTGCTACAACGCCGGCGGACGTCGCGGCAACGACCTCTGGACCGTTGAATCCCTCAAGCCCCGGATCAAGGAAGAGGACGCCCGCAAAATCTTCTTCCAGGTCACGGGCCAGCCCTTCAACGCCGTGCCGCCGCCGCAGCTCGGTTCATCCGCGCGGCGCTGGGATTTCTTGGAGGACTGGGAATGGGATTCGGCCCACGGCGGCACGTCCGTGTCCGGCAAGATCAAGGGCCTCACCCTCCAGCAATCGCGCTTCGACGGCCTGGCCGATCCCGCCGAGGGCTGGGCCTATCTGGAGTGGATCATGGA
>CAMLMI010000334.1 GCA_946480965.1 uncultured Verrucomicrobiales bacterium | reverse complement strand
GCGCTTCCTCGACGAAAACCGACCCGATGTAACCCGCGCCGCCCGTGACAAAGATGTTCATCGGCGCGGAGACTAAGGAGAAAGTCCGACGGGACACAACAAGCAGGAAGGCGGCTCCAATCCGCTGTAGCGCCAGCCTTCGGCTTGCCGTGCCGCAGCCGGTCCCGGTTCCCATAGCGACGGCGTCCCGCTGGCCAAGACGCACTCCGGCCAGAGAACGCCGCGGCAAGCGCGAAGCTTGCGATACAGCCGAGGGGACGCCGAAACCACAAAGGTTCGGCAGGGGAGCCTTCGCCTTCTTTTTCGTCCGGGAAGTTTAGACAAACAAGGCGGACCCGAAGGGGTCCGCCTTTGGTGCATCGGCCCGCCTCAAGGCGTCGCGGCGGGGGCGTTGGTTGCGATGGCCGCAGGGGCTGGAGCAGTCGGTGCTGGCTCGGCCTTGTAGGCGGGCGCGTTCGTGCCCATGACCCTGGTGCTCTTGATGGGGCCGGGCAGCTTGGAGTCCAACGCGCCGACATACCACTTGTAGCCGACGTAGAGCACGAGCAGCAGCGCGACCCAGCGCTTCCACGGGAAGCTCTTCTCGGCGTAGCGATCGGTCAGATCGCGGCTTGATCCCGGCGGGAGCTTCGCGATTCCGGTGAGGGTGGTGCCGAAGGGCACGTTGATCTTGGCGGCGGCGTTCACGGCCCAGCCGTTGGCGTCGAGGATGGGGCCGAGGTTGCGTTTCCGGAGCTTGATGAAGGCGAGGATCATCGAGGGTCCCGAGATGAGCGCCATGATCCCCACGATGATGGCGATGATGGCCATCGGGCCGTAGTCGGCGAAGGCCGTGGACACTCCGGTGGCGACTGCGGTGAAGAACCCACCGATAGCGCCGAAGGCCACACCCATCGCGGCGACCGCGCCGACGTCCACCTTCTTCTTCTCGGGCGGCTTGGCAGCCGCCGCCGACTTGTCGGCGTTCGCCGTGCTCTCTGCGGCGGCGGCCAGCTTGGCATTGGCTTCCGCATCCGCGGCGGCGGCGCGCTTCGTCACCTGTTCCTCGATGAGCCGGACGAACTTCTTGTAGGGCGCCCAGAAGGCCTGCCGGAGGCTGATGGGGTTGGAGACGATCTTGGTGATGGTCGCGTCGAAGTCGCGGCCCTTGCGGTCGTAGAAGAGGCCGTTGCGGCCGACCATCAGGTTGTCGTCGTCGCCCTGGGAGAAGATGGCGACGATGCTGAGCTTCTCGCCGGAGACCTTGCGGGTGCAGTCCACGTAGGCGAGGTAGGCACCGGCCAATCCGGCCATCGTGGCGTGCTTGCCCGC
Organism: uncultured Verrucomicrobiales bacterium; assembly: GCA_946480965.1. The sequence goes on along the minus strand of CAMLMI010000334.1, from coordinate 3,988 downwards.
ATCGGCCACCGAGACGCAGAGGGTGCAGCTCCGCTGGTCGAGGTAGAGCGTTCCGACCTGGAAGATGGCCGCGTCGCCGCCGTCGTAGAAGTCGGCGAAGTTCACGAAGTTCGTGCAGAGCCGGTGCAGGTCGCGGCGGTAGCGGGCCAGCTTCTCGACGTTGGCGATGGAGTCGGCCTCGGGTTTGACCGCGAGATCCTTCGCGATGAGCGCCGTCAGTTCCTCCTTGGCCTTGGAGCCGAGGATGGCTTCCAAGCGGGCCAGACCGAGCTTCTCGACGGATGCGCCGACCTTGGCCGCCTGCCATGCATTGAAGGGCGCGACCTTGGCCTTGAGCGCGGCCCAGTCGGCTTCGCTCAAGGCGTCGCGCGTGCCGAGGATCGGCGTCACGGCATTGGCCACGAGCGCGGCGACGGCGTCGGCCCACGCAGGGTTCAATCCGCCGTTGAGCGGCAGCGGCTGGTTCGGGGCGACCTTGGCCAAGGGGAACCCGGCGACCTCGGCGGCGCTGATGGAAAGGTCCTTGGCCGCGACGGCGAGGTATTCCTCCTCCTTGCGGTTCAAGAGCGCCTGGGCGCGGGAATCGAAGGCGGCGAGGCGGCAACGGCCGAAGTAGTCGTCCACCTTGGCCTGCACGGCCTGGATGGCGGCGCTGGCAGCGGCGGTCTTGTCGCCGAGCGGCGAGGCGGCGGCATCGGCGGCGGGCTTCTTGGCCCAGCCCACATGGGCGGCCGCGTCGGTGAAGAAGGCGTCGATCTTCGCCTGGGTGATGCCGTTCTGGCCGCTGCGGTCGGGCTCGGCGCCGAAGCAGGCGGCGATGTCGGCGATGACCTGCTGGAGCGCGGCGTCGCCCGTGGAGAGGGCGGTGATGACGCCGTCGCCGTTGAAGTTGGTCCCGGCGAAGATCTTCTTCGCGTCGGCCGCGTCCTCGACGGTCAACGCCGGGGCGTCGCCCTTGCCGATGTTGCCGAGGATGCGTTTGGCGGAGGCGAGCAGCGCCTTGCCTTCGGGCGTGGCGTCGTTGATGGCGGAGAGGGGCAGCGAGGGCCCGCCGGGAATGAGCTGGTCGGCGCTCTTCAAAATGGACCCGGCCCACTTGATGGCGGCGATGATCTCGGGCACGCGCACGCGGCCGTCGTTGTCGGTGTCGATCAGCGCGAGCGTCCTGGAGTCGAACTCAAGGCCCGTGGTCGGGCAGGCCAGCGCGACCCAGAGCTTCTGGTCGAGCTGGTCGAGGTTCATCAGGTCGGCGCCGGAATCGAGCTGGACCTGGTCGAATCCGCCCGCGCGGAAGAATTTCCATTTGTGGCTCATGGCAGTGGTCTGGGTTGTTCGGGGAGCACGACGCGATGGTCGTTGGCGCGGAAGCTAGCAAGGGCGATTCGGGAATCAAAAGCGATTTGAGCCCACGGATTTTGTCCTGAATCCCGCTGGCCGACCGCGGCGTCGGCCGTTATCACTCCCGCCCATGAACCCATCCGCCAAGAAGATCGCCGTCGTCACCGGAGCGGGCAGCGGCGTCGGCCAGGCCGTGTGCTGGGCCCTCGCGCAACAGGGCTGGACCGTCGCCGCCATCGCCCGCCGCCTGGAGACGCTGGAGGAAACCATCCGTCCCGCCGGCGACCTGTCCGACTGCATCAAGCCCTTCGTCTGCGACGTGGGAAATCCCGCCGAAGTCGCCGCCACGGGCAAGTCCATCCTTGAACAGCTCGGTCCCGTGGAGGTGCTGGTGAACGCCGCCGGCACGAACATTCCACGCCGCAGCTTGGCCGAGCTTTCCGCCGCCGACTACGAGCGCGTCATCGCCACGAACCTCCACGGTCCCTACTACGTCGCGCAGGCGTTCCTCCCGCAGATGCGCCAGCGCCGGACCGGCACGATCATCAACATCGTCTCCGACGCCGCCAAGCAGGCCAGCCCCAAGGCCGGGCCGAGCTACTCGATGTCGAAAGCCGGCTTGGTCGGTCTCACGCAGGCGATCAACGCCGAGGAACGCGGCAACGGCGTCCGCGCCTGCGCGCTGCTGCCGGGCGACATCGCCACGCCGTTGTTGGACAAGCGCCCCTCGCCCCCACCGCCGGAAGCCCGCGAGAAGATGCTCCAACCGGAGGACATCGCCGCGTGCGTCCTGCTCGCGGTCAACCTGCCGCCGCGCGCCGTGGTGGAGGAGATCCTCATCCGGCCGCGTTAGAACCGGGGCGAGACAACGGAAGAGCAGCGTCGGCGGTCAACGTCCGCGCCCCTGCTCATCCTTTCGGCTGAGCGGTCATTGCGGAGGCGACGCCACCCACAATCCGAAGCCATCGGTCGAGACCCAGAGTTCGCGGGTCTTGGGATGGACCCGCATCCAGACCACTTCGCGCGGCCCGTCGGTCGGGCCCTGCGGAGCGTTGGACACGAGTCCGTGCCAAGAGCGGCCACCATCCAGGGAACGGACGACCGGCACGCTGGTCAGGTAGTCCTTGGCGCGGCCTCCGGCGTAGATGATGCGCGCGTCGGCGGGATCGATCGCGACGGTGCGGATGTTGCGCTCGCGGAACTGGTCGGTCGGGACGGGCATGGCGGTCCATTGGCCGGACTGGAAGGTTTTGACCGTGCCTTCGGCCGCGAAGTAGCCGCGCGAGGCGGACTGGTCGAGGGCCACGTCGGTGAAACCGCCGAAGCTGGGGGTGAAGCTCAGCCAGGAATCGCCGAGATTCGTCGAGATCATCACGTTCTTGTCGAGCCGTCCGACGAGCTGATACGGGGCTTGGCCGCCGATGGTATAGACAACGTCGCAACTGGGTGTGGCGTGCCAGGTCGCGCCGCCGTCGAGGCTCCGCCAGCCGGGGGCGAAGAGATACGCGGAGTTCGTGGGATGGCTGAGGATGACGTCGCCCGCCCTCCAGCCGACGGTTCGGCGGCCCGGATGCCGGGCGGGGGACCAGCCCGCGCCCGAATTGGCCGACACCAGCAGCCGACGGGGACCGTGCCCGATGGCATGGCCGATGAAGAACCGCTGGTGGTCCACCGCGAGCGCCGCCGCTGCGCCGCCCTCCGCGTTGTGGGCGTCCAAAGTGCGCAGTTCCCACGAAACCCCGGCGTCGGGCGTGTAGGCGGCCTGGGCCTTCTTGAGCGGCAGCAGCACGGAGTCCGTCCCGGCCGCGAACTGGAAGGTGCCGCCAAAAGCAGCCTGGGGCGCGGGCCCGGAGCGCCAGGCGAAGACGACCCGGTCCAGCGAGCCGACCCACACGCCGTCGCCGCCCGACAGCCAGACCGAACCGTCGGAGAACCAGCCCCAGCTGCGGCTCAAGGTGGGATCATGTTCTCCGCCGGAGACCGAGACTCCGGGCAACGGCTGCCATGCCAGTCCGCCGTCCAGCGAGAACCAGGCGCGCCCGTCTCGCGCGGCGACCATCATCCGCCGCGCGTCCAGCGGCGAGACGGTCAACCCCTGCCAGTGCGCGACCTCGCGCGGCAGCGACGTGGCGGAAAGCAGGGTGAATCCATTGGCGCTGTTCAACGAACGGGAGAGGTTTTGCCCGTGGATGGCCCACACGGCGTTGGGCCGGTTCGCGGAAACGGCGAGCGCGGAGACCGGCGGGCGGAACTCGTGGTAGAAATCGTTGCCGCCGTCGCTGCTCCGCAGGACGCCGTTGTTGCGCGCGCCCGCGCAGCCCAGATAGAGGAACTCGCCGTGCGGCGCGGGGACGACATGGTCGTTGCCGATGGTGGAATCGAGCCCGCGCCAAGTGCGTCCGCCGTCCACCGAGCGGCGCAGCTGTCCCGTGGCCCGGTCCACCAGCCACAGGCGCTGGCAGCCTTGGCGGCCGCGGTCGAACGAGGCGGGGTCCAGCGCCAGTTGGCCACCGAACGGCGTCAAGGAGACGTGGATCTGCCGCCAGGTGGCCCCGGCATCGAGCGACTCGTAGAGGCCGTGGCCCCGCACGGTCTCCGGCCCGCCGGAGCCCAGTCCCAGCACGCGGCGGGGATTCACCGGGTCGAAGAC
>CAMLMI010000333.1 GCA_946480965.1 uncultured Verrucomicrobiales bacterium | reverse complement strand
GCGGTTTCCAGCACCAGCGTGCGGCCGTCGTCCTCCAGATGCGCCGCCTGCACCGCGAGCTTGCCGCGCGGCGTGGCGGCCTGTTGCTCGACGACGGCATAGGGCGGCTTGAGGACTTCGTGGCGGTCGCCGGCGGTCACGTGTTCGCCGAACTCGATGGTCGGCTTTTGCTCGGTGATCGCGGGGTCCAGCGGCCGGTTGAAGGCGATGCGCACCTGCGTGGCGTTCGACGGCCAAGCGGCCAACGGCTGCGGCGCCAGCGGTTCGGTGTAAGCGATCTGGAAGATCTTGCCCGGTCCCTTCGGTCCCGTGCCCCAGTCCGGCGGGCCGCTGTGGCAGCTCACGTAGAGATCGCCTTTGGGCGAAATGGCGACATCGGTCGCGAGCATCGAGAGGCGCGCGATGATGTCGCTGCGGCCCACGTAGCCCTTGGCGGTCTTGGCCAACTGCACCCGCCAGATCTGGCCGCGCGACTGGCCGGCCACGAAGACGTTGCCCCGCCATTCTTCGGGACCGAAGAGCCCGCGCGCCGGAAAGCTCGGCAGCGGAATGTCGGACTGGATGGGCGACGACGCGCTGCGCGGCTCGTTGAAGACCAGGCCGCACGCGCTCTGGTGCTGCGGGCCAAAGGCCACCACCGGTTCCTCGCTGCTCAGGTTCGGCAGCCAGCGCGGATGCTTCGGCGGGAAGCCGTAGTTTTTGCCCGGGACGATGTGGTTCAGCTCATCGAGCGGGTTGCCGCCGGGCATCCAGGTTTCGCCCTCCTGGTCGGTGTTGAAAAGATCCCCCGCCGCGTTGAAGGCCAGTCCGACCGGCACGCGCAACCCGGTGGCCACGGTGGTCAGCTTCTTCGTGCGCGGGTTGAGCTTCTGGATCGTGCCGCGCCGCGATTCGAGGTCGTAGAGCGAGAACTCGTCCTTGCCGGAATCGGCGGTGGTCGCTTCGGTCCAACGGCCCGTCTTCTTCAGCCACGCGATGTCCTCGGGCTTGAGATCGTCGCGGCGCTTGATGCGGTAGGCGTTGGCGTAATTCTGCACGAGCAGGCCGAAATACACGTTGCCTTCCTCGTCCACCGTCACGGCCGTGGCGTCCACGTTGCCGGAGGCGACGTCCTTGGCGGGCCAGTCGCTGGTCACGATCTCCTCCGTGTCGGCCCGGCCGTCGCCGTTCGTGTCCTTGAGCAGCGAAACCTTGCCGCTGCTGGAAACGTAGAGCCCGGCGGTCGTCCAACTCATGCCCAGCGGCACGGTCAACGGAGCCTTGTCCCACCAGATGTCGGCCTTGTCCTCCAGACCGTCGCCGTCCGTGTCGCGCAGCTTCCAGACCCGGCCGTCGTAGCCCAACGCGGTGAGCGTGCCATCGGGCGCGAAGCGGAGGTTGTTCTGGTTGCTCAGCGGCACGGGCACCTCCCGGACGGTGAAACCGGGCACGAGCATCGTGACTTCTGGGACAGCGGCCGGTGCGGTCGCGGCCCAGGCCAGGGCGGAGGCCAGGCACAATCCGGAAAGGCGGGAAGGGGTCACGCCGACGAGTCTAACCGCGAAGGGCCTCCGGGAAAGCCCGGTCTTCGGGCGGGACACGCAGCCGTCTGGTCGGCCGATCCGTCACCCCTGCGCCTTGATCTGCCGGGTGATCTCGAAGGCGAGGTCGAGGGCCTGTTTGGCGGAGGCGCCGCTGACCTCGGGCGTCTGCTTCTCGCGGACGCATTGCACGAAGTGTTGGAGCTCCAGCTTCAGGGGCTCGTCCTTGGTGATGGGCACGGGTTCGCGGACGATGCGTTTGCCGCCGAATTCGCTCACCACGCTGGCGCTGCTGCCGGCCAGGGCCAGCAGCTTGGCGATGGCGGAGCTCTCCTCCTCCCCCTCGCGGGCGATGCGGTAGATGAAGCCTTCCTGCGCACGGTAATCGAGGGAGATGTAGCTGGGCTGATCGCCGCCGCTGAAGACGCGGATCTTCCGCATCCGTTCGGCGCTGACGCGGCTGACGGTGAGGTTGGCCACGCAGCCGTTGGCGAAACGCAGGCGGGCGTTGGCGATGTCCTCGCTCTTGCTCAGCACGTTGATGCCCACGGCGTCCACGCTGACCACGGGCGACTGCACGAAGGCCAGGACGACATCGAGGTCGTGGATCATCAGGTCGAGGACGACACCGATGTCGATGCTGCGCGCGGGATACGGCGAAAGCCGGTGGGTCTCGATGAAGCGCGGCTTTGTGGCGACATCCTGGAGATAGCGGAAGACGGGGTTGAAGCGTTCGACGTGGCCGACCTGGAGGACGAGCCCGCGTTCTTGGGCCTGTTGAACGATGGCGGTGGCTTGCTCGGCGGTCTCGGTCATCGGTTTTTCGACCAAGACGTGTTTGCCGGCGGCGAGGAGCTTCTGGGCGATGTCGAAATGGGTGATCGTGGGCGTGACGATGCTGCAGGCGTCGGCGGCGGCCACGGCCTCGTCGATGGAGGCGAAGACACGGGCGCGGACCTTGTCGGCCACGCGGCGGGCGTTCTCGGCGTTGGCGTCGTAGAGGCCGACGAACTCGATCGCGCCGCTGGCGGCGAGTTCGGCGTAGATGCGCGCGTGTTCCTTGCCGAGGGAACCCGTGCCGATGACCGCGACCTTGATGGGTGAAGGCATGGCGGATGATGGAAAGCGGGTCGGCGGGGTGTCACGTGGATTGTCGGGAGCACGAACAATCCTTCTCGTCCTCGTCGTCCTTCTCGAAAGCGTGAGCGGCTTCGCATCACGCCGAGGACGCAAAGGCCGCGAAGGTTGTTTTGAGAACCGCGTCAAAATCCGACCAAGTCCTGCCAAGCCGCGCGTAGTGCCGCGGCGCGGTCGCGGGCAAGAAAGGGGCCGTTATGACCGCCTCCATCTCCTTCGGCGACATCGCCATATTTGCGCTCTGTGTCTCGCTCGGCCTAGGCTGGATCTGGACCGTGCACCGGTTCCTGAAGAACAGCGGTGCGGGCGACGACGCTCCTTGAGGCGCGGGTCGCGGGCCGGGTCCGGCCACCACGCATGCCCATCTTCCATGAGTGCCAACGCTGCACGGCTTGCTGCCGTTGGCCCGGCCAGGTCCGTCTGACGGACGACGAGATCGTCCGCATGGCCGCGCATCTCGGCCTGTCCGAACACGAGTTCATCCAGCGCCACACCCGTCTGCGTGCCGACCGGCAGGGCCTGGCCCTCCAGGACAAGCCCAACGGCGAGTGCATCTTCCTCGTGGACGAAGCCTGCGCCGTGCAGCCGGTGAAGCCGCAGCAGTGCCGGGACTTTCCCAACCTGTGGAACTTCCCCGGCTTCGAGCAGGTCTGCCACGCCGTGCCCCGGCAGGTGGGCGAGGAGGAATATCGCCAGTTGATTCGCCGCGCCACGGGCCGCAACCTCCCGGCCGCCTGAAGAGAACCGTGTCTGTATGAGTGATCCGAAGTCGAAGCCGCCCAAGTGGGAGATCCGCCAATCCAAGATCGAGGGCCGGGGCCTCTGGGCCATCGCGCCGATCCGTTCCGGCACCTACCTCCTCGAATACGTCGGCGAGAAGATCGACAAGCAGGAGTCGGCCAAACGCTGCGAGGCGTCGAACCACTACATCTTCCACATCGACGACCAGTTCGACCTGGACGGCAACGTGGAGTGGAATCCCGCCCGCCTCATCAACCACTCCTGCGAGCCGAACTGCGAGGCCGAGCAGGACGACGACAACCGCATCTGGATCCGAGCCAAGCGGAAGATCCTTCCCGGCGAGGAGCTGACCTTCAACTACGGCTACGATCTCGCCGACTACCGCGACCATCCCTGCGAATGCGGCGCTCCCAGCTGCGTGGGCTACATCGTGGCGGAGGAACACTTCGAGACCCTGCGGCAGCGCGGCGGCCGGAAGTCGCGGGTGGATTGATCCGGGCGGACGCGCGGGGCATGGCGGCGGCTTCGTTCCGGCCTAGCCGAAGAAATCCATCTGCGCCGAGGGCGCGAGGTTCTTCAAGGCGCGGCGCTGCGGGCGCTGGCGCTTCTTCTCCGCCGCTCCGGTATCCGGCATCTGGTGTCCGGCATCTGCTTCCCCATTGAGCACGTGCTGGAGATTCAGCTCGGCCTCTTCGAGCACGCGGAGAATTTCCTTGGCCCGTTCGATGACGGGTTTGGGCGTGCCGGCGAGGCGGGCGACCTGGATGCCGTAGCTCTTGTCCGCGCCGCCTTCGACGATCTTCCGCAGGAAGACGATCTGGTCGTTCCACTCGCGCACCGCGACGTTGAAGTTCTTCACGCGGGACAGGCGGCCACCGAGTTCGGTCAGCTCGTGGTAGTGCGAGGCGAAGAGCGTCTTGGCCCCGACCTGGTTGTGCAGGTGCTCCACGATGGACCACGCCAGGCTGAGACCGTCGAAGGTGCTCGTGCCGCGCCCGATCTCGTCGAGGATCAGCAGGCTGCGGCGGGTGGCGTTGTTCAGGATGTTGGCCGTCTCCGTCATCTCCACCATGAAGGTGGACTGCCCGCGCGACAGATCGTCGCTGGCGCCAATGCGGGTAAAGATGCGGTCCACGAGGTCGATCCGGGCCTGCTTGGCAGGGATGAACGAACCGGTGTGGGCGAGCAGCGTGAGCAGCGCCACTTGGCGGATGTAGGTGCTTTTGCCCGCCATGTTGGGACCGGTGATGAGCGCGATCTGGGGACCGGCAGGCGGGGGCGCCTGCCGCACGGTCACAGGCGAGGGCGCCTGTGCCACTTCGGCGGGAGCGGCGGCTCCAACCGTTGGGGCGGCTGCTTCCAAAGCGGCGTCGTTCGGCACGAACCGTTCCTCGGACTGCTGTTGTTCCAGAACCGGATGACGGCCGTCGGTGATCTCCAGCACGCCGTCGTCGCCGATCTCGGGCCGGACGTAGTCGAAGAGCCGCGCGGTCTCGGCGAAGGAACCCAGCACGTCGAGCTGCGCGAGCGCGGCGGCCGTGGTCTGGATGGCGTTCAGCTTCGCCAACACCGTTTCGCGGACGCGCTGGAAGATCTCGAACTCCAGCTTGGTCGCCCGTTCCTCGGCGCCGAGGATCTTGCCTTCCATTTCCTTCAACTCGGGCGTGATGAAACGTTCGCCGTTGGCCACGGTCTGTTTGCGGACGTATTCGACCGGCACCTTGTCGAGGTTGGCCTTGGTGATCTCGATGAAGTAGCCGAAGACGGAGGTGAACCGGACCTTGAGCGAAGGAATGCCGGTGCGCTCGATCTCCCGCTGCTGGAGCTGCGCCACCCAGTCCTTGCCGCCGCGCGTGGCGTCGCGCAGTTCGTCGAGCGAGGCGTCGAAGCCGTCGCGGATCAAGCCGCCTTCCTTCAGCGCCAA
>CAMLMI010000332.1 GCA_946480965.1 uncultured Verrucomicrobiales bacterium | reverse complement strand
GTGTCGAAGTGGACGGTGTTCGTGGCCGAGAGCCCGCCGGAATCCGTCGCGACGATGCGTGCGGAATAGCCGACGACGTTGGTGGAAAGGGGCGCGGTCACGGTCCGCTCCGTGGCGGAGCCGCCGACCGTGAGGCCCGAGCCGGAGGCGAGGGTCACCTCGACGATGCGGCCGGAGGTGTTGGTGGAGACGAGCCGGACGGAGATGCCGTCGGCGTTGATGCCCGCGCCGCCGGCGGTGACGCCGAAGCTCAGGACGTTCGTCGCTTGGAGCAGTCGCGCTCCGTTGGGATAGACGTCGTGGATGACCGGTTGGGCCTGCACCGCACCCGCGATGGCCAGGCCGCCCAGCAGCGCGATCGCGCGCGCCGCCGGGGCTGACTTGTGTTTGTTCATTGGTTGGGTCCTTCGCTGCCGTCCCCCGACACGTTCGGCCGACGAAGCCCTCTCCCTGCCGACATCCGCCGGAAAATCCCGGATGAAGACGCACGTCCGACGAAAAAACCATGTCTGGGTATGGGAAAAACTTACGGAGGCCCGTTCAACCAGAGCAATCCCCGATTACGGGGAAGACATTCATTGAAGCCCGCGCTCGTCCAGATCGTCCTCGTCCAGCCCCAGATAGTGCCCGAGCTCGTGCAGGTAGGTGATGTGGACCTCCTCCTGGAAGATCTCCGGATCGTGCTCCGCGAAGGACCAGAGGCTCTGCAGGAAGAGGGTGATGCGCGCGGGCTCCGGCGAGCTGCCTTCCTCATGCAGCGGCGCGCCGGTGAAGAGCCCCAGCGTGTCCGGCTCGTAGCCCGCTTCGACCAGCTCCCGGGAAGGCGCCGGTTCATAGACCACGGGCAACCTGGCCGCAGGACCGCGCAACGCCTCGGGCAATTCCTCCAGGGTGAGCCGGACCTCGGTCTGCGCGAGGCGCAGCAGCGTGTTCCAGTTCGACGGCAGGGCGTCGGAACTCATTTCGCGGAAGACATGGCGGGACGCGACCTGCGGAACTTCTCCAGCGTGGCCGGGTTTTTCTCGAAGAACGCCGCGAGGTCCGACAGCACCGCGACCGTCTCCGGGCTGAGGTGGTGCTCGATGCCCTCGATGTCCTGGCGCTGGGTCTCGGGATCGATGCCGAGCACGGAGAAGAAGCGGGACAGCGTCTCGTGCCGCTGCTGGATCATCGTGGCCACGTCGCGCCCCTTGTCGGTGAGCACGAGGCCGCGATACTTCACGTAGTTGAGGTAGCCCAGCTCGTCGAGCTTCTGGACCATGCTGGTGACGGAGGCCTGCTTGACGTTGAGCGACGAGGCGATGTCCACGACGCGCGCATAGCCCTTCTCCTCGATGAGCTCGTGGATGCGTTCGAGGTAGTCCTCGGCGCTTTGACTGGGGCGCGACTGCGCGGGCATGGCGTGGAAGTAACCCGAGCACCGGAACGGAAGCAAGTCCACCGGCTTGCCCCGGAGCGGGTTCCGGCCCATTTTCCGCGCCATGCGACGTCCAACAGCCCTGCCGATCCGCGCCGGCTCCGCTTGGAGCCAATGTCTCTTCGCCCTGTTCTGCGCCTTGACGCTGGCCATGACCGGCTGCCGCTCGGGGGAAAAGGAAACCGAGGCCTCCGCTTCCGCCCGCAAGGAATACCCGACGCGCGGCGTCGTGGTGGCCCTGGGCGAAGACCCTTCCGAAATCCGCATCCGCCACGAGGAGATCCCCGGCTACATGAAGGCCATGACCATGACCTTCGCCGCGCGCCCGACCAACGCCATCGCCGGGCTCAAGCCGAACGACGTCGTCGAATTCGTGCTCGTGGACACGGGCGACGACGGCTGGATCGAGTCGGTCAAGAAGGTCGGCGAAGCCCCGTCGCAGGCGGAAGAGGCCGGTGTCCGCACCGTTCCTCCCTCCGAACTGCTGGAGGTTGGGTCGCTCATCCCCGACTACGTGCTCACCAACCAGCTCGGCCAGGCCGAGAGCCTCGCCTCGTTGCGCGGCCAGGCCGTGGCCTTCACCTTCATCTTCACCAGTTGCCCGTTCCCGACCTTCTGCCCGCGCATGACCGACAACTTCGCCGCCGTGCAGAAGCTCCTGCAGGAAGACACCGCCGGTCCGAAGAACTGGAAGCTCTGGTCCGTGACCATCGACCCCGACATCGACACGCCCGCTCTGCTCAAGGCCTACGGCAACCGCCACAAGAACGACCCGAAGCACTGGAGCCTCCTCACCGGTTCGCTGCGCGACATCACCCGTCTGGGCGACAGCGTCGGTCTGACCTTCTGGAAGGCCGACGGAACCATCAACCACAACCTCCGCACCGTGGTCGTGGACGCCTCCGGCCGGGTCCAGGCGATCATCCCGGAGAACAAATGGACGCCGGAAGAATTGGCCGCCGAGCTCCGCAAGGCCGCCGCCGTCCCGGCAAAATGATTCCGGACAGGATTGTCCAAAAACCCCGGAAACCCGCTCAAGCTCCGTCGCCCGACAACCGACTCCATCAGGAAGGCAACTTATGCGCATCGCCACCCGTCCGCTCGCCGGTTTCGTTTCCGCCGGTCTGCTCGCCACCGGATTGACCAGCCACGCCATCAGCCCGGTCACGTTCAACTTCGACAGCTACAGCACCGGCAATCTCGCCGGACAGGCGGGCTGGGGTTCGGAAGGCTTCGGCGGCCAGGGCACCACGCAGGTCGCGGCCGGGGGCGGCGGCAGCACGGTGAACTACGCCGCGTTCGACGGCACCTCCGGCAGCAGCGCCTCGGCGTGGAACGTCGGGGCTTTCGGCACGGCGACCGGCACGGAGAACTTCCGCCTCCAGTTCGACTTCCTCTCCGGCAACAGCCCGGCGGTCTATGTCGGCCTCGGCTGGGACAATTCGACCGGCCAATTGGATTTCAACGATCCGTCTTCCCAGCTTGGTTTCGCCGTCCTCGCCAGCAAGACGAACGTCGAGCTGTTCCTCAACGGCAGCAGCCTCGGCTCGGTCGCGCAGAACTACGCCGACGGCGCGTGGCGCAGCATCCAGGTGCAGGTCAACCTCTCGGCCAACTCCGGCGCGGGAACCGCCAGCGTCTTCGGCAAGAGCGCGTCCTCTTCCTCCGTCAGCCCCATCGCCGGCCTCCAGAACATCGGTCTCACGCTCAACCGCAACGGCGTGGACGCCTCCGATCCCACCAAGTGGAACACCCTCTGGCTCCACGAGGCGGGTCCCGGTGCGGGCCTCGACAACATCATCCTCGTGCCGGAACCCGGCGCCGCGGCCCTGGCCCTGACCGGATTGGCCGGAGCCTTCCTCGCCCGCCGCCGTCGCCGGAACTGAGGCTTCGTTCGTCCTCCGCGTGAAACGCTTCTACACGGGCCCCGTGATCAACACGGAGATGCTGCTCGTGATGCTGGAGAAGCACGGGATCATCGGCCGCCAGGAGTGGGAAAACCCCTCGCTGCCCGACGACGACGGCGACCTTGACCGCCGCGCCCACGTCCTCGTGCCCGAAGCCGACTACGACCGCGCCTGGCAGCTCTTCTACGCGGAGCGCGAGGACGAGCTGTAGGAAAATAGCCCGGGCTGGGCTGCGCCGGTCGGCCGCGAGCCAACGCCTCCCTGGGCTTGTGTGAAGCGTCAGGACGGGCCTAGCGTCCGATCCATATCTATGGAGCGTCACCGGGTTCCGAGGGGAAGAGTTTTACCGCCAGTTCTGGCCGCCGTCGCCGCGTTCTGGACGACAATCGCCGCTTCCGCCTCCGCCGTGCCTGGGGAGGCGCTGGTGAAGCTGCGCGCCCCCGTGCCGGGCGATGCGCGGCAGCAGACGGCCTCGCCCTGGCAACGGCTGGGCGTCGTGTCGCAGACCGATCTCGGCGGTTCGGGCTGGAAGCTGGTCACGCTGCCCCCGGGCACCGACGCGCGGGAATGGGCTCGGTCTGCGCGGTCGCTGCCCGGCGTGGTCGCCGCCGAGCCGAACCATCGCTATCAACTCCTCGCCGCCGTCAACGATCCCCTGGCCCCGCTGCAATACGGCTTGCGCCAGATCGGCGCGACCAACGCCTGGGACTCCGTCACCGGCAGCAACGGCGTGGTCGTGGCGGTGCTCGACTCCGGCATCAACGCCGCCCATCCCGACCTCATGCCCGCGCTCTGGCGAAACTCGGCCGAAGTGGCGGGGAACGGCCTGGACGACGACGGGAACGGATTCGTGGACGATCTCCACGGCGCGGACTTCGTGGACGGCGACGGCGATCCCGCGGACGACAGCGGCCACGGCAGCCACGTGGCCGGGATCGTCGCGGCGGCGGGCAACAACCTGACCGGCGCGGTCGGCGTGGCCCACGGCTGCCGCGTCATGTCCCTGCGCATCCTCTCCGAGGACGGATCGGCCACCACGGACCGGATCGTCGAAGCCTTTGAATATGTCCGCGCGATGAAGAAGCGCGGGGTGGACGTGCGGATCATCAACAACAGCTGGGGCGGGGAGTTCCCCAGCCTCGCCATCTACGAGGCCATCTCGGCGGCGGCGGACGACGGCATCCTCAGCGTCTGCGCCGCCGGCAACGACGGCCAGGACAACGACGCGAAACCCTCCTATCCGACGAGCTACCCTTCGCCCGGCGTCCTGGCGGTCGCGGCCGGGAGCCCTTGCGACGCGCCGGAGTCCTTCAGCAACTTCGGCGCGCGTTCCGTGCATCTGGCCGCGCCCGGCGGGGACATCTACAACGCCTACCTCGGCGGCGAGTCCTATGCCACCCTCTCGGGCACCTCGATGGCCGCGCCGCACGTCTCCGGCGCGGCGGCCCTGCTCCTCTCCAAGCGGCCCTCCCTCACCCTCGCGCAATTACGCGCCCTGCTGCTCTCCTCGGTGGACGCGGTCCCGGCCTGGAGCGGGCTGACCGCCGCGGCCGGCAGGCTGAACGTGGCCAAGGCCGTGGATAGGTTGAACGCCGGCACGCCGTTGCCTTCGACCGACCCGACCAATGCCCTGCCCAGGCTGCCGATCCAGCTCGTCAGCCGGTCCCACACCAACCGCGCCGGGCTGGACTGGAGCTACACCGGCTCCTCGCCCAGGGCAGTGAGCGACGACGGGCGCTTCGTGGTCTTCCTCTCCTACGCGACGAACCTCGTGCCCGGAGACACCGCGGCCAACCTCGACGTCTTCCTGCGCGACACCTGGAGCAACACCACCGTGCGCGTCAGCCAGACGCAGGCGGGCGTGGGCGCGAACGACGACTGCGACAGCCCCGTGATCAGCGGCGACGGCGCCTACGTGGCCTTCGCGAGCTATGCGGGGAATCTGGTCGGCGGAGACAACAACCAGAGCGCCGACATCTTCGTCTGGACCCGTTCCACCCGCGCGCTCCAGCGCATCAGCAGGCGGCCGGACGGAACCCAGTTCGACCTCGAC
>CAMLMI010000331.1 GCA_946480965.1 uncultured Verrucomicrobiales bacterium | reverse complement strand
ATTTCCCGGGATGGTGCGCCACCCGAAGCGCGGCCAATCGAACCGTCGCGTTGGTCGAGGCCAGCTTGGACGCGAGGAGGTTGGTCCCCCGTTGTGAACGCATCTCGAAGAGCCAAGTCGCGGACAGCAGGCCTCGCCCACGCGATTCGCCCTGGCGCTCCATTTCGGCCCAGAGCCAGTCTGCAGTTTCCCGAGGCTGTCGGGCCACCTGGATGAGACCGTTCGCCATTTGTTCCACACGCTCATCCGGCACCACGGCTAGCAGTCGGCGAAACTCCGGCTCCGAAACTCCTTTCGCATCGGATATGGAAACGAGATGTCCAACGATGTTCACCACCTTGAAGTCCTCGTGCCGCAGCAATGGGATAAGCTTCCGCACATCGTCTTGGTGGGCTTTCAAGTGGGCCAGCAACGGAGCAGTGACGACGTTCCAGAAGAGGTCCGGCCGCTCCTCCAGCAGCGGCAGCAGCGGGTCCACCGTCACGTTGGTGCGCTGGAGCGCGTCGGCCAGCCAATGGTAGGCGCACATCTCGACCGGGCCGCTGTTCGCGGGTGCAGGCAGCTTTTTTCGCATGGCGGGAGAGAGCTTCTCCCATCCGCGACGGTAGAGCGCGGTGGACCTTGATTCTGGCTGCCGCAGCAGCTTCACCAGCACTCCGAGCGCCTGATCGGTCGGCAACTGGCGCACGACGCTCCAGGCTTCGTTGGTGCCCGCCCAACCCTGGCGCAGCGCGGCTCGCATGGCTTTCTCGGCCCGGTTTTCCGGCCGCGTCGAATGCCAGGCGAACACCGCCGCCATCACCAGAAGCAACCCGGCGATGGCGACCAGAAAAGCGAATGACGCGCGGCGAACCATGCGGCCGCACCATCGCCGCACCGCGAAGCCGCCGCAACCCGAGGCTGCGACGGTTTCGTCCGCGCTCCCCTTGCACCGATCCTGCCGGATCAAGGCCGACGAACCGTCACCTTGTAGAAGCGTTCGGAAGTCATCGGCTGGTTGTCGCGCACCGTTACCAGCTCGACCTCACCCAGATTCTCGGTGGAGAAAATTTCGGAAAGCTCGGTGCCATTGGCCGCATCGGCGGTGGCGCGGGTTTCCACGACGATCCGGGCCCAGCCCACGGCGGCTTTGGCGCGACGATAGCGCACCGCGCCGTAGCGTTGGCCGCCGATCTCGACGACCACGGCCTGCGGCAACAGCGCGGGTTCGGCGGCTTTGGGATCAAGGCCGAGGGCGAATTCCGCGAGGTTCTCCACGCCATCGGCGTCAGGATCAGCCCCGGCTTCGATGGTTTCCTCCGGCGCTGTCGGCGACCAATGGTTGGTCTGCCAGGTCTCGAAGGCGTTCAGCGGCGCGACGTGGAAGACGAAGGTCTCGTTCGTGCCTGTGATCAATCCGCCGGTCGCGAGATCGGCTTCGGGCCGGAAGGTGACGCGATAGACGCCGGAGGTGGAGAAGCCGAAGTTGTAGTGGCCGTGCGAGGGATTGCCGACGGCTACGCGGTTCGTCGGGCCAGATTCGCCGGGCGCGGCGTTGATGAAGACGTTCGGACTGCCGCCGCTCGTCTGCCAAACGAAGAACTTGCCGGGCGCGGACACGTGGACGACGCGCGCGGTGGCCGTCTGGCTCAACGGCGGGCTGGCCGCGTCGGAGGAGAAGCCGAGATAGAGCAGGCTGGCGTTCTGGCTGGCGGGCAGCACCCAGACGGGATCGCCCGCGTTGCCGAGGAAGGCGAAGTTGGGATTCGCGGGAATCGAGAGCTTGGCGGATTCGGCCACGGTCAACAGGACGTTGGTCGCCTCCAGATCGGAGAAGGCGCGCGCCTTGATGCGCAAAGCAGGCGTCTGGTCGGGCTCATGGACGATGAGAAGATCGGTGTGCTCGGTGGTCAGCACCGTCACAGGATCGGCGACGGCGAGATCCACGGCGGCGCAGCAGAGCAACCAAGCGAGGAGGCGGAGCAGCGGTTTCATGGCAGGAAACGATGGAGGGCTGAAGATCACTGGCACGATGGACGAGAACCCCTCACCCGGCCTGTCGGCCACCCTCTCCCCATCGGATGGGGAGAGGGCCGGGGTGAGGGGCTTCGTCCATGTCAGAACGTTGGGCTCAGCCCACGCGCCGCTTCCGCAGCAGCAGGGCCGCGCCACCGAGCAGCAGCAACGCCCCGGAGGCCGGTTCCGGCACGGGCTGCACGCTGAAGCTGTAAGTGGCCTCGGCGGTCTTGAGCCCGTCGATGGCGTGGGTGCCCGTCACTTCAACCGTCACCTGGTAGTCGCCGGGCGCGGAGAAGCCGAAATTGAAGTGGTTGTGGCCACCCGGCACGAGCGACACGCTGTCGGCTCCGGTGATGCCGCCGCCGAGGGTCACATCGCTGTTGAAGAGGAAGGTTGGATCGCCAAACGAATCCTCGTCCCACACGTAGAAGCTCCCCGGACCGCTGACAGCCTTGAGGCTGTAGGTGAGGTTGCCCACCCAATCGACCGCGCTCAGCTCTTCCGAACCGATACCGAGGGCGAGCAAGCCTTCCTGCTCGTCCTTGGGCAGGACGTGGATCTGCGTGCCGGCGGCTCCGAGCTGGGAGGTGAAGGCCGCGTTGTTCGGCACCGGCCAGGCGGCGCCGGGCTTCAGCGTGAGGATGGCGTCTTCAGGTTCGTATTCCGTGCCGTCCGGCTCGGGATCGTGGTGGTGGACGTGGAGATGGAACGCGCCGTCTTCGTAGCCGATGCCGAGATCGGTCTCGCCTTCGTCGAGGACAGTGGCGGCGCGGAGGTTCTGGAACGCGAGCACGGTGGTGCCTGCAGCGAGGAGAACTGCGAATGATTTCATGCGGTCAGGTTTTCTTGGGGGTTACTGCGGCGGCTCGGCCGGGTTCTTGCCCTGGTCGATGTCCGCCTTGAGGTTCTGAGCGCGAATGGAGGCGACGTGTCCGTCGGCGTAGAGGTAGTTGGCCGAACCCGTGGTGTGGTCCGCGTTGGCGGCCCCTCCGCGATGCCGGTCCGGCTGGATGTCCATGAGGACGTTCTTCCAACTGGTCCAGTTGCGGGAATGGGTATGGTCGGAGAAGACGCTGAACTGCAGGTCCTCGGCCCCGATGAAAACGGTGATCGTTTCTGCGGGACGTGTCAGACGGTTGCTGTTGCGGAAGCTCTCCGTCACCCCGCCGAAGGGGTCCGTCAGATCCACGGCGATGTATTCGTTCATCACGTAGCTGCTGACCCGTTTGGCGAGCCGTTCGGTCCCCTTCGGATCGGCTGGACAGATGCGGATCTTGTCCACGTCGCCCACGTAGGGCATCAGCGTGTAGATCCACGAATTGGTCGGCGCGGCGTCGTGCGTCGTGGACGGGAAGAAGCCCCGGTTGTCCTCAACATACATCGCCATGCCGAGACCGATCTGCCGCAGGTT
This sequence comes from uncultured Verrucomicrobiales bacterium, assembly GCA_946480965.1. Next base: position 1,980 of record CAMLMI010000331.1, on the reverse strand, counting down.
CGACAGGCAACCCGCCTGTTTCGCCTTGGCCTTCGCCCCGCTCAACACCGGCAGCAGCAGCGCCGCCAGGATTCCGATGATGGCGATGACCACCAGCAGTTCGATCAACGTGAAACCAACTTTCCCCGCACGCGCGGAGACTCCAGCCCGGATACGAGCCTTCATAAGCACTCTCAGTTTTGATCCCGTTCACGGCGGCCCGGCGCAGGGGATCTCTGCGGCCCGGGCGAGGATTTTGGAAAGGCCCTGGGATTCCGCCACGGCCCGGAGGCACGGCTTCATCCATCGGATTGTTTTCGGAGGAGAGAGGGGCGGATGGTCGGCCGAAGCGGTCTAAGACCGACATCGGCGGAACGGATCACGCCAGAAGGCCAGCGGGCGGAGCCCGGCCGGGTAGGAGACGGGAAATCGGAAAACCGACGAAAGTCTCCACCGTGTGCGAAACGAAGGTCTCGAAGGTGGAAACCAGCGGCAGAGGAATCTCGGCCACGGGCGGTTCGATCAGACCGTGGGAAAGCATCGTGACCACGCACGACTCTTCGGAGTGGTGGCAGTCGTGCTCGTGGAAATCCCGGTGAAGCGCCGACGAAGCGGCGAGCACGTGCAGGAACACGAAGAGCGCGAGCATGAAGCCTCCGGCCATCGCCTTGGGCGACATCCAATGCTTCCAACTGTTGACACGGTTCTGCACGTTCGGAGCTGCCTTTACACCGGTCCTATCGGCGGCGCAAGCCACGGCCTTGAGAAACAGCAGCCTCGATGCCGTGAAAACCTTGTCCAAGGCCGAGCCCAGGTCCGAGCCGCCTGTCCTCCCGACTCCGCCATTGCCCGGCCCATTCCCCTGCCCCATCTTCCCGGCCCGAAAACATGGCTGTCCGACTGTTCAACACCCTCACGCGCCGCGTCGAAGACTTCGTTCCCCTGGACCCTGCCGGCAAGGCGGTCGGCCTCTACTGCTGCGGCCCGACCGTTTACGACTTCGCCCACATCGGGAACATCCGCACTTTCGTCTTCGCCGACCTCGTCCGCCGCTGGTTGGAGTTTCGCGGCTACAAGGTGAAGCACGTGATGAACATCACCGACGTGGAGGACAAGATCATCCGCAAGGTGCGCGAAACCGGCACCAGCCTCCGCGACTTCACCGGCAAGTATGAGGCCGAGTTCTTCAAGGACTTGGAGACCGTCGGCTGCCTGAAACCCACGGAATCTCCCCGCGCCACCGAGCACATGCCGGAGATCATCGAACTGATCGCCCGCCTAATCGACAAGGGCGTCGCCTACAAGGCGGCCGATGGTTCGGTCTATTTCAGCATCGAGAAATATCGCGGTTGCGGCTGCAAATACGGGCAGCTCGTGAACCTCAACTTCGAGGAGATGCGGGTGGGCGAACGCGTCGCCAGCGACGAATACGAGAAGGAGTCCGTGGCCGACTTCGCCCTGTGGAAAGCCCGCGTGCCCGAAGATGGCGACGTCTTCTGGGACAGCCCCTGGGGCCAGGGCCGCCCCGGCTGGCATATCGAGTGCAGCGCCATGTCGATGAAGGCGCTGGGCGAAAGCTTCGACCTCCATCTCGGCGGCGAGGACCTGATGTTCCCGCACCACGAGGACGAGATCGCCCAGAGCGAAGGCGCGACCGGCAAGCCCTTCGTGAAGCACTGGATGCACGGGATGCACCTGCTGGTCGAAGGCAAGAAGATGAGCAAGTCGCTCGGCAACTTCTTCACCCTGCGCGACCTCCTGGCCAAGGGCTTCACCGGCCGCGAGGTCCGCTACCTCCTGCTCACCGCCCACTACCGCGAGCAGTTCAACTTCACGATCGAGGGATTGAACGGAGCCAAGACGGCCCTCGCGCGCATCGATGAATGCATCGCCAAGCTGACCGAGTTGGCCGGCAACGCCCCAGCCGAAGCCGATCCGGCCATCCTCGAGAAATTCTCCGCGGCGTTGAGCGACGATTTGAACATCTCGGGTGCTTGGGGC
>CAMLMI010000330.1 GCA_946480965.1 uncultured Verrucomicrobiales bacterium | reverse complement strand
CACGCCCACATCGAGGTCGCCGTCCTGGGCCACGAAAACCTCGCTGCCGCCCGAGCCGTCGGCGTTCCGCGCGAAGGTGGCCGCATACCCGCGCTTGAGCCGGAAGGAGGCGATGTTCCGCAGCATCGGCCCGAGCGCGGCGTTGGTGTGGTAGGTGTAGGGGCCGAGCGTGGCCGAGGGGCCGGTGAAATTCTCGCCGGTGAAGACCTCCAGCGGCTTGAACGACGGCGCATGGGGGATGACCACGCTGCCCATGCCGAACTGTTCCAGGCGCACGTTCCCGCCCGCGACGGCGGTCGCGCCGTTGACGCGGACCTGGCCCAGATACGAAGCCGAGACGGCGGAAGGACGGAGATTGGCGAAGACCAGCCAGGACTCGGGCGAGGTCAGGTTGACCGTGCTGCCGGGCAGGGGAGCGTTGGTCGTGGTCAGGCGCAGCTCCGTGGCCCCGCCCAGGGTGACGGCGGTGTTGGTCAGGGCCGTGCGGGTGTGGACGCCGTTGGTCAGCGACAACGTCTGCGCTCCGAGCAGGCGGGGCAGGAGCAGCGCCGCCAGCCAGCAGAGGGTTTTTCCGGACCGAACGAAGAGGGGCGCGAAACGTGGCATCCGATGAGCTTGGGTTGAATCGACGACAACCTAGCCCGGCCTTGCGACCCGCCAACAGTTACCCAATCGAGTGATCCGCCCCGAAAAGCGGGGAAGCGGCGCGCTGTCCAAGTTTGGACAGGGCGTCCGCTCCGCGACAGGCGCGCCGGAACGCGCCAGCGATGGGGGAAATTTTGGCCCGGGAAATTCGCGGGAAAACGACCGATTCGTGACTGGCATCACGGCGGGAGGATTCCTAGGCTCACGGCCCAAGGCGGGGTTGCCCCAACTCCGCCGGCCTTGCCTGCCATGATGACCTCGAAACCTGAGACCGCGACCGTTCCGCCCGAATCGCTGACCCTGTTCCAGTCGATCAACCTCCGGCTCGCGCTGCTGGGGTGCCCGACGCTCCAGGCCATCCCGCCCGGACCGTTGCAACAGGCCTCCGGACAGCTCCTGGCCCGGAGCCGCGAAACCAGCCGATTGTTGGCCAATTATCTTTGCCCGGCCGATTGGCGCATCCAGCAGTTCCTCGGTGACTACCTCGACGGCATCTGCGTCCCCGCTCGGCTGCCGTCGAACACCTTCGTGCTCGACCAGGCCGGGTTGGCCCGCGCGTTGTCCCTGCCGCCGGACAGCGACGAGTTCGTCTCCGACATCATCAGCTCCTATCGCCTGCGCAACGGCGTGCTGCACAACCCGGCCAAGGACCGCCGCACCACCGCCGGCGTCTTCCACATCGCCGAAGGCGGGTTGCCCGTGCCGGACGACAAGCTCGGGGTGCCCGCCGCCACCTACGGCAAGATGCTCCAGCTCGCCCTCCAGCCGCCGCGCGAACTGCTGCGCCTGCCCATCACCGCCACGCAGAAGGAACAGGCGGAATGCTTCGTCTCCCTGCTGATCCGGCCCGTGGTCTGCCCCGAAGTGCCCGGCTACGGCAAACGTCGGACGATGGAGATGCGGTTCTTCGCCCCGGGCAATCTCGTGAGCAACCTCGACTTCGTGGAGAGCATCTTCGGCAACGCCGGCGATCCCTTCCTCCCGGAGAACGACGCGGGCCTGGATGTCGAACATTGGACCGGCCACACCGGCTGCGTGATCCTCGCGCCGCACCTCGTGACGGTGAAGAAGAAGGACGTGGGCCTGCCGCACTGGGACCGCGCCACGGAACGCCAGCGCCGCGACGGCATGTGCTGGAAGAAGGAGGACGAGCTCTACAACGGCGGCTCCGCCTTCAAGCTCACCGCCCGCAACGAGAAGGGCGTGATGGTCACGATCATCGCGGACAACTACTTCGGCTACTGCAAGAAGGAGGTGAAGACCCAGATCAGCTACGCCGCGAACCTCGTGGGCCTCTGCGAGGAGGAACATGCCGGCGGCGCGCTCGTCTTCCCCAGCTACGATCTCGGCGAGGAATACAGCGGCCAGCTCCACGCGCCGAAGCTCGAATACAGCTTCGACGCCATGATCGCCCTGCACGGCGACCTGATGGACGTGAAGCCCGAGGGCTACGCCGTGGACAAGACGCATCCCGAGGTCATCTACGTGCCGGAGACCGCGAACTTCGACCTCCGCGCGTTGCGCATCACCTGGGAGCGCGAAGGCCAGAAGCGCAGCCTCAAGCTGCTGGCGGGGCGCACCTATGTCCGTCCTTCCGGCTACCGCATCCATCTGGAAAAGCCGCCGGGCAACCGTTCGTGGCGCCTCGTCGGCACCGTCGCGGAGCCGACCTACTGCCACAAGCCGTGCACCGTCTCCGGCGGCGGCAAATCGGAGATCTCCAAGGCCATCAGCGACGCCATCATCCAGGGCCCGGTCTTCGTGGCCGATCCCGAGCACGACTTCGCCGCCGTGGGTGAAATCCTCCGGCGCGACTTCTCCGATCGTTTCCGCGACAAGACGAAGAACAAGCCCGACAGCCGCCCGATCCTCAGCGCCCAGCGGTCCCTCGGCTCCGTCATCAAGCTGCTCACCCCCAGCTCCCACGACTACACGGAGGAATACAACGCCTGGCTCCGCTCCATCCCCACCCACATCAAGGAGCTGGTCTATGTGGTGAAGCGCTACTACAAGCCCGAGTGGGGCGACAACTGGCTGGAGCACTTCAGCGTGGACGTGCTCAACGGCGTCCCGGCCAACGAGCTCAAATGCGAGGGCCGCAAGCTCGCCGCCGCGCACCTCCGCGTGGGCTATGATGAGGACGGTTCCTGGCGCGTCTTCGGCCTGCGGAAGGACTTCCATCCCGCCGCCAAGCTCCAGATGGAAGACGACATCTCCGCCACCACCGTGGTCCCGGCCGACGCCGTCAGCCGCTTGAATCCGGAATACGACAACCCGTCGGTGAAGTTCGTCGTGAACACCGAGGCGCGCCTCTTCCAGCGGCCCGACGACGCCATCCTCCCCGGCTACGACCACCAGACCGAGCACGACATGGCGCAGCCCGGCAACTTCCTCTCGAACTACGCGCCGCTCACCCAGGCCGACGCGCAGGATCTGATCGACGACGCCATCGGCTACGTGAAGTTCACCGAACCGATGGCCGACCTCATCGCCAAGGCGGCGGCCGGTGGATCGGGCCCGAAGTTTTTCGTCTGCAACTCCAAGCCGCGCGTCGTGGACGGCAAGCCGACCAAGAACCCGCGCTATCTCCAGATTCGGCCGGACATCCAGATGCCGCGCGAGAAGCACCTCGCCGAGGTCAGCCTCCGCCTCCGTCGCCGCATCCCTTCGGGCGAGCCCGTCCACACGCCGGTCAACGCCGTCCTGCCCGGTCGCCGGAACAACCCGCCCGACAAGGCCGCTGGGATTCCGCCACTGGCCGTCTTCAATCCGATCCACTACATGGATCTGCCCGAGGCGTTCCTGGAGTTCATCTGCTCCATGACCGGCAAGTCGCCCTCCACCACGGGCGCGGGCTCCGAAGGCGCGTTGACCAAGGGCCCCTTCAACGCCCTGCCGCCGATCCTCGACCTGAACGACGCCCTCGTGAGCAACATCCTCACCGGTGCCGACGTCTTCGTCACCTCCGCCGGCCACATCGGGCCCAAGGTGCGCGTGGACCACGACGTCAGCCTCATCGTGCCCGAGGTCTGGTCCCGCATGTCCGTGGCGGAACGCGACCCGAAGTTCCTGCTGGAGGAGAAGTATCTGGAGCCCGTGCCGGACTTTGAACACCAGGGCAAGAAGGTGCTCTCCAGCCGCCTCGGCTGCCGCATCACCGCCCGGTTCGTCCGCGCCTTCTTCGGCCGCGTCTTCTACCACCCGCACGCCGTCTTCACCGACGAGATGCTGCGCCCCGAGCTCCAGTGCATGGACACCTTCGCCGAGGGCATGGAGGTCATCGTCGCCACCCAGAAACGCGTCGCCGCCCACTACTTCAACGACGGCGGCGTGGAACTGGCCTGCCCGCCCCTCAAGGCGCTCCTGCACATCATGCGCGACGACCACTACGAGGGCAAAGGCCTCGACCATCCGGCGATCCGCGCGCTCTTCGACCGTGAAACCGTGCTGGCCAGCGACTGGTATCAGGCCCGCCTGGCGGAGACCCAGCAGCGCCGCACCGACCTCTGGCACCGCCACATCGGCTATTTGGAACAGTTCCTATCCAAGCCGAACTACGCCGACGAAGCCCGTCGCCTCGACATCCACGGCCGTCTCGCCTGGGCCAAGAAACAGTTCAAGCGCGTCTCTGCCCCCGACTACACCCGCGAACTTCTTGGCACCATCGGCGTGAGCCCGTTGAAGTAAGGCGACGCGAGGCTCAATTAAAACCGGCCGGGGACAGGGTCTCCGGCCGGTATTCTCTTTTTCCGGGAATTCAGCGGGAGCGCGTCGCGATCAAGGCCGGGCTGGCCGCGTTCGAGGATACTGGCCTCGGTTCGAGCGTGTAGCTGAAGGCTCCCAGCAACGTGCCTTCCGGACATCCGTGGCACTTGGCGCAGGTCGGGCCGGCGTCGAGACGCGCCAAGATCCGCAGCGCCGGAGCCGCGTTGGTCCCGGTGTCCGCGGCGTCCGGCTCCGGGTCGGACACGACGTGCGGTGCGCCCGCCATCAAACGCGGCAGCGCGTTCGACTCGAACGCGGTCAACGGCCGCGTCGTCATCCGGCTGCGGAGCGCTTGGTTCGTCATCTGCAGGAGCGTGATTTGTCCGCCCCACAGCGGCAGATACGCCTTGGGGGCGCCTTCGAGGCTGATCAGTTGCGGCGGCGGCGCATCGAAGCGGGCCCCGTTCCACGACAGGGTCGGCGCCGTTTCCCGGAACCCCGGCAGGGCGATGCGCCCCGCGCCGAAGCCCGGCGCGCTCTCGAAGCGATGCACGTATTCGGCGTGGAGCGATTCGATCTCGCCGAATATCGGGACGGTGACGACGGGCTTCGCTTCGGAAAAGGACTCGGGAATCGTCGTTTCGGCGCGGGCTTGGGCCAGCAAGAGGGCGATGAGGACAGCAGGATGAATCTTCATGGGCCGAGACTCGCCGATGGCGGAACGCCGCGTGTCAGCTCTTGGTAAAAGGGAAACGGAGAGGCTCGGACGGAACGATGCAGTGGAGAAGAGGTGGCAGCCGCGCTCCGGTGCGCCTGCAACTTCAGCGCAGCCCCCTCAGCGTCGCTCCGATCGAATCCCGTCCTGAGTCGGCCCCGGCAGCTTGGCCATCAGCTCCTCCACCGCATGGAAAACCAGCGCCGGATTCTCGGCCGCGAGCGCCTCGATCCGGTGTTGGCCCCAGGCCACCGCGCCGAAGTCCACTCCGGCGCTGCGGGCCGCTTCCGCGTCCCGCACTTCATCGCCCAGATAGATCGTCTCGGC
>CAMLMI010000329.1 GCA_946480965.1 uncultured Verrucomicrobiales bacterium | reverse complement strand
GTCTTCCCGATGGAGGTGTCCAAGACCACGATCTCCTCCGGCGGCCGCGTCCTGAGCCTCGTGGTTTCGCGCGATGTCTCGGACCGGAAGCGGATCGAGGACGAGCTGAAGTCAACCCAGCGGCGTTGGCGGCTGCTCTTCGAGCAGAGCCCGTTGAGCATCCAGATCATCGATCCGACCGGCCGCACGGTGATGGTCAACGCGGCCTACGAGCGGCTCTTCGGGCTGGGGCTGGAGGATCTCGCGCGCTTCAACATCCTGGAGGACGCCCAGCTCGAAACGGCCGGGATCGTGGACTACATCCGCCGCGCCATCGCCGGGGAGGTCGTCACGGTGCCTCCGATGCCCTATTCGGCCCGGGACAATCCCAACTTGCCCACCAGCGCCAGCGGCCCGCGCTGGATCGGCGCGGTGCTGTTTCCGCTGGTCGGTGAGGACGGCTCGGTCCGCGAGGTGGTCTTCGTCCACAACGACAGCACCGAACGCATCGAGACGGAGCAGGCTCTGCGGCGCGGCGAGCTGCAGTTCCGCTATCTCTTCGAGGCCAGCGCCGACGGCATCCTGATCCTCGATCCCATCAGCCGCCGGTTCACCGAGTGCAACGACGCGGCGGTGAGCATCCTCGGCGGTTCCCGCGAATGGGTGCTGTCGCAGAGCCCCGAACAGCTTTCCGCCGAGGTCCAGCCCGACGGCGAACGCTCGTCGGACCGCATCCGGCGGCAGATCGACCGCGCGCTTTCGGCCGGCACCCAGCGCTTCGAGTGGCTTGGCCGCACCTTCGGTGGCAAGCCGTTCCCGATGGAGCTGCTGCTCACGCCGGTCGAGATCGGCGGGCGGCGCAGGCTGATGGTCGTCTGCCGCGACATCTCCGAGCGCAAGCGCGAGGAGGAGCGCATCCAGCTCAGCAACCAGGAGCTGGAGCTGCGCGTGCGGGAGCGGACCGCCGAGCTCAAGGCCAGCGAGGACCGCCTGCGCGCCCTCATCGAGAACGCGCCCGACGCCATCGTGGTCTTCAACGGGGAGAACGCCCGCTTCGAGATCTGCAACGAGAACGCCTGCCATCTCTACGGGCTTACGCGCGAACAGCTCGCCCGCGTCGGCCCCGCCGAGGTCAGCCCGCTCGTCCAGCCCGATGGTCGCCGCTCGGAGGACGCCGCCAAGGAATACATCGGCCAGGCGCTGGCCGGCGGGACGCCGGTCTTCGAGTGGACCCACCGGCATTCCAGCGGACGCCTGCTCCCGTGCGAGGTGCGGCTGGTCCGGCTGCCCGGCGACACGAAGCTGGTGCGCGGCAGCGTGGTGGACATCACCGAGCGCAAGCGGCGCACGGAACAGATCGTCCGCCACCGCAACGTGCTCCTCGAGCTCGCCCAGATGGAGAAGACGGACCTTTCCCGCTCCCTCGGCGCCATCTGTGCGGCCGCCGCGCGCACGCTCGGCGTGGAACGCGTCGGCTACTGGCGGCTGGAGCCGAACGCCGCCGCGCTGGTCTGCGAGCACATGCACCGCGCGGTGCTGGGCGGGGAGGACACGACCATCCGCGGCATCCGCCTGGCCGCCCCGCACGCGCCGTCCTACTTCCGCGTGCTCTCCACGCGCCAGCCGATCGTGGCGCACGACGCGATGACCCACCCGGCCTCGCGCGAGCTGGGCGAGACCTACCTCGCGCCGCTCGGCATCAGCTCCATGCTCGACGTGCCGGTCTGGGTCCACGGCGAACTCGTGGGCGTGCTTTGCCAGGAACACGTGGGCGCGATGCGCGAATGGAGCCCGGAGGAGATCGACTTCGTCTCCGCGCTCGGGTCGATGGTCTCGCTGAGCATCGTGGGCGCCGACCGGGCGCGTTCGGAGCAGGCGCTGCGGGAATCGGAGCAGAAGTTCCGCACGCTCTTCGAGACCTCCAGCCACGGCGTGCTGCTGCGCGACGCGGAGAAGATCCTCGCGGTCAACCCCGCCACCGTCCGCCTGCTCGGCTACGACCGCGCGGAACAGCTCGTGGGCCGCCATCCCTCCGAGCTCGCGCCGCCGCTGCAGCCCAACGGCGAGCCCTCCCGCGTGGCCAGCCAGCGGCGGATGCAGGAATGCCTCGTCAACGGCACGGCCAAGTTCGAGTGGGTCGCGATGCGCCGCGACGGCGCCGAGGTGGACCTCGACATCACGATGAACCGCATCGAGACCAAGGAGGGCTGGCTGATCCAGACCAACGTCCAGGACGTCTCCGTGCGGAAGCGGGCCGAGGCCGAGCTGCGCCGCGCGCTGGAGCACGAACGCGAGCTGGGCGCGCTGAAGAGCCGCTTCGTCTCGATGGTCTCGCACGAATTCCGCACCCCGCTCGGCATCATGATGTCCTCCTCGAACCTGCTCCGGCACTACTTCGAGCGCCTCAGCCCGGAGGAACGGCAGGAGCAGCTCGAATCCATCGAGAAGAACATCCGCCGCATGTCCGACCTGATGGAGGAGGTGCTGATCCTCGCGCGCTTCGAATCCGGCAAGCTGGACTTCGAGCCCCGCCGCCTGGAGATCGGCTCCTTCTGCCGCCGCCTCGCGGACGAGCTGCTGTCCGCCACCAACCGCAAGTGCCCCATCGAGCTCGCCCTCGACGGGGCCGATGCCGAGGGCCTGGGCGACGAGAAGCTGCTCCGCCACATCTTCGGCAACCTCGTGACCAACGCGGTGAAGTATTCCCCGCAGGATTCCCCGGTGCGGCTGGAGGTCCAGAAGCTGGGGCAGGATGCCGTTTGCCGCATCATCGACCGGGGCATCGGCATCCCCCCGGCCGACCAGACGCTCCTCTTCCAGGCCTTCCAGCGCGGCTCCAACGTCGGCAACGTGCCCGGCACCGGGCTGGGCCTGACCATCGTCAAACGCTGCGTGGACATCCACGGCGGCGAGATCGGCGTCGAGAGCGCCGAGGGCCGCGGCACCACCGTGACCGTTCGGCTGCCGCTCTTCGCCAATGCTCCGTGAACCCTTTTCCACGCCGATGAAGACCCGAATCCTGGTGATCGAGGACGAGCCCGAGATGCGCCGCAACCTGGCGCTGATCCTCCGCATGGAAGGCTTCGACGCCTTGGCCGCCGAAAACGGCCGCATTGGTCTGGAAACCGCCCTGCGCGAAAAGCCCGACCTCGTCCTCTGCGACGTGATGATGCCCGAGCTGGACGGCTACGGCGTGCTGCGCGGTCTCCGCGCCGATCCCGCGACGGTCGGCATCCCGTTCATCTTCCTGACGGCCAAAGGCGAGAAGGGCGACCAACGCGCGGGCATGAACCTCGGGGCCGACGACTATCTGACGAAGCCGGTCGGCAGCCAGGAACTGCTCGAAGCCGTCACCGCCCGCCTCCAGCGCCGGACCGAGCAGGGGAACGGGTAATCTTTAGCATTCACTAGAGAATATGGCCGATCAGCATCCAAAGAAGAGCAGTGCCAGAGTTGCTTTGACGAAAGCCCAAGCAACCGAAGGACTGGGACGAGAGTTGATTGAAATGAGTCGGGCTTGGCTCGCGGATGGAAAGTTCGACGCGCAAGAATTGGAACAACTCAGAGCATGGCTGCAAAAGGTTCCAGCCGATAGCGTGCCTGCGATGCGCTTTCTCAAAGAGGAAGTTCAGCGATACGTTGCTGATGGGGAGATCCACGATTGGGAGCTAGACAGGCTCCACGCAGCGCTGATGCGGGTCATTCCTCCGAAAGAACGCGAAGAGGCTAAGAATGCACGAAGCGAGGCTGCTCGGGTTTTGTGGGAAAAGCGCGCGCCCGAAAGGGAGTCAGCACGCCGCGCTGCAGCAGAACGTTCTCAAGAACTGCGAGAGCGCTATGCAGGTATTTGGACCAAAGAATCTGCAACCGATGCACAGCTGGAATTCATTCGAGAACTGGGCGGAACTCTCCCGAAATCCGCTTCAAAACTAGAGGCTTCCGAAACCATCGACCGATTGCTTGGCCGTGAAGTTGTTTCGGCTTCTTCGACAAAGCGGTCCGGTTGCCTGCCGACCATCGTAGTTGCCGCCGTCACCGTATTGGCTTTGGTGGTTTGGGTAGCTTGGAGATGAAAGCTGAAGCTCAGTTTGAGTGAGTGGCCACGCCCGGTCGGGGGATCGGGCATACAAGGCGTTGCACGATCGAAGATACGGGACGGTTGTAGGCCGGGTTCCCCAACCCGGCGAACGCCCTTCTTCCTCAGAAAAGGCCCATCCTCGCTGTTCCACCTTCTTTGGCACAGCGACGTCACTAGCAACTCCGGTTCGGTCCAGAGTCGCCAGTGAAACTCACTATGAATGGAGATCGGCCTCCGGCGGCTCGGCGGGAGCCTTCGCCCTACCGCCTTTCACTGGGGCTCGCCGGACCCGGAGGTCACGGCGCGATCTGGCGGGCCTGGAAGAAGAGGGTGTTGGTGTCGGTGATCGGGATGCGGGCGGGGGAGATGTTGGTCGAATCCCATTGGAGACCCGGCACCCAAGGTCCGGTCACGGCCGGGCTGGAGAGGAGTTCATAGCGCACCAACGGACGGCCATAGACCTCGACCACGCGGTTGGCCCAGATGCCGGTGGCTTCGAGCACGGGTTCGGCCGCGACGACGATGACACGGCCGTCGATGCCGACGGCGTTGGTCACGGCTTCGCCGCCGAGCTTCACGCCCTGCACGTTGCCGACGTGCAGCGGCACGATGGCGGAGCGTGGTTCGTCCACAGCGTAGAAGTGCAGGCGGGCGGCGTCGAACTGGCCGTTGAGCGGCGCGTTGGCGTTGGCGGACAGCTCCAGCCGCGAGCGGCCGTTGCCGGCCGGGGTCAGCGTGGCGCTGTTCAAGCCGGAGGCGAGCGGCACGAGCGTCAGGCTGTCGAGGCGGGACGGATCGGCGTCGAGGTCGAAGGTCACGTTGACCAGGTCCAGACCGGAGTTCATCCGCACCGGCACATGGCCTGGATTGCCCGCCAGGAGGTTGGTCTTGCCGACGGTGACGATGAAGTCGCCGGTGTTGTCGCGGACATAGATGTGGAACATCTGAGTGGCGCTGAGCGATGGCGCGCCGCTGTCCTGGACGATCAACTGGATCGCGTTGGTGCGGCCGCCCTGGGTGCTGGTGGGCGTCCAGCTCAGGACACCGGAGGACGACACCGACAGTCCGGCCGGGCTGCCCGCGCCGAGGCTGTAGGCCAGCGTCTGGAGCGGCAGATCGGCGTCGGTGGCCGAGTTGGTGTAGCGGAAGAGGCGGCCTTCGCTGATCTGGAAGTCCGGAAGTGCGGGCAGCACAGGGCGCTGGTTCACCTCGCGCACGATGACGGCGACGCTGCTGGTGGCGGAGAGCGGCGGCAGGCCGTTGTCGCGGGCGACCACGCGGAAGATATTCGTGCTCGGTCCGGTGCCTTCGGAGGTCGGCCAGGTGATTTGGCCGGAGCCC
>CAMLMI010000328.1 GCA_946480965.1 uncultured Verrucomicrobiales bacterium | reverse complement strand
GAGGCACGAGATGACCCTGATCTTCGGCGGCTTGGCGCTGGTGCTGGCCTTGGTATTCGGCGGCCTCAGCTGGCGGCAACGGATGGGCAAAGCCGTGGCCATCGCCACCCTCGTCTTGGCGGCCGGGCTGGGCATCGCCGCCCTCGCGCTGGTGTGGACGCCACCGTGGACACGCAGGACGGCGGAACAAGAGAAAGCCTTGGCTCTTTGGGAAACATGGAAACTCTCCCGCCATGACGACCGCTTCAACTCTCCGACCAACGTCGTGGTAATTCCCGGAGCGTTGGTTCGCAACCATCCGTTTGGAACCGTGCAACTGGTGGCTGTGGACTACGATCCACCGACCGACGGCACGTGGCCTACCCATCCCCAGCTCAACTTCAGGCCAACCGGCATCGCGTCTCCGCAAGGAATCCTGGGCGCTCCGAAAGGTCAAAAACGTCTGGTCGGAGTCGCCTTGAAGCTGACGAGCAACGGGTCTTTCGGTCAGCCATCGATTCCTCAGATCCGATTTGCTTCCGGTCCTACCTCGGGACAAATCTACCAGACCTATAAGGAGGGCGGTTGGGCCACCCAGTTGACCAGCAGCACGACTCCCATTTCCCTCGAATCCTTGGAGATCGGCGTTGCGGACGGACCTTGGGAGACGATCCATTCCGTCGGCATTCGATCCGGTAGAGTCCAAACAGACGACTCCACCGGCCCCATTCTTGACCCAGACGAAGCCGAAGGTTGGCAGACCTGGTCAACCCCGGGAGCGACCAACGAGGAGACCCGGCTTCTCTTTCATTTTCGAAACGGTGAGAAGCGGCCGAGTCGAGGCGAGATCGCAAAACCGGGAGCATCCACGATCTCCGGCCAGATTCCGACGCTGCTGAAGAATCAACTGGTGCGGATCGAAATCCAGCGGAGGCCGATCCAGTGGGTGTGATTCAAAGAACGACGCTACGATACAGGGTTCCAAGAACACGTTCTCAAACCACAATATCCATAAAGGTAGTTGTCTCGTCTGTAGCTATGGAACAACCGGCCCGAGGCGGACGCGGAGGAACTGGGCGGGGCCGGTCGCGGCGTTGGTCCACCAGAAGGGCAGGCTGGGCGGGTTGGTGCCGAGAAGCGGGGTCCAGTTCACCAGGTTGGTCGAGGCGTCGAGCCAATAGTCGGGTCCGAGGTCGCCGCTGAGACGGAGGGTCCATTGTCCATCGGCCACGGCGAACTGGTCGAGGGTCGGAGCCGCCGGCACGAGGATGTTCACGCCGAAGGTCTGGGTGGCGCTCAAACTGGGCGAACCGCTGTCCGCCACAGCCAACGACACGCTCACGGAAGCCGGGGTGGCGGAGACGTTCGGCCGCCATTGGAACAAGCCCGTCGCCGGATCGAGCGTTGCGCCGGTCGGGGCGCTGAGGAGGGACCAGCTCAACGTCGCAGATTCCGCGTCGGTGGCGGAGTTGGTCACGCGCAGCCAGGCGCCGCCGAGGACGGTTTGATCGGGGATGGCGGCGAGGGTTGGTGGGGTGTTGGCCACAACGGCGGGCGCGGTCCACGGACCGAAGAGATGGTTGGCCGCGACTTGCTCGGCGGTGAGCACGCCACCGTGGATGCGGACGGCGTTCAGGTAGCCGGAGAACCATTGGGAGCGGTTGCCGTTCGCGGTTTCGCGCTGGCAGCCGAGGTTGATCGGCTCTCCGGCGAAGGTGTTCAACGCGCCACCGAGCGTCTTGGAATTGCGGAGCACGCCATCGACATACACGCGGACCTGCGTGCCGCTGTAGGTATGGACGAGATGGTGCCATTGCCCGGCGGTCGGCACGGAGCCCCAGCCGACATCGTCGCCCCAATGCGTGGCCGCGCCCCAGGTGGCGTGCTGGCCGTAATTGAAGGCGAAGGCGCGCCGGACCGAGCCGCGATGGCCCCAGGAGACCATCGTCTCTTCGTCCAACAGCGACGGATTGTAGGCCCAGACCTCGACCGAGCGGTCGCTGGAGTCATCGAGGTCGGCCACGCTGTTCGGCCCTTGGAAGGCGGTGCTGGAGCCGTTGAAGAAAACGCCGGGAATGCCGGTGCCGAGGACATTGGTCGAAACCGTGGCGGTGCCGACGCGGGAGAAGTCGCCGAGCGAACCGAAGTTTACCCAGCCTCCCGCCGGTCCGGTCGGCGCATTCGTGGCCCGCAGATCGACGTGCAGCGTGCCGGCCGTGGCCACCGCCGTCGGCGGCAGCAGCGCGGCGATTTCCGCCGGGGTCAGCGCGCCGGTGTAGATCCGCACGCCGTCCAGCGCGCCTTGGAAGAACGGGAGCGACGCGCCTTCGCCACGCCCGAGGTAGTTGTGCTGCGGTGTGGTGTTGTCGTTGGCGGCGTTGAGCTGGTCGGGCGTGAGCGTGATCGGACCTTCGGCGGCCAGTTCGCCATTCAGATAAAGGCGGCCAGTGGTGGCGTTGGAGAGCGTGAGCGCGACGTAGGTCCAGACTCCGACGGGCAAGGCGTTGGAGAGCGTGAGGCTTTGAACTGCGCCGCCGTTCTGGATGGTGAACTGCGCTTGGCCGGAACCGTTGTCCGGCGTGAGGAACATCCGGCGCGACGACGAAGCTCCGAAATGGAAGACGGGCTGGTTGGCGGGACCGCCGTTCCGCTTCACCCAGGCCATGACGGTGATCTCGCGCAGGTCGGACACGGAGCGTTCCAGGACCACGGCGTCGTCCACGCCGTCGAAGCTCAGCACACCGGATCGTTTCCCGTCGGCCGCGAGCCAAGCCGGTCCGCCGCGCAGATACCCGTGGGTCACGCCCACGCGGTCGAGCGCCTGGGAATCGTGCGTCTGGTCGAAGTCATATACCGCGAAAAGCCGACGGGGCGCGGTGCGGGCGTTGATCCATTCCAGCGGTCCTTGGTTGAAGGGCAGGAAGCCGAACTGGAAGCCGTTGGTGATGGAGCGGCCACCGGCCCAGTCGCCGTCCAGCACCGCATCACCGCTGATCCGTCCGCCGATCGCCTGGCCAGCGACCGTGTCGTCGAAGCGCCAAAGCTCGACGTTCCCCTTCACCGTCACCCAGTTGGTCAGCACCGCGCGGTCGCGCACCCAGGCGCGGCCCAGCACGCGGGCGTCGCCGGAGACCACGGCGCTGTCGATCACCTGGGCGAAGTCGCGGACCTTGGCGCGGTCACGGAGGATCGCGCTGTTCCGCACCAAGGCGTGGCCGCTGACCACGGCGTTGTCCTGCACCGTGGCGCTGTTCTTCACCACGGCGAAGTCCTCGATGCGGGCATTGCCCAAGACGCGGGCGGTGTTCAGCACCCGGGCGTTGGGCCCGACATATGCCGTCGCGGCCACGGTGGCGGTGGATGCTTTGTAGCCGCCGCCATTCGCGTGCTGGATCAACCCGGCCGTGCCGGTCGAAGGCGATTCGACCGGCGTCGCGCCCGAGATCTGGATCTCGTAGGGGAACCGCATCCGCTGCGGATGCGACTGGTAGGGGAACTGGGTGTCGTTCTGGCCGCCGGGGATGAAGTCGTCGGGCGTGGCGGCGACGACGAGATAGACGGTGTTTTCGTCCGCCCCGAGCGTGACGCTGTTGGTCCCGGTGTTCCACAGACTGGAATAGCGTTCCTGGCCCGCCGAATTCACCACGACAAAGGACGCCCGCCAATCCGCGCCGCGCGCGGCGTTCGGCTGGCCCCGGAAGTTCACCGTCACCACACGTCCCGAGCCGCTGCCCGATGGCGTGAGCTGGTGGATGGTGTAGCCGCCCTGCATTGGCGCTTTGTCCAAAGGCACTTGCCACCAGTTCAGGTCGTCGGGGCGACGGATCAGATCCGTGACGACCCAACGCGCCAGCAGATCAGAATCGCCGGACGCGGCGGCGGATTTGAGGCCGGTTTGATTGGCGTAGTTCCAGGTGACGTTGCGCCGGGCCATGAGACCGACGAGATCCTTGAGCGATGCGGCCGGGGCGAGGCGCTGGATGGTGTCGTAGATGAACTCGTTGGCGAGCGTTTCGCGCCAGATACGGGCGGTGAAGTCGCCGCCGAGACCGGGAAGGTTGTCCGGGGTCTCGTCCAAATACATGAAGAGCGGCCAGCAGAGGTAATAGTGGCGGCCATGCGAATGATACCAGTGCGCGCTGGCGGCGAAGAGGCTGTCGAGATTGCTGGCGCCGCCGAGATCGAAGTTGCCGCGATAGTGGTTGATCCAGGCTTCGCGGACGTAGTTGGCGTGGCTCTCCCACCAGACGCCTTCCACGGTCTGGCCGCCTTCGCGGGCGTGCATCTGGCAGACATGGCCGAACTCGTGCGGCAAGACCCAGGTGGGCGGGTCCACGCGCAGGCCGTCGGGCGTCATGTTCATCCAGCCGAAGTCGCCCGCGTCGCCGCCGGCCCAATAGCCGTCGTGCCACATGGTGAGGTTCACCTTGTATTTGCGTCCGTCGCGCAGAGCGGGCGTCCACGACTCGGACGGCTCGCGGTAGCCGAGCTTCTTGATGTGGACCTGCCAGACTTCCTCCAGGTTCCGCAGCGTGCCGATGGGGACGTTCGTGGTCCAACCGGGCTTGGCCGTGACCGACGGATTCCAGAGCACGCGGAAGTGTTTCGACTCCATCGACGACACGATTCCGCCGCCCACGGCCGACGGAGCGCTCGCGCCCGGCGCGGGACAATTGGCCGTGTGGCGCGGGAGATAGACGTCACCGGCCAAGTCGCCGACGCGGAGGAAATCGATCTCGAAGTTCGCCCCGGCCGCGGCGTTGCCGGTGAGCGGGATCAACCGCAGGTCGCGCAACCGGCCGCGCCAGAGCGGTTCCAGCCCGAGTTCGACCCGGTAGGTGTGGAACGCGCCGTCGGCCCGGAGCACGGCGTTGCTCAAGGTGACGATGCGGTTCGTGGCGATGCCGGCCGTGCGGGTGGTGCCGTAGTGGAGCAGCACATCGCCCGCGTAGCCGGACGGGAGCTTGATCCGCAGATCGAGGAAATCGTTGTAGCCGAGATCGAGGTCCGGGCCGTTGACGAGGTTGAGCCGTTGGAGCTGCGGCGCGACGGCGAAGGTGCCGTCGTCCGTACCGATGAAGTTCCCGTTCGTCACCGTGGCCGTGGACATCCCCGAAGGCGACCAGCCCTCCAGATCGCCGTCCGCGTTCCACTCGGCCAACGCGGTGGCGTTGGTCAACGGCACGGCGGGATCGACCTGCACCACGAGCGCGCGGGCTGCTGGAACCGCGCTCGATCCCCCCGTCCACACCAGCAGGAGAACCACGGCCCGTCGGAGACTCAGAGGAAACAACATGGTTGGGAACGTTCGAGAATCGGCTTGGATCACCGCGACGCGCCTCGGCGGGCAACGGGGATGCGTTGAAGAAACCACAGACGACGTGGGCAACGGAATCCCGCTCCTGCCCAACCGGCTATTGGCAATGCCGCCGCGCCGGCTGCCGTGGCGGCGGCTGGACAG
>CAMLMI010000327.1 GCA_946480965.1 uncultured Verrucomicrobiales bacterium | reverse complement strand
GCGTTCCAGACGAACATCCTCGCCTTGAACGCCGCCGTGGAGGCCGCGCGCGCCGGGGAAGCCGGGGCCGGGTTCGCCGTGGTCGCGGACGAGGTCCGCAGTTTGGCCCAGCGTTGCGCCGGCGCCGCCCGAGAGACCGCGATCAAGATCGAGACCAGCGTCCAGCAAAGCGAGAAGGGCGTGCAGGTCAGCGCGGAGGTCGCCCGTAAATTCGAGGAGATCCAGCACCAGGTGCGCGAACTCGACACCCTGGTGGGCGAGATGGCGTCCGCATCCCAGGAACAGAGCCAGGGTCTCTCCCAGTTGAACCTGGCCGTGTCCGAGATGGACAAGGTCACGCAGGGCAACGCCGCCAGCGCCGAGGAAAGCGCCGGGGCCAGCCAGGAACTCAACGCCCAGGCCGAAGCTCTCCGCGTCGCCGCGTCGCATCTGGAGACCATCATCTACGGCCGGACCCGTCAGCGCGCCGAATCGCCCGCGCCGGCGCTGCATGGGCGGCAGGCGAACGCCCACCGCCGATCGGCCGAACATTCGACCACGTCGTTGCCCGCTGCTCCCGCTGCAACATCCCGCCAGACGTCTCAACCTGCGATGGAAGCTTCCTCCCGGGAAACCGGCTTCACGGGCTTCTAGCCGAAAGGCCCACACCAACCGGACCGTTCTTCAAGCCGCCTGCAATCCGGCCAAGAGCCGCCCGATGGGCTCGAGGAACTTCTGGAACCGCTCCTCGTCCTCGGCGGTGAAGGCTCCCCCGCCCCGCTTGTTCAAGACCTGGCCCACGGCGATGACCTGCCCGGCCTCATCTTTCACGGCCACGCAGAGCAGGCTCCGGGTGCGGTAGCCGGAGCGCTGGTCGATGCTGCGGTTGAAGAGCGGATGTTCGTAGGCATCCTCCAGATTCACCGTCTCGCCGGTGCGCGCGACCAACCCGGCAATGCCCTGGTCGAGTCCCAGCTCGATCTGGAGCAGTTCCTGGCTGCCGGACTGTGCCACGCGCGAACGGAGCTTCCCGGCCGCGCGATCCACGGCGAAGAGCGTGACGCGGTCGGCGTCCAGCAGTTGTCCGGCCTTGAGCGTGGCGGCGACGAGCAAACGGTCGAACTGCGAAGCGGCGACTTGGCTGCGGGCTTCCTCCAGCTTGCGCCGCAGCTGATCGAACTCGTCGGTGGACTCCTCCATGAAGCGGTGGAACCCGGCTTCGTCCAGTTCGTTGATCTCGCGCTGGAGTTCTTCTGGGCGGGACGCCTGCGTCAGTCCGGAGAGGAGCAAGGCCGTGCGCTGGGCGGCATCGCGGGCGTAGGAGACCAAGCGCCCATCCTCCAGCGACAAGGTGTGGTCGGCGATGTCGAGGATGCGGTGGTCGTGGGTGACGAGGAGAATGGCGCAGCCTTTTTGCCGGGCCAGCTTGTGGAGCAATTCCACCACTTCGCGTCCCGTTTCGCGGTCCAAGGCGCTGGTCGGCTCGTCAGCCAAGATCAACTGCGGTTCGCCCACCAACGCACGGGCGATGGCCACGCGCTGGCGTTGGCCGCCGGAGAGCTGGCCCGGATATTTGTGCGCGTGATCGGCCAATCCGACGCGCTCCAATTGCTCAAGCGCGCGGCGACGCGCTTCCTCGGCGCCGGCCTCGCCGTTCCAGGCCAAGGTCAGCGCCACGTTCTGCACGGCGGTCAGGGAATCGAGCAGGTTCGGCGACTGGAAGATGAAGCCGATCCTGCGCCGCACCGCGAGCAACGCGGCCTGGTCGGCTCCGGCAAGTTCCTGGCCGAAGACGATGACGCTGCCCGACTGCACGCGCCGCAGCGCGCCGCCCAAGGTGAGGATGGTCGTCTTCCCCGCGCCGGACGGCCCCGTGAGGATGACGATCTGGCCGGGCATCAGGTCGGCGTTCACGCCGTGCAAGACTTGACGACGCAGCGCGCCTTCACCGAAGGCGTGGCGGACTTCTCGGAAACGGAGCAGCGGTTCCATCAGAAGACCTCCGCCGGATCGGCCTGGCGCAGCACGCGCAGGGCGAAGACCCCGGCGATCTGGCACATGGCAAGCGTGAGCCCGAGGACCAGCGCGCACTTGGTGAGATCGAGATACGCGGGCAGCGACGTCGCCTCGCGGGTCAGCGCGAAGACGCCCCACGACATGGCGGCGGCGGGCAGGAACCCGGCCACGGCCAAGACCACCGCCTGCTGCACCACCAGCCCTTGCAGGAAGAGGTCGGAACAGCCTGTCGCCTTGAGCACGGCATACTCCTTCAAGTGGTCCGTCAGGTCCGTGTAGAGGATCTGATAGACGATCACCGCGCCGACGATGAATCCCACGATCAAGCCCGCCGAGATGACGAAGCCGATGGGCGTGCGCCGCGCCCAGTAGTCCACTTCGCGCGCCATCAATTCGTCGCGCGTCAGCACCAGAACGTCGTCCGGCAAGTGCTGGCGCACGGCCACCTGCACGCTGCGCAGATCGGAGGTCGGCGCGAGCCTTAGGACAGCCAAGTTCACCGTTCCCGGCGAGCGGTTGGGAAACAGCCGATGGAACGCGGTGTCGCCGACGAGCAGATTGCCATCGGCCGCGAAGGAAGTGCCCAGCGTAAAGAGTCCGCCCACTTGCACGCGCTTGCCGCCGATCTCGGTCGTCACCGGACCGTCCTGCGCGAACAGCTCCGGCACCGGACCGAAGTCGGGCCGCGAGGCCGTGTCGAAGAGCACCGCGTCTTCCCGCCGCAAGGCCGCGCCGTGCGTTTCCACGCCCGGCAACCGCAGGCACGGGTCCGCGCCGGGACAGCCGATGAGGAAGATGGTCCGATCCAGCCGCGTCGCGGGGTTCTTCCACAGGGCGACTCCGAAATAGACGGGCGACGCACGCTCCACGCCTTCCACCGCCAGCGCCTGGTTCAATCGCCGCCGCGCGAAGCTGCGCGAATCGCCGACCGAATCGTAGTGCTTGCCGATGAGGAAGAGCTCGCCGTCGAACGCGCGGTGCAGCAGGCACACGCTGTCGAAGAGCGCGTCGCGAAAGCCGAGCTGCATCAGCATCATCACCGAGGCGAAGGCGATGCCCGCCACGGCGGCGGCGAAGCGCCAAGGACGCGCGGTCAATTGCCGCCAGGCCAACGGCACCCCGGCGGGCCGCAGCAGCCGCAACCAACCCGGTGGACGCGACACGCTCACGGGAGAAACGCGACGTTGACCAACGCCCCGGAAAGCCCGGCGACCGGCTCGCTCCGGTCCAAGCGCACCCACACCTCGACCACGCGCGCGTCGGCGAACTCGGCCGGATCGGGACTCAGCAGCCGGTTGCTCCGCACTTGCCGCCCGATAGACTCCACCTTGCCCGGCAACACGCCGTCGAACGCCGCGCCCTTCACCTCGACCTTTTGGCCGACCTTCAGCCGTCGCACGTCGCTTTCATAGACCTCCGCGCGCACGCCCATGCGGTCGGTCGCGCCGAAATCCGCCACGCCGTCCGCCCCGACCTGTTCGCCTTCACGTTGGTGGACGCGCAGAATCTCGCCGTCGGCCGGGGCGCGGATGATCGTCTGCTGCCAGTCGTAATGCGCACGTTCCGCCGCCGCTTCCGCGACCGCCACGTCCGCGCGGGCATGGGCCACGTCCACCGGCCGCACCTCGCGTCCGGCGGCGAGCCGGTGTTCGGAGACATGAACCGCATTGGAAAGCGCGAGGAAGCGGGCCTCCAGTTGCTCCACCGATTCGGCCGAGACCAGCGAACCTTCCACCCGCAACTGCCGCGAACGCCGCCAGTTTCTTCCGGCGTCGTCGGCCTCCACCCGCGCGCGTTCCAGCTCCGCCGTCAACGCGGCCAGCTCGGCGGTTTTGGCTCCGGTCTCCACCACCGCGAGATGGCGCTTGGCCAGCTCAACCGACGCCACGGCCTGCCGCCACGCGGCCTCCAGCGCGGCGTGGTTGTGGGTGACGGCGAGCGGTTGGCCATTCGTGACCCATTGGCCTTCGCGGACGAAAAGCCGTCCGATGATGGATGGTCCCTGGGTGGAATGCGGCGCGGCGAGGTGCCGCAAGCCGTCGCCCGGCTCCAATCGGCCCAAGGCGGAAACGGCGGTGGGAAGGGGCCGCAGAACTTCGGACGCCGGAGAGGAGACTGCACCCAAGCCGCAGACGATCCCGGCTATCCAACAACGCAAGAAGCGGTTCAAAGGACAGGAATCTCGGCGCAACACGGGCCGCAGGATGACGGTCCGCCCGGCCGTGGACGCAAGTGCTTTCTGGGAATCCTCCCTTGATCGGCGGTGCTCGCACCCGGCGGCGCTTCCGCAGGGGGAGAGCTTGTTCGGCCGCATCGGACGAGGGGGATGCAGATTGAAACGGTGCACGGACGCGGGGGAATCAATCTGCAATCCCACGCCTCCGCTCGACGGGCGAAAGAACCGTGTTTGGCCGGGAAAACGTGGCCTTTTCCTCCCCAGGCGGGGATGGCATCCGACCCGCTGTTCTGGAACAGCACCGGCGTCGTTTTGGGATTCGCCGGATTTCACCCTCCACTCTCTGGAACCATGAACAACGAACTACATAAACTCTTCCTCGAAGAACTCGCCGACATCCACCACGCGGAGAAGCAGCTGCTGAAGGCGCTTCCCAAAATGGCCAAAGCGGCCCGCTCGTCCGAACTGCGCGCCGCTCTGGAAGAACACCTGACCCAGACGGAAGCCCACGTGGAGCGCGTCGTCCAGGTCTTCGAATCCGTCGATGCCCCCGCAAAGACGAAGAAGTGCGAAGCCATCGAAGGTCTGCTCAAGGAAGGCGCCCGCATCCTCGAAGACCACGAGGACTCCGAGGCCCTCGACGCCGCCCTCATCTCCGCCGCGCAAAAGGTGGAGCACTACGAGATCGCCTCCTATGGCTGTCTCACCACCTGGGCCAAACAGATGGGACACACCACGGCAGCCAAGCTCCTCCAGTCCACCCTGGACGAGGAAAAGAAGGCCGACGAAACCCTGACCTGCATCGCCGAAGAGTCGGCCAACCTCGTGGCGGAACGCTCCTGACGGCGCGGTCCCGACCAGTCCTTGAAACACGCAACGGCCCTCCGCCCAATCAGGACGGAGGGCCTTTCCGACGAAACAGCCGTGGATGTCAGATCCGGTTCAACGCGCTGAGCACGGCCTTGATCGAGGCGAGTTCGATGTTGGTGTCCACGCCGGCACCCCAGCGGGATTTGCCGTCGGCCAGCTTCACCCGGATGTAGGCGATGGCGGAGGCTTCTTCGCCGGCGCTCAAGGCGTGCTGGCGGAAGTCGGCGACCTCGAACTTGGGCACGCCCAGCGCGACCAGGCCGTGGACGAACGCGGCGATGGGCCCGTTGCCTTCGCCGGTCACACTGACCTCTGCCCCGCTGCGTTTCGCCGAGGCGCGGCAGCGGAAGACGCCGTCGACTCCGTCGGCATGGAAGTGGATCAGCTCCCACGGCGCGGTCCGATCGACGTATTCCTTCCAGAACATCGCCTTCAACTC
>CAMLMI010000326.1 GCA_946480965.1 uncultured Verrucomicrobiales bacterium | reverse complement strand
TCGGTGCCGGATTCTTTCGGCATCAAATCGCGCGGATGCCGTCCGTCGAGCGCCTTGGCAATCGCGGCGATGTGTTCCGGCGTGTTGCCGCAGCAACCGCCGGCGATGTTCACCAGACCGCTCTGCGCGAACTCGCCGAGGAACCGGCCCATGTCTTCCGGCTTCAGGTCGAAGCCCGTCGGTGAAAGCGGATTGGGCAATCCGGCGTTCGGGTAGCAGGAAATCGCAGCGGTGGACTTCTCGGAAAGCTCCGCGAGGAACGGCCGCATGAGGTCGGGCCCGAGCGAGCAGTTCAGGCCGACGGAGAGCGGCTTCACGTGCTTCACCGCGTTCCAATACGCCTCGATGGTCTGCGCGGAGATCATCGTCTCGCCCCCGCGACCGACGGCGGCGGAGATGGAGATTGGCAGGCGGACGTTATCCTGATCGAAGACTTCCTGAATCGCCACCAGCGCCGCCTTGGCGTTGAGCGAGTCGAAGATGGTTTCCACCAGCAGGAAGTCGGAGCCGCCTTTAATGAGCGCACGGACCTGATTGATGTAGGCCTGCTTCACCTGATCGAACGTCACGACGCGGAAGCCCGAGTCGTCGGCGTCCGGCGAGTTCGAGAGCGACACCGTCAGCGGCCCGATCGCACCGGCGACGAAGCGTTGCTTGCCGTCCTTGTTCGCAACGCGGTCGGCCCATTCGCGGCACTGGCGGGCAGAGACTTCGTTGATCTCCCACGCGAGGTCGTTGAGGAACTTGTCCTCGATGATCTTCTGGTAAAACGCCGGATCCTTACGGCCGCCGTGCTCGCGCGGGTCGTCCACGAAGAACTCGCTCTGGCCGATGCTCGTGGCGGAAAAGGTGTTGGTCTCGATGATGTCCGCGCCGGCTTCTAGAAAGCGCCGGTGAATGTCGCAGATCATCTCGGGCTGCGTGAGCGAGAAGAGGTCGCCGTTGTTGAGCAGGTCCTTCTTCGAATCGGCGAAACGCGTGCCGCGGATATCCGCCTCCTTCTTGCCGTAGGTTCGGATGGTCGTGCCCATTGCCCCGTCGATGATGACGATGCGCTGCTGCAACAGGCGCTCCAGAGCGGCGCCTTGGCCGGTGTAGATCGGTGATTGGCTCACAATGAGGATGAAATTAAGTGCGGTTCCGACCTTTCACCAGAATTAAAATCATCCCATCAAGATGCGTGGATATGTCCGTTTCAGTGCCAGGATTGGCGGATGTCGCGAAGATTCTTCCGATCGGAGCATTTGGAGCATCAAGCCGCCGGATGTTGTGACGATGAACCGGTGAAGTCCCGAAACAGTTTGCCGGTTTTGTCTCGGGAATGTCTCCGGATCGACACAACGAACTACCAGCTTTTGAGCCATGAACATTGCCGACACCGATTCCGCCCCGAGCCAAGCCGATACCGACACCGGATGCTCCGTCTCGTCCGTGGAGGCGCGGAGCGTGGGGCTGGCGATGGAGGTGGCGCGGGAATTCGTGGAACGTCCGCTCATCCCGTCGCGGTTGCCTCGGGATCAACGCCAACGCGCGGAAGTGCTCCTAGGGGCGATGGTCCTGTGCTATGCGCGCGGGTGGTTCCGTTCGGAAGACGTCGAACGCGAGGCCAAGCAGAATCCCGCAGTGCGTTGGATGACGGCTGGAACGGGGATCGCCGCTTCGGAGGTGAGGGCGTTCCGGCTTCGGCATTTCTCCCTGGTGGCTTCGTGTCTCGCGGAGTTCGTGCTGCGATCGGCGGTGTTGCGTCCCGGCGAGGTGTTCGCCGCCGAAGCGATCCGCCTGCGCCGGGCGGTGGCGGAAAAGCACGCGACCGAACGTTTGGCCGTGGCGGTGCTGAACGACGCTGCGGTGGTGTGAGGAGATTTCGCCAAGGACGCGAGGTTTCCTGAAAAAGGGAATTGCAATCGCGACCTTCGGTGTTCAGTTTTTCGCCCTCGTCGGGGCGTAGCGTAGTTTGGCTAGCGCGCTTGCTTCGGGTGCAAGAGGTCGTGAGTTCAAATCTCACCGCCCCGACCATTCCTTCCGCACCCATTTCCCTCAAAAAACCTTAAAAATAAGGGTTTTTCGCGTCTGTTTCCCGCCGCTTGGACTGCGGCTGTCCCTCCCGATTTGCGACGTTGAGCGCCACAAAACGTCGTTATGCACCTCGAAATGTGGCAACAAAGTGGCAACAGGGAGGGCGGAATGGGCAAGGTAACTGTTCGTTCCACGCTTCTTCGTGGGAAGAGCGTTTGGGTGGTCGACCGCCGGGTTGGCGGGATTCGGGAACGCTCCTTCTTTGGCTCGAAGGCAGAAGCGGATCAACTGGCGAAAGAGGTCCAGAAGGACATGCAGGAGATCGCGGAGGCTTGGAGGGATTTGACCGTCGACGAGAAAATCCGACTCGTCTTGGTCCATCGCGAGTCGCAACGCCGAAATTTGGACCTTCTGAAAGTAGTCACCACCTACCAGGCTGAACCGCCCAAGGAACCGGAGAGCACCGCGCCCACCCTGAAAGTCGCCTTGTCCCAACTTGGAAGCGCCAAACTGGAATCAGGTCGGGCTCGCCGATACGTAGACCACCTCGATTCCTGCCTCCGGCGGTTCACGAAGGGCAGGGAAGAGGCGAAGATCGACCGGGTCACGTCGGCTGAGGTGAACCTATTTCTTGAGGACATTCCGCCGAAGTCGCGGCCACATTTTCGGGCCATGATCTCGACTCTCTTTTCGTTCGCCCTAAGGAAGCGATGGGTCGCCGAAAACCCGGTCGAGAAAGTCGAACGGGTCAAACGGGTTGAAAAGCCCCCCGCCGTGTTCACCCCGAAACAGCTCGAAACCTGCCTCAAGTGGCTCTGTCAGGAACGCCCTCGGGCGCTGGCGTGGTTTGTTCTGACGACGCTGTGCGGGCTTCGGCCCGAAGAAGCCACCCAAACCCGATGGGATCAAATCCAGCTCGCCGAAGGTTTGGTGGTTGTAGAGGCCCAGACCAGCAAAGTCCGGCGACGGCGGATCGTCTACCCGCAGCCTTCTGCGCTAGAATGGCTCAGGTTCGCCCAACGCAACGGAAGCGACCTTCCGTTGCACCAAGAAGCCCGTCGTCGGGCCTATCGCGGGATGCGGGAGGCGTTGGGGTGGAAGGACTGGCCGAAGGACATCACCCGGCACAGCGCAGCGAGCTATTGGCTGGCGGAATGCGGGAGCGCGGAACGGGTGGCGACGATGCTTGGGCATTCACTTGACATGCTGCATCGACACTACAAGGCCCTGGTTACAAGAGATCAAGCATCAGCGTATTGGGGAATTGCGCCAGATCGGGAAATTTAATTGAACGCAAAGGGGATTTGGGACATCTCCAAGAACCTCACATGTCAACAAGGCGGAACAATTAAGCCCAAATTAAAATGGTTCTAAAACCAGATTCGATTAAGTGGGCCCTGAAACACCTCTCCAACATTGGCGATTCAGATCTCTTTCCGTGGGCGGCTGAGATTGAAGCGCTTTCGATCTTGGAAACCGAGGTCGTCGCTGCACTGACTGCGAAAAGCATCTCTGATTTCACCCCAGAGCCGGCTCGGCGCTTCATGGTTCCAAAGGATGAGGTCTCGTTTCGCAGAGCGACCCAGCTAAACCCGCTAGATAGCGTGTTGCTCACAAGTTTGATATACGAATGCGGGCATCTTATAGAACAACGACGAATTCCGGTAACCGAGAATATTGTATTTAGCAACCGATTTGATCCCCATATCGACGGTTGGCTTTACAATCGGAATCACGATTGGACGCCATTCTGGAAACAATGCGCCCGGCTTGGATCATGGCATGAAGCGGCTCTAGTCTTGGACATCTCTGACTTTTACAATCAGATTTACCACCACACTCTCGAAAACCAACTGATCGACTCTGGATTCCAGAATCAATCTATTAAGTGGTTAATTTCCCTTTTGGAAAGCTTAACGGCGAAAGTTTCCAGAGGGATACCAGTGGGGCCTCATGCTGTTCACTTGCTCGCTGAAGCGACGCTAATCCCTCTAGACAACGCCCTCAAGAGCCGGGGCATCACGTTCATTAGGTATGTCGACGACATTGTGGTCTTCGGAAAGAACAAAACTGATTGCCAAAAGCACCTTTACACAATCGCCGGTGTTCTGGATTCACAGCAAAGGTTGATTCTCAACAAGAGCAAAACTGCATTTCTCAACAAGAGCGAAATAGTAGCTCATGCTAAAGAAATGATTGAAGATCGCCCAATCAGCGAAAAGGAATCGGAATTGATTTCCGTGATCAGGAAGTATTCTGGAGGGAATCCGTATTCGACAATTACATTAAGCAAGCTATCGCAGGAAGATTTCAGAATAATTTCTAGAGAATCGATTGAGCGAATACTCGAAGACTATCTCTCTAGTGGATCTGTAGATTTTGTTCGCCTTCGCTGGTTTCTGCGCCGCCTCACTCAAACAGGGCATCCGGGAGGAGTTGTGTTCTGTTTGGACAATATGGATCGTATGATTCCTGCGCTGTCGTCTGTTTGTCACTATCTGCTCTCGGTTGCCTTAGCTGGCGAATTTGACATAAGTGGCGTCTCGGATCGCCTGCTTAAGGCGATCACTTTTCAGATTTGACGGAGCATTACGAGAACGGAGGGTCAGAGATAAAGCGGGAAGTGATATTGGCGGCCCGGCTGGGACAGCACTCCGATTGGCTCCGGGAACTAAAGGAACACGCAATGGGAATGGATTCGTGGGGACGGAGCGCATTCTTGCTTGCGGCAAAAAGTTTACCCTTGGAGGAGCGCACTTTTTTTGCAAAACATTGGAGCCCGCGATCAGTTCTAGAGGAACTCTTGATCAAATGGATCAAAAGAAAGATCTAGTGAAGTTTACAGCCTACACGTGTCGTCGGGCATTCCGCTATAACGCCGGATAGTGAGAGTGGGAGGAACAGCCAGAATTGGTCTTGGAGTGGGTTTTGCGGGTGGCTTTCTTCTCCGATAATTTTGGATTTACTGGACGGCCGTTGGAATCGCCTTGTTCTTAGAAAGGAAAGGACGTGTCAAAAGGCGATTTGCCAGCCGCGTTGATAGCATTTTTAGAGTCGTTCTACTTCTCTCTCTCCCCCTTCAATCTTACCCTGATTGCAATTGGATGTGTTTCGATGCTGAATTCGCGTTGCCTCGCAAAGACGCTCCACGAACTGACGACACCATTTTTGGATACCGTCAATGAATGATGGTCGTCTGTGTCGTGCCATGTCATTTTGGCGTCCCAGCCGTCCCTGGAATATGAGTATGTGTCGATCGATCCAGCGGCTGGATTAACGAGACGAACTTCCAATGCACCATCCAATGCCGAATCGATGATGCGATAAGCCTTGTCCGGAAATACAACCTGAGGATCTTGGGAATTAAGGGACGTAATAAATGCGTCTGCATTTATGAAAACTTCATTGCTTCCAACGAGACTAATCGATGCCTTCCCTTTGGCGCGAAATCCACCGTTGTAGTGCTGCGGCGTCGGTCCAGGTGTCGGTGTCTCCAGTGAGAT
>CAMLMI010000325.1 GCA_946480965.1 uncultured Verrucomicrobiales bacterium | reverse complement strand
GAATCGATCCACACGTCCAGCGTGTCGGACGACTTGGCCACGGGCGTGGGGCCAGACCAATTGGCCGGCTTCACCTTGGACCAGAGTTCTTCGACCGAGCTGGCGAACCACACGTTGGAGCCGTGTTCTTCGATCAACGCGGCGACGTTGCGGATGATGTCGGCATTGAGCAGCGGGTTCTTGTCCGCGTCGTAGAACGCCGGGATGGGCACGCCCCAGGTGCGCTGGCGGCTAATGCACCAATCGGGGCGCGTCTGGACGGCGCCTTTGATGCGGTTGATGCCCCAGTCGGGAATCCAAGCGACCTTATCGATCTCGGAAATGGCCCGTTGGCGAAACGTCGTAGTAGGGCGGGCAGCCTGCCCGCCATGTAGTGCGGGCGGCTCGCCCGCACTCGACTCCGCAGGCTGGCAGCCTGCGCTACTCGACGGGCTGGCAGCCCGTCCTACTTCGTGGTCGATCTTGATGAACCACTGGTCCACCGCACGGAAGACAATCGGCGTCTTGCTCCGCCAGCAGTGCGGGTAGCTGTGATGGTAGTCCACGCGATGGGCGAGGACGTTCTTCTCGGTCAAGAGAGCCAGCACGGCGTCGTTTGCATCGGAACGGCCGCCTTTGGAAAGCGTGGACTTGCCGATCAAGCCTTCCGGCATCTGCTGGTCGGCCGGGAGATCATTGGTCGGAGCCAGTCGGCCTTCGTCATCCACCGGGCAGTAGATCGGCAGGCCAACCTTGAGCCCGAGCTGGTAGTCGTCCATGCCGTGGCCGGGCGCGATGTGGACGAAGCCCGTGCCGGTGCTGTTCTCGACGAAGTCGGCAGGGAAGAGCTTGCCGGTGCGATTGCAGAACGGATGGCGGTATTCCAGCGACGCCAACTCGTCGGCCGACGCCGTGTGCTGGATCTGGTAGGCGGACCAGCCGAGTTTCTCGCTGACCACGCCCAGAAGATCGTTGGCGACGTAGTAGGCGCCGTCCGGCCCGGTGACGCAGGAGTAGAAGAGGCGCGGATTGAAGGCGACGGCGAGGTTCGCGGGCAACGTCCACGGCGTGGTCGTCCAGATCAGCACCCAGGTGTTGGGCGTGCCGACGACGGGGAACTTCACGAAGACGCTCTGGCTGACGTGGTCGGCGTATTCCACCTCGGCCTCGGCCAAGGCGGTCTTGAAGGGAATGCTCCAATAGACCGGCTTCTTGCCGCGATAGACGAAGCCCTGCTTCACGATGTCGGCGAACATCCGCAGCTCCTCCGCTTCGTAGCTCTTGTTCAGCGTGAGGTAGGGATTCTCCCAATCGCCCAGCACGCCGAGGCGTTTGAACTGGCCGCGCTGGAGGTCGATGTATTTGCGCGCGTAGGCGTCGCAGGCGGAACGGATCGTGGCGGCATCGGCCTCGATCTGGCCGGCGGCGCGCAGCTCCTGCGACACCTTCGATTCGATGGGCAGGCCGTGGCAGTCCCAGCCGGGAACGTAGGGCGCGTCCTTCCCCTCGAGCGTGCGGAACTTGATGATGATGTCCTTGAGGATCTTGTTCAGCGCGGTGCCGACGTGGACATCGCCGTTGGCGAAAGGCGGACCGTCGTGCAGGACGAACTTCTCGCGCCCGGCGCGCGCGGCGCGGATGCGGCCGTAGAGCCCGGAAGCCTCCCACTGGGCGAGGCGCTGCGGTTCGCGGGTGACCAGGTCGGCCTTCATCGCGAAGTCGGTCTTTGGCAGGTTCAGCGTGTTCTTGTAGTCCATACGGCGCAATCGGAGCGCGGACGCTAGCAACCGGGGGACGGCGCTTCAAACGGCAAAAACGGGCGCAACGGGGGAAACAGCGAACGCTCAACGGCCAACGCTGAACGTCGAAGGAATGGCCGGAGGTCGTCCGTTCGAAGTTCAGAGTTCAGCGTTGGGCGTTCGATGCTTTCGGGTTCCGCACGGTCTGCTACGGCTGCTTCACGCAACGAAACCCCACGTGGTTGCTGCCGGTGCCGATCTCGCCCTTGCCGCGCGTGCCCACCATGTAGCGGGTGCAATACTGGTCGGTGCAGAGGAAGGAACCGCCGCGCTGCACGCGCTTGGCCCGGCCGGGCTCCGCGGGATCGAACGGGGTGGCCGGGCCCGTTGGATTGCGGGCGACGGCACCGACCCGCGCGAGACCGGCGTAGGCGTCGGGACGATACCAGTCGCCGCACCATTCCCAGACGTTGCCCGCCATGTCGTGCAGGCCATAGCCGTTCGGCGGGAACTGCGCGACGGGCGCGATGCCCTTGAAACCGTCCCCACCCGTGTCGCGGTGCGGAAACTCTCCCTGGAAGATGTTCGCCATCCAACGGCCTCCGGGCTGGAGGTCTTCGCCCCAGGGATAGGTTTCTCCGGACCGCCCGCCGCGCGCGGCAAACTCCCATTCGGCCTCGGTGGGAAGCCGTTTCCCCGCCCAAGCCGCATAGGCTTCCGCATCCTCGTAGGCAATGTGGACCACGGGCTGGCTGCCCTTGCCCGCGAGGTCGCTGCCGGGACCGAACGGGTGCCTCCAGTTCGCGCCCTGCACGTAGCTCCACCAGCGGAAATGGCTGTCCAAAGGCACCGGTTGATCCGGCGGGGTGAAGACGGCCGATCCGGCCACGAGGTTCTCCACGGGCACTCCGGGAAACTCCTCCGCCAATGGCACGCGTTCGGCCACGGTCACGTAGCCGGTGGCCTCGACGAACTTCGCGAACTGGTCGTTCGTCACCTCCGTCGCATCCATCCAAAAGCCGTCCACCGCCACGCGATGGATCGGCCGGGCGTCGTCCATCGCCTCGCGGCCGCCGCAGAACAGTTCGCGCGGATCGGCGCTGCCCATCGAGAACTGTCCGCCGGGAATCCACACCATGCCCTCGGGCGCTGGTCCCGGTGCCTCCACGGACCCGATCTCCGAAGCCTGGAACGAAGAGGATTTGCGGTGCCGCATGGCGGCTGGACCGGAACCCTCCGGTCCCCAAAACAGCCACCAGCCCAAGCCCGCCGCCGCCAAGCCCCCGAGGATCAGCGGCACAAAGCTCCGTTTGCCCGCACTGGCTCCGGGCCCGCGTTGGTTGGCGCGTTTCGCCATCGGTCCGAAGGCCGAATGGCCTACTTCGCCAGGACCACGTCCGGCTCCGGCGGCTTCTCCTCGGCGGCCTTTTCCTCGGCCGGTTCCGTTCCCGGGGCGACGGGTTTCTCGGGCACCAGCAGGCGGGCACCCTGCTGGTCGGCGTTTTCGTCGGCCTTGTGGAACTTCACGCTGACGATCTTGCTCACGCCGTGCTCCTGCATGGTCACGCCGTAGAGCGCGTCGGCCATGCTGATGGTGCGCTTGCTGTGGGTGATGATGATGAACTGGCTCTGGCCGAGGAACCGCTGGAGCACCTTGATGAAGCGGTTGATGTTCGACTCGTCGAGCGGGGCGTCCAGCTCGTCCAACACGCAGAACGGCGAGGGCTTCACCTGGTAGATGGAGAAGAGCAGCGCCACGGCGGTCATGGTCTGCTCGCCGCCGGAGAGGAGGCTGATGGTCTGGAGCTGCTTGCCGGGAGGGCGGGCCACGATCTCGATGCCGGCTTCCAGCGGGTCTTCGCCTTCCTGGAGGATGAGGTCCGCTTTGCCGCCGCCGAAGATCTCGGTGAACATCGCGCGGAAGTTGTCGCGGATCTGGTTGAAGGTGCCGATGAACATCTCCTTCGTCTGGCCGTTGATCCGGTTCAACACGTCCATCAGCTCGGCCTTGGCCTTCACCAGGTCGTCATACTGCGTGGTGAGGAAGGTGTGGCGCTGCTCGGTCTCGTCGTATTCCTCGATGGCCACGAGGTTGACCGGGCCCATCTCGTCCACGCGCTTCTGGAGCTGCGCGACCTGTTCGGCCACGGCCCTCCAATCGGTGCTGAGGCCGCGTTCCTGCATCTCCTCGGGCGTGAGGGTCTCGACCTTGGGTTGGCCGCCTTCGCTGGCGTCGGTCAGCGTGATGCACTCGCTGCGGATGTCGTCGAGGGTGAGCTGGTATTTCTGCTGGATGCGCTCGCGCAGGTTCTGCACGGCCATCGTCTTCTGGGTCAGCTCGACCTCCAGGCGGCCGCCCAGGGTCTGGAGTTCCATCAACCGGCTGCGATGGGCGCGCAGCTCCTCCTCGCGGTTGGCGATCTGGAGATCCTGTTCGCGCTTCTGGTCGATGAGGTCGGTGAGGCGGATGTTGTTCTGCTCGCGCTCGTGGGCGAGGCGGGAAATCTCCTGGCGGGAATCGGCGATCTCGGTCTCGAACTGCTCCTTGCGCGTGAGGAAGGAACCGCCCTCGCGGCGACGGGTATCGATGAGCTGGCCCAGTTCGCGGACGCGGGCCTCCAGCGGAATGCGCTGACGGCCGAGCGCGCCGGCCTGCTGCTCCTCGCCGGTCAGGGTGACACGGGCCTCGGTCAAGGCGGCGTTGGCGGCATCGCGCATCTGGCGCTGTTGCTCCAGCTCTCCGGTCAGCTCCTCGACGCGGCCAGCGAACGACTGTTCTTGGCTCTCCAGTTCGGCGATGCGGGCAGCGGCCTGGGCACGTTTCTCGGC
The DNA here is from genome assembly GCA_946480965.1 of uncultured Verrucomicrobiales bacterium. The sequence goes on along the minus strand of CAMLMI010000325.1, from coordinate 989 downwards.
GGCTTGGCGATCCTGGCCGACGAGGTTGTTCAGTTCGTGGGTGACGTTCTGGAGCTTCTGCGTGAGCTGGCGCTGGCTGTTCTGGAGCGCGCGGAATTCGCCCTCGCGGCTGGCGATGGCGACCTCCTGCTGGCGCAGTTCGGTGCGCGCTTGTTCGAGGCTGGCTTGGATCGCGGTCTGCTCGCTCTGGAGCGCGGCCTTGTTGCGGTTGGCTTCTTCGACCTGCGCGGCGAGGGCGGCGAGCTGCGACTGGAGTTCGGCGATCTGGTTCTTGCGGCCCAGGATGGACGAAGGTGCTTTGCCGCTGGTGCCGTTGCCGTTTGCGCCGCCGGTGAAGACGCCGTGGCGGTTGAGCAGCTCGCCTTCGAGCGTGACGAAGTCGAACGCCCCGCCGGTCTCCTGCCACAGCGCCGTGGCGATGGCCAAGGACTCGACGATCAACGTCCGGCCGAGCAGCGCCTCGATCAGCGGACGAGAGGTGTCGTCGCACTGGGTGATGGAGAGGGCCGCAGTCGCTCCGGCCGGCGCAGTGGCACAGGCGCCCTCGCCTGTGTCCGTGCTCCGGGCGCCCTCGCCCGGAGTTTCCCGGCAGGCGGGGGCGCCTGCCGCACCATCACCGGCGGGGGCGCCGGTGCCACTAGCTGCGCCGTCAGGCTGGAAGCCCGACCGACTCCTCAGCGCCAAGGCCGCGATGCTCGCCTTGCCCTTCTTGTGGTTTCGCAGGTCGTCGAGGATCGCATTGGCGGCGTCGGGCTGCTCGGTGAGGACGAGCTGGAGGTTCTGCCCCAGCGCGGATTCCACGGCGACGATATATTGGTCGGGAACGCGGAGCGAATCCGACAACGATCCCAGCACGTTCTGGCTCTGCTTGAGCGCGGCCAAGGCGCCTTGGCTGAAGCCCTCGTGCTGCGTGTCGAGCTGTTCGAGCACGTTGAGCCGCGACTTCTTCTCCGCCTGCTGCCGCACCAACTGGTCCAGCGCCTGCGCCG
>CAMLMI010000324.1 GCA_946480965.1 uncultured Verrucomicrobiales bacterium | reverse complement strand
GTTCCGCTTCAGCCCCACGGCGTGGGCGATGTCGTCGAACTCTTCGCGGCTGACTTCGTGGAGCTCCTTGCCCTTGGCCTTGAGCTTCTCGTTGATCTTGATGGCCTTCTCCGTCATCTCCTCGTGCGTTTCCTTGGAGCCTCCCGAGAGGACGAAGTTCGGTCCCTGCGTGACGCGTTTGTGGCCGTCGGAGTCGAGTCCGACGCCGATCATGACGGCTTTCTTTTTGGCGGGCTTGGCCATGCGCGGAGGGTAGGCGACGACGTTTGGACTGCAAGCGGCGGATGGGAAAGGCGGGGAAACATCGACCGTCGAACATTCAACGCTGAACGCGGAGGTTCGGAAGAACCCACCCCTGACCCCTCCGAGGAGGGGAATCGGAGGACAAGCATCCGGCAGCCGGTTGGCGTTCTGCCTTATCCCCTCCTCGGAGGGGTCGGGGGGTGGGTTGCTGCTGGGTCGATCGATCGCCTGTCTGATCACCGGCGACCTCCCGTTCGCCGCTCCGGCTGCGGGACGTTACTTCGTGTCGTGGCCCAGCAGGTCGCGCAGGCGTTGGCGGACATTGCCGGTGATCGGTTGGCCGTGGGCCAAGGTGAGGGTCTTCACGTTCAGGTCCACGAGCTGGCCGAGGCTGCGGCGGAGCATCTCCGGGTCTTCGCAGTATTTGTCGGACAGGACCTGGAAGCCGCCGTGCTCGGGGAGATTGAACAGAGCGTCACCGACGATGAGCAGATTTCGGGGCTTGAGGTAGAAGGCTTGTTCGCCTGGAACGGCGCCGGCGAGGTGGATGAGCTTCCAGTCCTCCCACCGTTCCTGAAGCCGGGCGAAGTATTGGATCTCGGGGACATCCACCTGGGCGCGGGGATGGGTGAGCACGGTGGTCTGCCAACGGCGCTTGAAGTCGAGGGTCGCGCGGGTGTGGTTCTCGTTGGTGAGGATGATCGCCCAGGGACGGCCCATGGATTCGAGCTCGCGCAGCGGACCGCCGGCGAGCGGGATGGGATCGAAGACGTAGATGAACCCCTTGTGGAGCACGGCGGTGGAGGTGAGCTCCACCTTGTGGTGCGGCGAATAGCAGGACCAGACGAGGACGCCGTCGGCCACTTCGCGGAGTTCGGTTGCGCAGATGTCGTTCACGGGAGGGCGAAGATAGCGGCGGCATTGGCGGGCGCAATGTTGGCGGGTTTGACAGTGGGGACGGATTGGGCTGTGTTCGGCCCATGAACGCATCCAAGAGCGCGGCAACGGTGGCGAAGAATTTTTCCGGCAAGGCCGGGTTCCTGGCGGCGGTGGCCGCCTCGGCCCTGGTGGGCTGCGCGACGAAGCCCGTGGAGGCGGAGACGCGTCTCGGCAAATGGAGCGTGTTCGAGCGGACCTTCTCCAGCGCGCGCGTGTATGAGACGAACGCGACGTCGGTCCGCGTGGTGGTGCGCTTCGCCTCGAACGGCGGCCGCGAGATGGTCGTCCCGGCGGCGTATCGGGGCGGGCAGAACTGGCAGGTGCGCTTCGTGCCGAACGAAGCCGGGCGCTGGACCTGGAAGACGGAGTGCAGCGACTCCGCGAACACCGGGCTGCACGGGATCTCCGGCTCCTTCTACTGCACGGCCCCGGCGCAGATGGAGCGGCTGAACGCGCCGCCGCTGGACAACGAGACGGTGCGCGCGCCGTATTTCCAGGCCCTGTTCAACAACCCGGCCTCCGATCTCGGCGAGGCGGGCAACCTGATGTCCCCGGCCGCGCGCGGGCAGAACACGGCGCTCTTCGAGACGCTGAACGCGGTCGAATTCTGGCGGCTGCGCTCGTGCCCCGAGCTGGTCGCGCAGCCGGCCAACGGTGCCGATCCCGCACGGCAGATAGTGGCGCTGCGGACGGACAGCGGGGACTGGTTCCTCGCCTACACGCCGGGCGAGCGGAGCGTGTCGGTGGCTCTGGGAGCGGTGCCCAAGAACTGCCAGGCGCGCTGGTTGAACCCGCGCACCGGCGCGGCGCACTCGGCCATCGGCGTGGTGACGGCGGCGAGGATCGAATTTCCCACTCCCGAGCCCGGCGACTGGTTCCTGGAACTGAAGTCGGGGAAGTGACGGCGGCATCGGGGGACATCCGCTCACGCAGAGGACGCAACGGGCGCGAAGGAAGAAAACACTTCCGCCCTCCCTTCGCGGGCTAGGCGGCCTTTGCACGAGATAGCTTCCGCAAAGCTCAGGACAGGCCCGGCCAACGGCCTCACGGCTTCAGCACGGGATCGACGATGCGGTCCAGCTCGCGCAGAAAGAATGGCGAAGGCACGTCGCTCTTCAGCCCGGCCAGAGGTGCGAAGAAAGTTTCGTAGAAAGTGTTCTCCTCGTAGTTGGGGAGGTCCGCTGGTTTCGCCCCTTCGGCGTGGCGGGCGATGAGGTTGTAGCCCGAGCGTTGGCGACGGTAGCCGGAAAGAAGTTCCCACGCGGGCTCGGCCCGCACCACTTCGGCCCATGAATCCAACGAGACGCGCTCCACCCAGGCCCTGAGACGTTCCTCGGTCGGCACCTTGCGGGTCGAGCGGTAGCTGGCCTGGATGAGCAGCCGGCGCTTTTCCCCGGCGGAGCCGGATCTCCAAGCAGCCCGGACCAGTTCCCACGGAGCGGAATCGGCCGAGACGGGCGGCTCGTCGCCGCCCGGGGCGATCGTCAAGGCCCGCCAAGCCGCCGCGTGGACGATGCGCCCCTCGCCGGAATCCACGGGATGCCGCGCGAGCCAGCCGAGCGTGTCGGCCTTCTGCCGCAGCCAAGGGGCACCGGTTTCGCGCGCGGCCGTATCCAGGAACTGGCGGGCGTGTTCGACCGCGTTGGAACGCAATTCAGGGAAAGGCTTCCTTAGCCACGAGGATGGGGCTTGGAGCCAACCGGGATCGAGCATGAGTTCAAGGGCGAGCGCCTCGGCGGCTTCGCGCGCATGGCCAAGCGCGGCGAGGGCGGTCGCGCTTCCCCAGTAAACGCCCTTGCGGTCGGGCACGAGATGGGCGGCGCGGTGGAAGTGGCGCAGCGCGGCGTCCGGAGCCGATTCGAGCTTCAGCCAGGCCAGGTTGAAGTGCGCGTATTCCGCATCGGGCTCCGCCTCCAGCGTGGCTTCCAGCCAGCGGATGGCTTTGGCGCGGTGGAGATCCGCCGCGGCGGAATTGGTCGAGCGCACGAGCGCCTCCACGTGCCAGGCACCGAGCTTTTCCGGGTAGAACGGATTCTTCGGATCGAGACGATGGGCGGCTTCCGCCAGGGCGTTGAAGGCGACGGCGTCTCCTTGGCGAACCGAAGCGACGACTTCGTGGAAACGCGCCCGGGCGCGGCCCTGCCACGCGCCCGCGCCGAGAATCCCGGCGAGGAGCAGGACGGAGGCGATGGCGGCGCTTCGGCCGAAACCAAATCGTGAACCGCTGGCTTCCTTGGCTTCATCGGTCGGTTCCTGAGCCCAGAGCAACCCCAAGCACAGCCCGACGAGAGAGCTGATCGTCACGACATCGAGCTGGTAGTCGCTGAGGGAATACGCGGCATAGGCCAGGAAACCGACCCCGGCCCAGAACGCCACCGGCAGTTCACCGGCCTTCGCTCCGGGTGCCAGACGCCACCAACGCGCGACGCTGGCCAAGCCCAGCACGAGCACGGTGCCGAGACCGATCCAGCCGGTTTCCACCGCGAGCTGAAGGGGCGTGTTGTGCAGCTGGTAGTTCGACTCAAGACCGGCGGCCAGAGCGCCGCGAACCCGCGGGTATTCGGAAGCCACGTTGCCCGGGCCGATGCCGAGCGCGGCGCGACCCTCCAGCAACCGCAGCCCCGCCTGGAGCATCTGCTGGCGGACATCGGTTTGCCACGCGGCGGACACGCCCTGGCCCTGATCGAGCATCATCTGGGTGCGGGGATTGGCGAGAAAGAGACCCGTCACCACGGCCGATCCGCCCAGCAGCCACAACGCCCAGCGACGCACGGCCCAGACACGACGCCATCCGGTCCAAGCCAGGATCAGGACCAGCATTCCGGCCAGGGCCGGGAGCGCGGCCCGCGTCATGGTGCTGCCCAGCGCGACAATCCCGACCACCAATCCCGCCAACCCGACCAGCCGTCGCCAGCGCACCGCCGCCCCGAGTTCCGCCAGCCAGAACGGGAGCGCGAGCAGCAGAAAGCCCGCAAGATAGTTCTGATGGCCGAAGGGATGGCCATTACGCGTCTCCGTCCATTGGATCGGGAAAACGTCGGAACCGAGCAGGCCGTTCACCTGCTGAACCGTGATGGATTCCAGGGCCACGTCCTGCATCGCCCAGCGCCAAAGGGCGACGGCGGAAACCACCAGGCCTCCCGCCGACATCCAGGGCAGCAGTCGCTCCGCGCTGTCACTGGAAAAGGCCGAAGCCAGCACAGCCGTTGCGATTAACGGCGCAAACGCCGCGAGCGATGCCCAGGAAGGGATCGGTTGATCCGCAGCCATCGCCGCCGCGACCAGCGCGGCGATCACGGGCAGGAGGAACGCGCCGAAGCTTTTCGGCCCGGGTATCCGCACCGCTCCAGACACGATGGCCACCGCCAGCCCCGCGCCAAACAGCCAGACGGCCCACCAGCCCGTCCACGAATGCGGCCAAGTGGCGGAGTTGGGGACCAGCCCGATCACGAACGCGCCGCCGACTGCGGCCAGCAGAAACCTGGCTCTGGGCCGGCGGCCGGAAACGAGCCCGGTGGATGGGGTTGTGGGAATCGTCGCCACCCGTGGGAAGCGGCGGGATCGGGAACCGCCTTGAGCAACAAAAAACCCGCGAGGAGCACTCGCGGGTTTGGGAGAGATTCGATCTGAATCCCGAATGATCAGGGAAGATCGTGGTCGGTGATATTGCAGTCCGGAGCGGTGCCGATGTTGCCAACCGTGTAGGTGCCACCAGCAGGGCATTCGGGCGTAGCCTTGATGTAGTCGGCAGAAGTGCCGGCGATTGCGGCCATATCACAGGTAGCACCGGGGGCGAGCTTCTCCTCGAGGGCATACTGCTCCTTGGCGCCGTCGATCTGCTTGAGGTTCGCGATGCAGGCGTTGGTCTGGGCCGTGGTGCGGGCCTTGACGAAGTTCGGGATGGCGATGGCGGCGAGGAGGCCGATGATCGCCACGACGATCATGATTTCGACGAGGGTGAAGCCCTTGTTGTTGCGCTGAGTTTTCATGTTGCGAGTCTGTTGTTGGTCGCGGTGTGAACCAGACGGCGGGCTGATTATTTGATTACGTTGTCGGCTCACTCATTGCCCGTCGTGACCGCGAATGAGAAATAGCACCACGGGTGCCACCCTCATCTTGGGGAGAGTATCGGCACGCCGGGGCGGCACTTGAGAGGGGCGCAGGTCAGCAAAATCGGGCGACAAGGCGGCATATCAGCAGAGCTGCTCGGGAATTGGACGCAACTGTCCCGCTCGGCGTCCGTGCACTCGCGCGAAAGTGAGAATCGGGATTTTTCGAGATCGAGAAACCAGGTTCTTCCCTCTCTCCGGTGGGTGGAGATGGGCCGGAATCCCGAAACGGGGCCGGTCACGGTCGTAGCGCAGGTTTCCC
>CAMLMI010000323.1 GCA_946480965.1 uncultured Verrucomicrobiales bacterium | reverse complement strand
CTCCGCGAGGACCGACTCCTCGGTGTCCATGCGCTCCGTGGCCAACCGGCCGAAAAACTCCAGGGCACCGGCAGGATTGCCCGAGCGATAGGTGCTGTCCGCCCGGAGATACTCCACCTTGGGCCGGAGGGGGCTGGTCGGGTGCGCGGCGATCCAGCGGTCGTAGGCCGCCGCCGCCTCGCTCCATTTCCGCTCCCGGTCGAACGAGCGCGCCACCACCAGCTCGGCCTGGTCGCGATAGGGCGAGTCCGGGTTCCGGGACACAAACGCCTCCATCAACTGGCGGGCGTCCGCCAGCCGCCCGCCCCGGCTCAGGCCGACGCCGAGCAGCATGGTGGCCTGGGCGGTGAGGTCGCTGGTGGCGAAGGACGCGGCGAGGTTCGTCACCGCCTGTTCTGCCTCGGAAAGATTGCCCACGTTCAGCGCCGCCCGCAGCCGCTGGAATTCCAGCTCGCCCAGCAGTTCGGGTATCCGGCCGGGCATGCGCTCCAGCCTTTCTTCCACGCCGCGATAGATGTCGAGCGCGGCCTGGGGATGGCCCATCGCGAGCTCGCAGTCGCCGGTCTTGAAGGCCGCCACGGTGGCATCCTCCGAAGCCGGCAGCAGATCGACCGCCTTGCCGAAGCCGGAACGGGCCTCCGGGTAGCGCGCCTCCAGCCAATGCACCCAGCCGATCTGGAGCCACGCGCGGCCCAGGAGGACGGGCGGCCCGGGCTTGGCGGTCACGGCCTGGAGTTCGGCCAGGGCCGCCTGCCGCGCACCGGCGGCGGCGGCGGCGTTGGTGGCGGCCAAGGACAGTGCTTCGCGCAGCCGGATCTCCGCCAGGGCCAAGCGGGCGGCGTTGCTGGCCGGATCATCGGGCGAACCGCCGAGGAAGCGCCGGATGCGCTGCTCTGCACCCGCCAGATCCCCGCGCTCGACCCGGGTGCGGATCAGGGCGGTCAACGCCTCGCGGCGCGGTTCCGCCGGGCCGTTGGTCGCGTCCAGCACGCTTTCCCAGACCGCCGACGCGTCGGTGAAGTTGCCGCGCTCGGCCAGCACGTTTCCGAGCAGCAGGTTCGCCTCCGCCGATGCCTCGGCGGAACGGAACTCCTGCGCGGCCTCGACGAGCCGCGCGGCGGCGGCCAGCGGGTCGGAGATGCGCCCGGTGAGCATTCCCGCCCGGGTTTCCAGGAACTGCCTCTTCCAGCGGAAGTCCGCCCGCAGGCCCGACGAGGGAATCCGCTCCAGCAGGCCGATCGCCGCTTCCGCTCGGCCGTTGCAGATCTCCGCCTCCGCCGCGAGCAGCAACCCTTCGACGATCGGGGTGAATCCCGGGGGCAACGATTCGACGGCCTTGAGAAACTCTCCGTCCTTTGCCAGCAGGAGCTCCGACACTGCCAGCCAATCGCCCGCTTCGCCCAGCGCCTGGGCCTGCCGGGCGTAGCTCTCGAGGGTGAAGGTCGCCGCCGGAAAGTCGCGCCGCAACGCCTCGAAAGCCGCGGCCGCCTCGCGATAGCGCCCCGAGGCGAGGAATCCCTCGCCGATGAAGAACTGGTAGTGGTCCGCGATCGCGCCGGCGTTCGGCTGTTCGCGGGTCAGGAGATCGAGGCCGCCCGCGTAGTTGCCCAGATTGAAGCGGCTGCGGGCCTGGTAGAGGATCGCGCGGGGCCGGATCGCGGTCTGGGGATGGCGCTCGATCAGCTTGGCGAAGGCCCGGTCGGCGGATCCGTAATGGTGGTCGTCGAAGAGCTTCGCGGCGGCGTTGAACTCGCTGACATCCGCCGGATCGGCCGCGCGGGCGTTCCACGCGATCGTCCCAAGGATCAGGACGACCCAGACCAGGGCCGAAACAACGCCGCGTTTGAATTCCGGAAGAACCGACACGGACGATTTCATCGCGCCTGGCCTCCGAGAATTCGACTCAAAAATCCGCCGGTGTGGCTGCGCGGTTCGGCGGCGACGGCTTCCGGCGGACCTTCCGCCACGATGCGTCCCCCGCCCGATCCGCCTTCCGGCCCGAGGTCGATGACCCAGTCGGCGGTCTTGATCACGTCGAGGTTGTGCTCGATCACCACGAGCGTGTTGCCCGTGGCCCGCAGCTTGAACAGCACGCCGAGGAGCGTCTCCACGTCGTGGAAGTGCAGACCGGTCGTCGGCTCGTCGAGGATATAGACGGTGCGGCCCGTCTCCTTGCGGCTGAGTTCGGCCGCGAGCTTGATGCGCTGGGCCTCGCCGCCGGAGAGCGTGTTGCCCGCCTGGCCGAGCTTGATGTAGCCGAGGCCGACCTCGGCCAGCTTCAGGCAAGGATCGTGGATCTGCGGCACGGCGCGGAAGAAGGTGACGGCCTCGTCCACCGACATCGCCAGCACGTCGGCGATGTTCATGCCCTTGTAGCTGATCTCGAGCGTCTCGCGGTTGTAGCGCTTCCCGCCGCAGGTTTCGCAGGTCACATAGACGGGCGGGAGGAAGAGCATCTCCGTCTTGATCGAGCCGTCGCCCTGGCACTTCTCGCAGCGCCCGCCCTTCACGTTGAAGCTGAAACGGCTGGCGGCGTAGCCCCGCACCTTCGCGCCCGGGAGCTTGGCGAAGAGGTCGCGGATCTGGTTGAAGACGCCGGTGTAGGTCGCGGGATTGCTGCGCGGCGTGCGCCCGATGGGCGACTGGTCGATCACCACCACCTTGTCCACATGCTCGAATCCGCGCAGCTCGCGGTGCGCGCCCGGATGGTCCTTGGCCCCGTAGAGCCGACGCAACAGAGCACGACAGAGAATGTCGTTCACCAAGGTGCTCTTGCCCGAGCCGCTGACACCGGTGACGCAGGTGAAGAGCCCGAGCGGAAAACGCGCGTGGACGTTCTTCAGGTTGTTCTCCGTCGCGCCCAGCACCTCCAGCCAGCCGCGTTCGTTCGGACGCAGCCGGTGCTTGGGCAACTCGACGGACAGTTCGCCCTTGAGATAACGGCCGGTGAGGGAACGGGGATGGGCGCAGACTTCTTCCAAGGTTCCGGCCGCGACCACTTCGCCGCCGTGGATGCCCGCGCCGGGACCGATGTCCACGAGGTAGTCCGCGCGGCGCATCGTGTCTTCGTCGTGCTCGACCACGATGACGGTGTTGCCCAGGTCGCGGAGACGTTCGAGCGTGGCGATGAGCCGTTCGTTGTCGCGCTGGTGGAGGCCGATGCTCGGTTCGTCGAGGATATAGACCACGCCGACCAGGCCCGCCCCGATCTGGGTGGCGAGGCGGATGCGCTGGGCTTCGCCGCCGCTGAGCGTGCCGCTCTCGCGGTTCAAAGCGAGATAGCCAAGACCGACGTTCTTCAGGAACCCGAGCCGCGCGCGGATGCCCGAAAGCACTTCGGCCCCGACTTGGCGCTGGGTCTCGTTCAGCCGCAGCTCCGCGAAGAAGGCATCCGCGTCGTCCACCGACAAGGCGCACAGATCCATGATGGAAAGACCGGGAATGGCGACCTTCTTCGCGGCTCCGCGCGACGGGAACTTCTTCGCCAGCTCCGCGTCGCCGAGCGTGACGGCGAGCACCTCGGCCTTCAGCCGTTGTCCCCCGCAGGCGTCGCAGTGCGTGGGGTTCATGAAGGCCTTGAGCCGGTTGCGGGTGAACTCGCTTTCGCTCTCCTGGTAGAGGCGCTCCAGGTTCGGCAACACGCCCTCGAATGGCTTGTTGTTCTTCGACGACTTGCCCGCGCGGAACGTGGTGAAAGCGACCTCTTCCTCGCCGGTTCCGTGCAGCAGCTTGTGCCGGAAATCGGCGGGCAGATCCTTGAAGGGCGTCTCCATCGAGACCCCGTAGTGCGACGCCAGACCGCGCAGCAGCGCCTTGTAATAGACGATCATCCGCTTGCCGCCGCGCCGCCACGGCAGGACCGCGCCGTCCTCCAGCGACTTGTCCTCGACCGGCACGACCAGCGCCGGGTCGAAGACCATCTTCTGCCCCAGCCCGTGGCAAACCGGACAGGCTCCGGTGGGCGAGTTGAAGGAGAAATGCTTGGGCGTGACCGGCTCGAAGCTCTTGCCGGTGACGGGACTGACACAGCGGGTCGAGAGCGCCAGTTCGGACCAGGGCGAGGTGGAGGTGGCTTCGGGCGGCTGGTGCAGGACCACGAGCGATCCCCTGCCCCAGCGCAGCGCGGTCTCGACCGAATCGGCCAAACGCACGCGCACCTTGTCTTCGACCACCAGCCGGTCCACGACGACTTCGATGCGGTGGCGCTGCTTGGCGTCGAGCTTCACCCGGGTGTTGGCCGAGAGCTCGACGAGTTCGCCGTCGATGCGGGCGCGAACGAACCCTTCGCGGCTCAGGCGGTCGAACACGTCGCGGAATTCTCCCTTGTCGTCCTGCACCACGGGCGCGGCCAGCATCACGCGGGTCTTCGGGCCGAGCGCCAGGATCTGGTCCACGATGTCCGCCGGAGAGCGTTTGAAGACCGGCACGCCGCTGTCGGGGCAATGCGGCTGGCCGAGCGTGGCGTAGAGGACGCGGAAGTGGTCGTAGAGCTCCGTGGTCGTGGCGATGGTCGAGCGCGGATTGCTGGCCGAGCCCATCTGCTCGATGGCGATGGCCGGGGAAAGCCCATCGATGGAGTCCACCTCCGGCTTCTCCATCTGGTCGAGGAACTGCCGGGCGTAGGTGGAAAGGGATTCGACGTAGCGGCGCTGGCCCTCGGCGTAGAGGGTGTCGAAGGCCAGCGAGGATTTCCCCGAACCGCTCAGACCCGTCACCACCACCAGCTTCTCCCGGGGGAGGCTGAGGGTGATGTTCTTCAGGTTGTGCTGCCGGGCACCCGTGATCTTGATGAATTCCGTGGCCATCAGGAGCGGTCAGGATGGCCCGGAATCCGCCGGAGAGCAAAGCCCGCTATGGCACCTGGATGATCCGATAGAACTCGGACCCCAGCAACGGCGGGAACACCGTGAGGATCGTGGCGAAATCCGTCGCCTGGAAGGGTTGGATCGTCGTCCAGACCACGAGATCGGGCGAGGATTGCAGCTCGTATTTCTCGCCCGGCACCGTGGGCAGCGCGAGTTCCAGCGAACCGAGGTTTCCATCGAAGGCTCCGGGGCTGAGTTCGAGCGGCTCGCTCGACTGCATCAAGCCTCCCGCCGTCATCTGGCTGGCGCGGATCTTGAAGCTCACGTCGGCCCCCTGGTAGTTCGGCGTGGCGATCAGCCAGTTGCCGGAGAGGTTCGGTAGGAAGACGGTCAGGTTCGTCACCGAGGAGTTCGTCCGGATGAGGACGCGTTCATCGGCCAATCCGAACGAGGAGCTGCCGGAGTTGAGGATGGCGGAGGGAATGCCCTCCTTGCCGATCACGAGGTCGAGGTCGCCGTCCATATCGAACAGCTCGATCAACACGCCGCCGGGATTGCCGGTGGTGGTGAACAGGAAGTAGTTCGTAATCAGCAGGCCGGGCCCCACGGAGAAGGTCTGGGGCACGCCGTTGACCAGCAGGTTCGTCGTCGCCGGATCGGAGCTCTGGAGCAGACCGTTGGTAGAGACGGTGGCGCGCAGCGCGAGGTCGAGATTGGTCCCCGTTCTGACACACAACGTGGGTAATGTGCGAGGAAGC
>CAMLMI010000322.1 GCA_946480965.1 uncultured Verrucomicrobiales bacterium | reverse complement strand
AGCCGACACAATTTGTGAACCAACAGACACAGACGCTGAGTAAATTCGGCGATTACGGTCGGTTGCAACCCGATCCGCCCAAACACACACGATCTTTTCGCCTGTTGATGCAATGTCCACTGTATCCAGATAATGGCTGGCTGGAGCGACAGGCAAAGCCGACCCCAAAGGCTTACCGGAAGCCGAATACTTGCGGATGAAAGGCCGCCGAGCCGTCCTATCCAACCACGCAGCCACGAAGCCCTCTGCAGTAGAAGCCACGCTGCACCCGTAAGCAGCGCCACCGTCAGTGCTGACGTTGATTTCAACACTAGAAGGCTGTCCCACGGAATTGAAGACACGAGCAAGAACAACCGAATCTCCCGGCTCAACAGCACCGCCGCGCCAGTAGCTTTTGGAGCCAGCGATCCAAACACATACAAACCCGTCACCGCCCAAGGATGCCAACGAAGGGGCTTTATCCTCTTTTCCTGAAGGATTGCTCAAACGAATCTGCGCGGGTGCCCCGCCGCCGCCTCCGACAATCCTCCTACCGAACACTCCGCGATAAGCACCTTCCTGATTTACGCTGGTCCAAGCCACGAAAGCATCACCACCGGGCAATGCGACTACCGAAGGTTCCAACTGGTCACCCGAACGATTGACGTTGACGAACCTCTCCTCGGTTAACCAAGTGCCGCGGGGTGAGATCATCCGATAGTAGATATCTTTCATGCCCCGCTTCCCGCCTTGCCAAACCACAATAGCGGAACCATCGCTGAGGCAAGCAACATCCGGTGCCTCCTGATGATACGATTTCTGCATGTTTGCCAGCTGAACCGGACTGGCAGGATCCGGGGAAAAATCGCTTCTCAGTCGACGCAGACCAATCCCCCAACCCCTTCCGTCGATCCGATCATCCTGCCAGACCATGAATCCACCATCATGCCCCATGCTGAATGCGGCCGACTGCTGGTTCCCATGGCTAGCCGCAGCCTGAAGGAACTGCACCTCCTGGGCGGCTGCAACCGGAACGAACACCGCAGGTGCCAAGAGCGATACAACAAGCGCCTGAACAAGCCTATAGTTACACATGATGCTTTGAGCTCCGGATGATTTTTTCCAATGATAACAAGCTTATCGCGAAGCCTGGTCCGGAATGGAACGCTGCGTAAAAGGAAGATCCTCGTCGCTATGGACCCGGTTTCCAGCTGGATCGATGATCGTCGGCGTCACAAATATGTAGAGATTCTTCTTGGAGCTGGAATTTGATTCGCTGCGGAACAACCGCCCAACGAGCGGAAGATCACCGAGAACAGGAATCTTATCCTTGATCTTGCGGATGTCCTCGGCAATCAAGCCACCAATGACAATCGTTTGACCATCCCAGACCACGCAACTGGTGGTCACGTATCGAGTGCGCAAGCGGGGAAGGGGAAGAACACCGGTAAGTGGAGTGCCGACATTGTTACCCACAGCTACCTGAGCTTGGGGCACGAACGCACCCGGATCATCGTAGCCCAAAAACTCGCTGATGGTCGGGATGATGGTCATCTGGATGGAGAATCCGTCTGCAGAAACATAAGGCACAACATCCAGCGTCGGACCGAACGGAATTGCAGAAGTATTGTAATTGAGGTCCTGCTGAGCGTTGTTTCCCGTGTTGCCTCCATCACCCGTATTGTTTCCTCCACCGCCGGTATTTCCACTGATATCTGTGCCGGTTACAACCGTTCGCAGGTCAAGAATTGCGATCTGCGCCTGCCGACCGCTCATCGTGGTGACTTTGGGTGCAGTCAAAACGTCCGCGCCCCCCCGCTGCTCCAAGGCTTTGATGGCCACCCTAAACTGGGGATCAGTCAAAATTCCGGTGATTGTAGCTACTGTTGGCGTCGAACCTTCGGAGACTCCAAAGGTTCCGCCAAAAGTGCTGCGCAAACCCGAAGTCAATAGCCCATCCGACGCAGACTGGCCAATAGTTCCGACCCCTGGACCATATACACCAGTGGGGTTTCCATTTGCGTCAAGCACGGGCGCTCCGGGTCCCGGAAAAATACCAGAAGGATTGGCAGTAGAAGCGCTGCCAGGCCCACCAAAAGAAGGAGCTGTTCCTCCTTGCGCCCCAACACTGTCACCACCAAATGTAAAATTGCCCAAATACCAATCGAACCCCAAAGCCTTGCTGTCGTTTTGATTGATCTCTGCGAATTTGGCTTCGATTGTTACCTGCGGAGGAGCGACATTAAGCACATCGATCGCCCTCTGGATGGTTTCCAGATCTTCTGCGGCGGCACGAACCATCAGAAGACCAGATCGATCGTTGAAAAAGATCGCCTTGGGCGGCGTCAAATCAACGCCAGCTGCCGTGAAATAAAGCCTGACCAGCTGGTGCAAATCCAACGTTGTGGCACGAGTCGTTACAAATTGGAGACCAACTCCGCCAACCCCACCATTCTGGCCACCAATTCCGGCGATCCCGCCACCGCCTTGCTGCTGACCTCCGCCAACGCCGCCGCCTTGTCCATTTTGGCTGCTGAAGGCGGCAGAAACCCTAGGCAAACTGAAGGAACTGGTTCCATTTTGGCCATTCTGACCTCCGCCAGTGTTACCACCACCACCACCACCACCACCACCACCACCACCCTGTGAACCCATGAAATTGTAATCAAGCGCAGTAACACTCTCCAAACCTTGCACAAAAGTGTTTGGATCCACTTTGAATGTGCGGGTAATTAAGTTCTGCGGTTCGGCAGCCTTGGGCTGGAAGACAACTGCATACTCATCCACGCGATACCTTATCGGTTGATCTGCAACCGCAACAATCGCATCAAGAACTTCAGCAAGGGTAAGATCCGACAGGGGGGGATCGATCCTGATGATCACCGAGTTGATATCTATGCTCTCAGGCTCGGTAGTGACGGCACCAAACCCGGTAGGATCTCCTGGAATTCCCGGCTGCCCAAAGCCACCCTCAGCAAAACCTCCCGGACCTCCACGGCCAAAAGCTGCCGCGCCACCACCGAAAGCCGCTCCTCCACCCACACCGCCAGCCCCAGCCCCGCCAGTAAGAGCACCAAAAGCTGCAGCAGTGTCAGGGATTGGCGAAGCCGCATCGGTGTGCGGAATCAGCATGAAATTGATCCCCTTGCCTTCTGGATCGCTGTTTTTAGCTTCGGTTTTGAGCTGACGAAGAACCTCAGACAAAGGAACGCCGTCGAAACCGACCTCCTTCATGTGAATCTGACGCAGCTTATGGGAAATTCGCTGGCGACCCGGCGACGAGTAGATGACATTAGTCCTCGCCATAGGGTTGGGAACAGGAAGGAGCTCACGCTTCACAGCCGGAACCCAAGCCTTCTCCACCTCCACCATCCCCGACCGAGCTTCGTCTGATCGCCTACGAGCAGCTGCCGCATACTGAGCCTCTTTAACGAGATTCAGATAGTAGCTGGCACCTGAGTTCAACGGCTCTTGGACGAGCGCCGCTTCAAGCTTGGCTTGGGCTTCATCCAGTTTTCCGTTTTCATAAAGCCACTTGCCATCTTGGACCATTGTTCCAACCTCAATGCGCTCTTCTTGAAGCTCAGACGTCCTTGCAATGGTTTCCTCGCTTGGAATACGCCCGCGTTGCTGGCGGAGCATTTTGTCGTTTTGTTCTTTGGCCTCAACCACCGCCGGATTGGTTGAGTCGGCATTTAGAGCCCGAGAAAGCTGGACATCGGCTGCTGCATAGTCGCCTCTGGATTGGGCAGACTTTGCCAAGAGCAACGATGTTTTGACCAAACCAGATATTGCCTGAGCCTTGTCCGCCTCAACTGCTTGGGTTCCAAGCCCTACCTGCGGAATCAACCCAACCGCAGCTTGGTATAACGTTGCGGCTTGATCGATTCTTCCCATCTTCTCTTCGGCAACCGCTTGTTTGACTCTGGCGGAAAGGGTCTTCGCAGCTTCTTGGCGCCGAACCGCTTCCTCTTCCGCAGTCAGCGAGGATACGGCCTGAGCGAGAACCGTCTGCACCATTGGGCCAGAAGCCATGGCGAAAACGAAGGCGCAACAAACACCCTTGAGCATGGGACTTTTCACACTTGGACAACGCATAATTGACTATTGGGAAGAACGAGAACCCTGAAGGGAAAGTGTCGTTTGTTTTTGGGTCGCGGTGGTTTGAATCCTAACTTGGGTGGAAGTGATGACAACGATTTTGTGCACGCCCCCGTCGAAAATCAGCTCGGACCCATTACGCACCCCGGGAAACGGCCTCGATTCCAACTCGTAGCGCAGGTCCGCCTCATAACCCTCGATGCGGGAGAAGGGCTTATCTTTGGTGACGGTGATGATCTCCTTGGTCTCCGGAATCTCGAACACGAACACATCTCCTGAACCTGAGGACGATTTGACCTCTATGAGATGAATGTCACCGGAACGTTGATCCGTGGTAAAAAATTTTGAGGTTCTTCGTGTGGATTTTCTAGGGGAGATTTCTTTCACCACAGTGAAGAAATGACCGCCGCCAACCGTGCGCTCGTAGATCAGCTCGAATTTCAGCGGTCTAATTTCCTGAATTGTAAGCGCTTCAGCCCCCTCGGAACCCGGAGGCAGCTTGACCAATTCTCCGTTTGGTTTCTGCTTCCAGACAACCGGATTAAAGGTGTTGTTTTGACCAGAGATCAAGACCGTGGGGGGCGACTTCATCCGGTTCAGCGCGACAACAGCCGGGGAAAGGTCAACCGGTTGGTAGATTTTAGGAGGAGCCAATTGATTATCGATCTGCGCCAAGCTCTCGCGATCTGAATCCAGCGTGAAAGGGAGAGCAGCAGCAGCTAGGGCCAAACCCATCAAGATCGCTGCAAGCAGGATCTTTTCGTAGTGCTTTTTGAGAAAATCCATGATCAATGCGGGTTGGTTCCAACAAGGCGGACCACATCTACCAGCATGGTAATTCGAAGAGTTTGGCTATCGAGCACCACTACGGGCTGGCCTGGGATCATTCCAGGCTGCGCCGCTTGTAGAGCGCTATACGGATTGCCACTACCAACTCCTCGATAGCGAGACTCCATTCCCCGCCCGCCCTCAAATCGCCCAGGCATTGTCCCCATTCGTGTGTCCGCAAGGCCAAGAGCTCCAACTCCGGGGCTCACATCGATGCTCTTGATGACCATGCATCGATCCGAGCGCATCATCCGGTTCACAACTTCGGCCAAGTCCGCACTGAACCCTTGGAACGTAAGCTCATAGGGCAAAGAAACGGCAAATTCGTTGGTCTTGGCCGCCAAACCCAATAACCCCGTGCTGCCAGCAGCTGCTTGATCCTCTTCGGTCAAGGCAACGCGTTTGATTCCGTCCAAAGAGGTCACATGGGATTCGATCAGAATCGAAGCCAAGGCCTCCACATCGCCCAACTGCAGGCTTAGTGGCGCCACCGAGTTGCTGTTGAACTGAAATTTGCCACGGATGGACTCAAATGAGAATGCAAAGCCTTCCGGGACCATAGTCCCTGAGTTGGTCGCCGTGCGCACTAACTGGAAGAGGGTTTGATCCAGCCGTGTCTTGAAACCCTGGTTATCCAAAACGGATGCTTCGGGCATTACCGGGATGACTGCTTTGATCT
>CAMLMI010000321.1 GCA_946480965.1 uncultured Verrucomicrobiales bacterium | reverse complement strand
CGCCACAATCGTCGCCAAAATCCAAAAACCTACCTGCGAGGAATCCTTCTGAAGAGCATCCAGTTTGCTCGCCATGAACGGCACAGCCAATAAAACGCTCGCCAAAAGAAAACTCAACGCGGCCTCGCCTCGCTGTCGCCACCGTCGCCAGAACCACTGCCGCTTGTATTTCTCCACCTCCGTCATGACCGGGACGGTTCCAAATCCCTTCGCCGGTGTCACGTCCCGGCCTGAACAAAGCAAAGTCTGGAAACCCTCCGCGTCTTCGGGATGATTTCCCGGCCTATGTCACAACTTGCCAATCAAGTCGCCGTCGTCACCGGAGCCGGTCGCGGCATCGGACGCGCCATCGCCCTGAAGTTCGCCGCCGAGGGCGCGGACGTCGTCTGTGTCTCCCGCACCGCCGAGAATTCCGAGAAGGTCGCCGCCGAGATCCGCGCCTTGGGACGGAAGGCCTGGGCCTTCGCGGTCGATGTCTCCGATCCCGCCGCCGTGGCCGCCGCCGCCGAGAAGATCCTGGCCGAGACCGGCAACCGCGCCGACATCCTCGTGAACAACGCCGGCGTCACCAAGGACGGCCTGCTCATGCGCATGAGCGAGGCGGATTGGGACGCGGTGCTGAACACCAACCTGCGCGGTGCCTTCTCGTTCACCAAGGCTTTCACCCGCGCCATGATGAAGCAGCGCGCCGGCCGCATCATCAACCTCGCCTCGGTCATCGGCCTCATGGGCAACGCGGGCCAGTGCAACTACGCCGCCAGCAAGGCCGGATTGATCGGTTTCACCAAGTCCGTCGCCCGCGAGCTCGCCTCGCGCGGCATCACCTGCAACGCCATCGCCCCCGGCTTCATCGAGACGGACATGACCTCCGAATTGAAGCCCGAGATGCGCGAAGCGCTCTTGAAGCAGATCCCGTTGAACTGCTTCGGCACCGCGGACGACATCGCCGCCGCCGCGCTCTACCTCGCTTCGCCCGCCGGCCGTTATGTGACCGGCCAGGTGCTGACGGTGGATGGCGGCATGGTGATGTGAGCGGGCGGCAGTCGGCTTCATCCGGCATCGGGAATCCGGCATCGGGAATCATCGGCAGATCCCGGATGCCGGATACCGGATGGGTGGTATCGACGCGTGATCGTTCCTGCCCTTCCCTTCCCGGAATGTGGCTTGACGCTCCCCCACCCGTCGCCTAAAGACGCACCCATCTTATGGCTGAAAAGAGCATTGAACAGAGGGTCAAGGACATCATCGTCGAGCAGCTCGGCGTGAACGCGGATCAGGTCACGCCTGAGGCCAAGTTCATCGAGGACCTCGGCGCGGATTCCTTGGACACGGTCGAACTCGTGATGGCCCTCGAGGAAGAGTTCGGGACCGAGATCCCGGACGAGCAGGCGGAAAAGCTCCAGAGCGTCGGCGACGTCATCAAATACGTCGAAGAGCTCCAGAAGTAACCGCAACGACTCCTTTCCGGGGCAGCAAGGTCGAACGGCCCGGCTGCCCCTTTTGATTTTATGGCATCCCCTTCCGAACGCAGAGTCGTGGTCACGGGCCTCGGCGTCGTCGGCTCCCTCGGCCACGACATCGAGACCATGTGGCGCAACATCGTCGCGGGCCAGTGCGGCATCGACCGCATCTCCCTGTTCGACGCCGCCCCCTTCGCCACCCAGATCGCGGCGGAGATCCGGGATTGGGACCCGGTGCCGGCCTTCCCCTCGCCCAAGGACGCCCGCCGCGCCGACCGCTACAGCCAGGCCGGCATCTACGCCGGTTGGAAGGCGCTCCAGGACTCCGGCCTCGATCTCAACCGCGTCAATCTGGACGCCGTCGGCTGCTTCCTCGGCTCCGGCATCGGCGGCCTCTACACCACGGAGGAACAGCACAAGATCCTCCTCGCCAAAGGCCCCGGCCGCTTGTCGCCCTTCATGATCCCGATGCTCATCCTGAACATGGCTTCCGGCCTGTTCTCGATGTTCTACAACCTGCGCGGCCCGAACCTCGCCACCTGCTCCGCCTGCGCCACGGCCAACCACGCCATCGGCGAAGCCTGGCGCACGATCAAGATGGGCGACGCCGACGTGATGTTCGCCGGCGGCACCGAGGCCACCATCGTCCCGATGGGCATCGGCGGCTTCTGTGCCATGCGCGCCATGAGCACGCGCAACGACGACCCGAAGCGCTCCTCCCGTCCCTTCGACAAGGACCGCGACGGCTTCGTCATGGGCGAAGGCGCGGGCGTCGTCGTGCTGGAAGAGCTGGAACACGCCAAGAAGCGAGGCGCGCGCATCTACGCGGAGCTGGCCGGCTACGGCAACACGGCCGACGCCTACCACATGACCTCCCCCGCCGAGAACGGCGAGGGCGCGGCCCGTTGCATGAGGATGGCGCTCCGCTCCGGCGGCCTGAACCCCGAGCAGGTCGGCTACATCAATGCCCACGGCACCTCCACCTCCGTCGGCGACGTCTGCGAGACCAAGGCGATCAAAACCGTCTTCGGCGACCATGCCCGCAAGCTCGCGGTCAGCTCCACCAAGGGCGCGACCGGCCACATGCTCGGCGCGGCCGGCGCGGTGGAACTCGCCTTCTGCTGCAAGGCCCTCGAAACCGGCGTCGTCCCTCCGACCCTCAATCTCGACAACCCCGACGCCGAGTGCGATCTCGACTACGTGCCGCACACGGCGCGCGAGCTGAAGGTGGACGCGATCCTGAACAACTCCTTCGGCTTCGGCGGCCACAACTCGACCACCGCCCTCAAGCGGTTCGTCGGCTGATCAAGTAGTTCAACAACACAAGGCCCGAGGAACGAGTTCCTCGGGCCTTTGTCTTTCGGATCAGGCAGTCTGTAGGCCCGATCCCCGACCGGGAGCAACCATCAAAGATTCCCCGTCCGTTGCAGCAGGTTCTCCGAGACGGAGCGGCACAGGCCCACGAAGGTTTCCTCCGCCAAGGTCAGCCGCCGTCCCTTCCAGTGCATCACGCCCCAGCTCCGCACGAGCTTGCGACGGCCCAGCGCGAGCGCCACCAGTGATCCGTCGGCGATCTCGTCCTCGCAGATCCACGGCGCGAGGATGCTCACGCCGAGCCCCAGCTTCACCAGTTCCTTGATCGCCTCCATGCTGCCCAGCTCGATGAACGTGTGCAGCACCACGCGCTCCTCGCGGAAGTATTCGTCGAGCAGGCGGAAGGTCTGGCTGTTGCGGTTGTAGAGCACGTAGTTCTGCTTCGCCACTTCGGTGCGGTCCACTTTCCGCGCCTGCGCCCACGGGTGCAGCGGCGGCAGGATGAAGGCCAAGTCGTCCTTGAAGATGGGGATGAACTCCACGCTGTCCTCGCGCCTCGGCTCCAGCGCCAGCGCGAGGTCGATGCGGCTCTCGCGCAAGGCGGCCAACGCATCGGGCGTGTCTCCGGGCTCGATCGCGATCTGGTAGTCGGGGAACGACTCTTTGAATTCCCGCAGCACCGCCGGGAGGATGTATTGGCAGGCCGTGGGCGTGGCGCCGATGCGCAGGCGGCCCTTGCCCCATTTGCCCAGATGCGCCAGCGAGGTCTTTGCCGCCGCCATTTCGCGGAAGATTTTTTCGGCGTGATGAAAGAGCTGCTCGCCCGCCTGGGTGAGCACCACTTTTTTCGTCAGCCTGTCAAAAACACGACAGCCCACCGACTCCTCCAACGCACGGATCGAGTGGCTGACGGCGGACTGCGAGAGGTTCAACTCCCGCGCGGCCAGAGTGAAACTGCCCGTTTTTGCGAGGTGGAGAAACGCCAGGAGCTGCCTGCTGTCGAGCGGCTCGTTGACCCATGAATCCGGTTCATTCATTCGATGAGCCTGATCGGCAGCACGAATCGGTCCCAGCGGACGATCTGGCATCGGCGAAGCTAAAGCACTCCGTCGATGGCCTTGACTGGACAAATCGACGCAGCGCAACCGAGAAGCACCCGCCCCGCCCACCGCAACCGGCGGCTGCGCCTCGGCTTCGTTCCGCTCTGCGACTGCGCCCCGCTCGTCGTCGCGCAGGAGCGCGGCTTCTTCGCGGCGCAGGAATTGGAGGTCGAGCTCGTGCGCGAGATCGGCTGGGCCACGGTGCGCGACCGCCTCATCCACGGGGATCTCGACGCCGCACACGCGCTCGCGGGCCTGCCCTTCGCCTGCACGCTCGGCCTCGGCTGCGTGGCCACGCCCTGCATCACCGCGCTGGTGCTGAATCTCCAGGGCAACGCCATCACGCTCTCCAACGATCTCTGGAACGCCGGTGTGCGCGACGCCGTCACGCTCGGCGAATGGTTCTGCAGCGAACGCCGCCGCGAACCGCTCACCTTCGGCATCGTCTTTCCCGTCTCCTCCCACCGCTTCCTCCTGGAGAAGTGGCTGCGCCTCGGCGATCTCGTGCCGGACCGCGACGTGCGTTTCGTCGTCGCGCCGCCTCCGCAGATGCCCGCCAATCTCAAGGCCGGCCATCTCGCCGGGTTCTGCGCCGGTGAACCGTGGAACTCCGTCGTCGTGCAATCGCGCGACGGCTGGTGCCCGGCCACCAGCGCGCAGCTCGCGCCGGAACATCCCGAGAAGGTTCTGATGGTCCGGCGCGCCTTCGCCGAAGAACAGCCCGACAACCATCTCCGGCTCGTGGCCGCCGTGCTCGCCGCCTGCCGCTACTGCGCCGATCCCGCGAACCACGACGAGATCGCCGCCCTCCTCTCCCACCGGCGCTATGTCAACGCGCCCGCCGAACTCGTCCGCCGCAGCTTCGGGACGCGCTTCGATCCCGGCCACGACCGCCCCGCCGCCGCCGGGCCGTTCACCGTCTTCCACGGCGGCGACTGCAACGCCCCGACGCCCGAGAGCGGTTCCTGGGTGCTGCGCAACTGCCTCCCCGGCGCCGTTCCCGGCAGCTCCTTCTCTTCCATCCTCCACCAGGTTTTCCGCCACGACCTCCACCTTGCCGCCAGCGAACTCGTCACCAATCCCCATGAAACAACCCCATCCCTCGTCCAAAACTTCCCTGCTTAACCGCCGCGCCTTCCTCGGCCGCAGCGCCGTCGCCGCCGGGGCCGCCGCCCTCTTCGGCGGGCTGCCGCGCGGCTGGGTCGGCAGCGTCTATGCCAGCGACGCGCCCGAGACCGCCAAGCTCCGTTGCGGCATCATCGCCCTGACCGACTGCTCGCCGTTCGTCGTCGGCGCGGAGAAGGGCTTTTTCAAGAAATACGGCGTCGAAGTCACCATCGCCAAGGGCGCGAACTGGGCGGCCATCCGCGACTCGCTCTCCTCCGGCGACAACCAGATGACGCACATGCTCATCGGCATGCCCATCGCCTCCACCATGGGCCTGCTGGGCTCGCCCAAGAAGCCGATGGTCATTCCCTGGCTGGTCAACCGCAACGGTCAGGCCATCACGCTGAAGTCCGAATGGAACGGCAAGGTCGGTGCCGATCCCAAGGCCATCAAGCCCTTCGTGGACAAGGCCAAGTCCCTCGGCGAACCGCTCACCTTCGCCATGACCTTCCCGCCCGGCACCCACGCCATGTGGATGCGCTACTACCTCGGCGCCGGCGGCATCAACCCCGACAAGGACGTCTCACTCATCACCGTCCCTCCCGCCCAGATGGTCGCCAACAT
>CAMLMI010000320.1 GCA_946480965.1 uncultured Verrucomicrobiales bacterium | reverse complement strand
AAAGATTTTTGAGGACGCCCAAGATTTGATTCGGCTGTTTCCGCCGCTCCAAGAGGACGCTCCCGATCTAAAAATTCCTGAGGGGATTCGCCTCAAAAATTTTAGAAGCGTTTATCTGACGTGGGGCAATGTCCTAGAGGAGATTGCAAGACGCTCGCGATATTGTGGACCGCCTTTTCGCATTTGTTGGTGGCCGAGATCTGGGGGACTTTCTCCGGTCACTTCGGCTGACACTTTGAAGGAGATTTTCGAGTCACACGACGGGAGTGACTTCTCCAAGCGTTAAACCGACCTTTCCTCGCTCGCATGGCGAGCCCATCAAAACCCTTCCGTTGCGGCCAGAGCCGCTCGCAGGGATGCCAGACCCGCTTTCGCCTCCTCCGGCTCCATGAAGCCCGTTTCCTGCCCCGGCGAAGCCGCTGGATCTTCCCCCTCCTGACTCGGGGACGGAGTCCCCTCCATTAAATACTCTTCCCGAAGGGAACTAGATATTAGGTGTGCCCCCTTTTCCGCGCACTTGGTTGCGTGGTTTCCCGCGCAATCAATTGCCCCCTTTTCCGCCCGTTCAATTGCGCGGTTTTCCACGCAATTGAGCACCAAAAAATAACGCCGAGTGGGCGGACAGCCCCGCAGCGTCCCCGCCTTGAGGTAGCCGCATGTTTCCAGATGGGAGATCCAGAGCGACGCCTGCCGGCGGCTCCGGCCCGTCCACTGGGCCACCTTGGACCACGGCAGAGGAAATTCGTCGTCGATCTCCAGAGGCTTCTTGGACCGCTCGGAGATGATCCGGCAAAGGATCATCAGGCTGGCATTGGCCAGTCGTTGGTCCCGCTCCGCCCGCAACCGCAGCTTGAAAAGGCGGTCGTCCTTCATTTCAGCCCGTAGTCCTCCACGACCGACGGCGACGGCAGCACAACGGCCCAAACGGTCTCGCGGGGACCACGCCGCCCGCCGTGGCGCTTTTCCCCGGTGTCGCGGACCTGCCCGCGAGCGGCCAGCTCCGTCAACCGGGGACGGATGCCGGCCACGTCGCGGGGCAGGCCGAGCTTGGGCGTGGTGTGGCGTCGGGCCAGCTCCCCGGCGGTGGAAGGGCCGTCCTCCAGGAGCCAGCGCCAAATGACCTTGGCGAAGGCGTCGCGCTTCTCGTTCATGGCAGGCGGAGAAGCGTCAGAGCCGAAGCGAGCCTTCGCGGTGGCGTTCGCTCATGCGGACCAGCTCTGCGGCCGTGTAGGTCATGCCGCGCCGTTTCCGGTCGCGACGGATGACGAGGTCGGCGTTGGCCCGCAGCTCGAAGCGGAACTTCACTCCGTCCACTTCGGCGACGGCGTGCGCCGTGCGGATCTTGGGCCGGCTCATTCTCCGGCCTCCTTGAGTCCTCCGATCACCCGGCCAAGGTCTTCGTGCGCGGTTTCGAGCACGGCCAGCCGGTAGGGCAACGGCCATTCGGCCATCGAACCGGCGGTGATGACTTCGCGCCCGCAGTCGCGGGCCGCGTGCCAGAGTTCGTCCGTGTCGGTGGTGGTGCTCATTCAACCCTCACGCGATAGGTTTTGAAGTTGGGCGCTTCGGCGATGATGCACTGTTCGACGATGCGGCGATGGAGCCCCGCCACCTTTCGCCCCATGTGCCAGACAGCGGAATGGGCCGAAATGAGGCTCGCGACCTTGCGGCCCGTGGCCTCTTCGGTGGCGGTCCAGACCGAGTCGCCCGTCGGCAGTTCGGCCGCGACGACGGAGATCGTCGTCACATGCGGTTCGGTATCGGTGACGGGGAGGATCACTTGGCCACCTCCCGTTCCGCCGAGAGTTCGGCGAAGGTCTTCAACTCGCCGCGCCCGGCTTTGCGGCCGAACACGGTCAGCTCCCCGATCTGGCGGGACAGGTCCGAGACTCCCGGCACGGAGGCGGTCAGCTCGTGCAGCTCGGCGAGGGCGTCGACCGCCCGGCGGGTGGCCGCATGGATGGTGTCGTTTTGTTCCTTGGTCATTTCTTTCGTCCTTTCCTGAAAAGAGGCTTCTCCTGTTGCGCGGTGAACGTCGGCAGGTGGATGCGGACCACCTTGCGCGAGAGGCGCACCACGCCCGGAACGGCCTCGGCGTTCCGGTCGAACCAACGCCGCGAAACCCGCAGCCGCTGGCAAAACTCCGTCGGGGTGATGTAGTCCGGCGGGAGAGTGTCGGGGGAGGTCATGGGTCAGTCCCTCGAAGGTTTGGCGGGGGCCTTGGCGGACTCCATCTGGTCGCACCAAAGGGCCATGAGCCTTTCGGTCTGGCGTCCGATTTTGATCCCCTCCCGTTTGCAGATTTTGGCGAACCGGACCTGCACCTTCCGGTCGATTTGAACGCTCTTGGTCACTGCGAGATCGTTACTAGCGTAAACTAGCGGACGCAATATAGAATTGCAGGTTTTTCTATTCTGTGCCGTTTTGGGACGCATGGCCAACCCAGCCGACTCGGAGAACGTCTCCTCCACCGTGAAGAAGCCGATGGCGCGCGAGATCGAAAGACTCGCGGAGGCCAGCGGGTTGACCCGCTCCGCCTACGTCCGCCAGTTGCTGGAGGACGCCGTCCGCCGGGGGCGGATTTTCAACGTGCGGATTGAGGAGCGGATGGACGGGGCTTCGGCGGCGCAGGCCGAGGGCGCGGCTTTGCTCGCAGCGGAGCGTCTGGCCACTCAATTGAAAGGCGGCGGTAAATCTGTTTCGACCAGCGGAAAAAGCGGTTTGCCATCAAAAGCTGCTGCTCGTGAGAAAGCCCACAAGTGATCTCTTCCAACTCAGGTTCAAGGACGACACGTCGCTCCATCCGCGCAACCTCTCACGGACCTGCGGACAATGCCTGTCCATGTGAACAACTTTTAGGGCAGGGGAGGCAGCCCGTTGCCAACAAATGTTGGCAACAATCCGCCTCGCTTTTTCAAGTTACCCCGGAAATCCAAGAATTCCGGCGTTCGGGTGCAAGAGGTCGTGAGTTCAAATCTCACCGCCCCGACCATTCCCACCGCACCCACTTCTCTAGTAAAATGCTTCAAAACGCGGCGGTTCCTATGGGCTGTTGGCTGCGGGACTGAGAAATAAAGGAGCGGGAGCTGTTTGTGACGGCGGCGGAGCTTAGGAAACTCCAGTCATCTGTTCTGTGCGAAGCTCAATATCGTGCTGGGCGAGGGCGGGTTCGACTCCTTTGTTTGAGGTGCCGTGCGCTCCGCACAACCACAAGGAAGGCCGGCCCGGCATTGCGCTCGGCGTGCATTGCCGGCGTGGTTGGCAAAAAAGATCTGCCATCCTAGGCACATCAGCTCCTTGGATTTCCATCAATCTTGGGCAGGTCCATCAAGGATACCTTCGCCCCTCTCGGTCTTGTTCCGTCGCCGAGGCTGCACCAAGCTCGCGCCATGTCGCTGCTGCCGTTGCACGAACTCCACGCCGCTCTGGACGCCCGTTTCATCGAACTGAACGGGCAAGAAACCGTCGGTGAATACGCCGATTGGCTGGCCGAATACCACGCGCTGCGCCAAGCCGCCGCCGTCATCGATCTGAGCGCGCGCGGACGGATCTGCCTGTTGGGCGAGGATCGGCAGCGCTTCCTCCACGGCCAGGTCACGAACGACGTGAACAAGCTCGCCGTCGGCCAAGGCTGCTACGCCGCGATCATCTCCGGGAAGGGGAAGATGCAGGCGGACTTGAACATCCTCCGGCTGGAAAACGAGCTGCTGCTCGACTTCGAGCCCGGCCTCACCGAGGAGCTGGTCCAGCGTCTCGACAAATACATCATCGCCGACGACGTCCAGGTCGTGGACGTCGCGCCGCACTACGGCCTGTTGAGCGTGCAGGGGCCGAAGAGCGTCGAGGTGCTTCAAACGGTGGCTCCGGGCACCGCCTTGCCGGACGCACCGTTGAGCTTGGTGAAACAAGCCGATGAAACGTTGGGCGAAATTTACTTCGTGCGCCACGCGCGGCTGGGATCGGCGGGTTTCGATCTCTACGTGCCGACGGCGGCCTTGGGCGCGGTGGCCGACAAGCTGGTGGCGGCGTGCCGTGCGGTCGGCGGCGGCGTGGCCGGTTGGCGGGCCTTCGACACCGTCCGTATCGAGGCGGGCATTCCGCGCTTCGGCGTGGACATGGACGAAACCAATCTGCCGCCGGAAGCGGGCTTGGAAGGCAAGGCCGTCAGCTACAACAAGGGTTGCTACATCGGCCAGGAAGTCATCGCCCGCATCCGCACCTACGGCCAGGTGGCCAAGGCGTTGCGCGGGCTCCGGCTGGCCGACGACCTCGCCGTCTTGCCGGTGAAGGGCGACAAGCTGGTCAAGGACGGCAAGGACGTGGGCTACATCACCAGCGCCGTGGCTTCGCCCGCGTTGAAGGCCAACCTCGCGCTCGGCTACGTGCGCAAGGAATGCAACCAACCAGGAACGGTGCTGACCCTGCGTTCGGGTGGAAACGAGACGGCGGCGGTGATCGTGCCAGTGCCGTTTGTGGGCTGAGGGAAACAGAGTCGAGCGGGGGCCTTTCTCCTTCTCTTCGTCTTCCTCCTCGTCCTCGTCCTCGGATCTCCGTTTTGAAGCGCGGAACGAGGAGGAAGAGGAAGACGAGGACGAAGAGGAGGGGCTGGACTACGGTGTTGCCCGTTTAGACCCGCGAAGGTCGGCGGTGGGGATGCCGCGCTGTTTGGCCAGCGGGTCCACATACCAACGGTAGGCGCCGATCTCCATGGCGGACAGATAGGGTGTGTTCTCTTCGTGCCAGCGTTGCCACGCGGAGGCGTCGCCATCTTTGGGGCCTTCGGGCGCGTAGCGGGCCAAGAGACGTGAGGCGCGGGCGGCGGGTTCACCGCCTTGCTTCAACGCCGCGATGGCTTTGGTGAAGAAGGCCGGGGTGTCGAAGGGTTCGCCCAGCGCGACCAAGTCGAGATCGGGCTCCAGTCGGCCTTCGGCATTGGGACAGAGGAATTGTCCGGTGCTCTGCCACCAGGCTTTGGCCTCGTCCTCGGTCGCCTTCTCCACTTGGCGGAAGGTTTCGGGGCTCAGAATGGGAGCCAAGCCGGAGATGCCGCCGTATTTCCCCTCGGTCCGGGCCTTCACTTGATCGCGTCGGTAGTGCTCCGGAGAGACGAAGACCGACGGCGTGACGGCGATGGGCTGGTCGTCGGCGAAGCGGCTGATGTAGGCGATGGCGTTGAGCAGCAGCGCCTGGCCGGTTTCGTTCATCTCGGCGGGCGACTGCTCGAAGCCGAAGTGGAAAAGGTTGCCCTGTCGCCACAGCGCGGCGGCGGTGGGCGTCTTGTCGTTGATGCCGCTGGCGAGGAACTCGATCTCGGGATGGCGGTTGAAGAAGCCGCTGTAGGTGCACCAGCCGGCCTTCCAATCGCGCTTGTAGTCCTCGACCAAGGGGATCACGTCGATCTCGGCTTCCTTGATCTCGCTCTTCCAGACGCCGGGCGTGGGTTGCCGCCATTTCTTCATGGGGACGGGCACGGGGCCGCGAAAGATTTCGTGGCCCTTTTGCCCGTAGAGGAAAGGATACAGGCAAGTGCAGCCGGAGCCGCCGCGCACCTGCCAGGTGACGGCGGTCAACAGCCCGTCGCACCCGAGAAGCACGGTGGGACGTCGCCATGCGGCGCGG
>CAMLMI010000319.1 GCA_946480965.1 uncultured Verrucomicrobiales bacterium | reverse complement strand
CTGCCGAATGGCGAAGTCATCCTCGGCGATCTCAAGGTGCTCGGCGTCGCGGAGCGGGACGTGCGGAAGTTCACGGAGCATTTCCCGTGGGGCTTCGGCGGCGGTTGGGTGCCGGACGGATCAGCGCCGACGGGCGGAACTCGACTGGTCGAATTATTGCGGGCGAACCCGGAAACCCGCTCGCTGCCGCTCGACGAAGAGCCTTACCGGACGGCCGTGGAGATGGCGGCCTTTCTCGACGGCTTTCCCCGGCATCCCAAGATGCACCCCTGCGGCGTGGTCCTGTCCTGCCAGCCCATGCACGAGCTGACGCCGGCGTTCATCTCCAACAAGGGTCTTCCGACGACGCACTACGACATGGACGGCGTGGAGGACATCGGCCTCATCAAAATCGACGTGCTGGCCCAAGGCGGACTGGCCGTCATGCGCGACGCCAAGGCTTGGCTCGCCCAACGGGGAATCGACGTGGATTTCAACGCGCTGGAACCGTGGGACGACCCGGAAATCTGGGCGATGATCGCGGCGGGCGGAGCGCGGGCGGTGCATCACATAGAATCACCCGCCATGATCTCGCTGTGCCGCATGACCAACGTGCGCGAGATCGACGGGCTGGTGGCCATCGTCTCCGTCATCCGTCCCGGCGCGGCCAACGAATCCAAGAAACTCTCCTTCACCCGTCGTTATCAAGGCATGGAGCCGATCACGTATCCGCACCCCTGCCTTGAAGCCTGTCTGCGGAGCACGTTTGGACTGGTGGTCTATGAGGAGCACATTCTGCAAATCTCGGAAGCCTTCGCCGGACTGCCTCCGGGCCGTGCCGACGTTCTGCGGCGGGCCTTGGTCAAACAAAAGCGGGAGGTTGTCGCCGAAATCGGCAAGGAGTTCGCGGCGTCGGCCAAGGCTCGCGGACACGACGACGCCAAGATTGCCGAAGTCTGGGAGCTGGTGACGGGCTTCAGCGGCTACGCCTTCAACAAGGCGCACAGCACCGCCTACGGCGTGGAAGCGTATCAGGCGGCGTGGCTGAAGCGGTATCACCCCGCCGAGTTCATGGCGGGCGTGCTGACGAACGGGAAAGGGTTCTATCATCCGCTGGTCTATGTCCTCGAATGCCATCGGCTCGGACTGAAGATGCTCCCGCCTTCGGTCAACGAACCGGGACCGGCCTTCACGCCCCACGGGGCGTTCATCCGGGTGCCGCTCACCCGCACCAAGGGACTGACGACGCGAACGACGGAGGCCATCCCGCAAGCCCGGCAACGGGGAGCCTTCGTCTCGCTGTCGGACTTCTTCCATCGAGTGCTGCCGTCGTCGGAAGAACTGGAGGCGATGATCCGCGTCGGCGGTTTCGACGAGTTCGGCGACACGCGGACGCGGCAGTTCTGGCAGGCCCAGCATCTTCTCCGCACCTACGGCGGCACCGCCGAACCGGGGCAGGCATGGCTGCTGCCGCCTGCGGGACTGGAGCGGCTGCCGGAAGTGCCGCTACGGGAACCCACGCGCAAGGAACGACTCGAATGGGAAACAGACCTGCTCGGCTTCGTGGCGGACGGGCATCCGCTCGATCTCTTCCCGGACATCGCTTGGGAATCATATTGCCCGGTGAACCGGCTCCATGAATTCGTCGGTCAGGAGGTGGTTGCCTGCGGGCTGGTGGTGGAGCAGCGGACGCATCACCAAGTCACGGGTGAGCCGATGAAATTCCTGTCGCTGGCCGACTGGACCGGCATCGTCGAAACCGAACTCTTCGCCCAAACCTATCGCAGCTACGCGCTGGCCACCGTGCGCTACCCGGTGTTGGAAGTGACGGCCAAGGTGGAACCCTTCGAGAACGGACGCGGGTTCACGCTGCGGGTGATGCACGCGGGGAAGCCCAGACTTCGGCCACGAGACGATTCCTGAAACAGGCGACATTCAACGCCCCACGATGGTGTCGGATCATCTCAGGTCGCCTCGCCCGTCCCCGCACCGGGAGGGCACCACGCAACTGTCGCCAAGGAAGTGCATGGAAGACGCCACATGGTGCCCTTCAGCGACCGGCCCATGCCTCGATTTTCCGATAGTGGCGGCGGCCCCGCACGCTGAAGAGGCTTCGTCCCAGACGGACGGCCAGTTCGGCATCCGGCATGGTCCCGAGAAGCGCGCTCTCCTCGTTCGTCCAGCGACGGTCGGTGTGGTCGGAGGCCGGGCGGTTGAGCCGGTGGCGTTGGTTGATGACCGACGACACCGAACGGCCCAACCGCCGGGCGGCCTCCGCGTCCGGCACCGTGCCCAGGAGCGTGTTTTCGTTCTCACCCCACGGGCGTCGCAGGGCCTCGAACGGCGGTCGGCCCAGCTTTTGGCGGCGGCCCTTGACCGCCACGACGGTGCGACGCAGCCGGCGCGCCAGCGTCGCATCCGGCAGCGTGCCCGCCAGGGCATCCTCCTCGGCGGTCCACGGGCGTTGCTCCGGTTTCCCCTCGATGCCGAGCTTCGTCCGCCGATGCTGCACGGACAGCCGCGTCCGCCCCAATTTCTTCGCCAGATCGGTGTCGGTCATCCGGCCCAAAAGCCGGTCCTCGGCGGGGCTCCAGTTCCGATAGGCGGGATTGTTGACAGGGATTCCGAGGCGATGCCGCCGGAGGGACACGCTGTCGTAGGTGCGTCCGAGTTTCCGCGCCAGCTCCCGGTCCGGCAGGGTGCCGAGCAGCTTGTCCTCCTCGGGACTCCAGTCGCGCAGGATGCCCGCCGTGTTGGGGATGTCGAGCGACTTGCGCCGCCAGTGGACCGCCTTGTAGTGGCGTCCGGTTCGTCGGGCCACTTCCCGGTCCGACATTGTGCCCAAGAGCGCGGTCTCCTTCTTCGTCCAGGGCCGGTGCGCCGGAACCGGAGCCACGCCCAGAGCGAGGCGCTTCTTGGTCACGCCCCGGAGTGAGCGGCCGGTCTTCAAGGCGATTTCTCGGTCGGTCTCCTTACCGAAGAGAGCCAACTCTTTCCTCTTCCACGACCGCTCCACGGTGGACGGCTCCGGTTTGGCAGCGATGCCCAGCGCCAGCCTTCGCACCCGCACCGATCCATAGGCCCGGCCCAATCGCCGGGCGGTCTCCCGGTCGGGGAACTTTCCCAACAACGCATCCTCCCGCGCCGTCCACTTCGGACGGGCGCGCAATGCCGGGATGCCTTGGACCTTCCGCATCCGCGACACGGCTTCCAAGCTCCGGCCGATCTTCCGCGCCACCGCGCTGTCCGGCTGTTTGCCCAGGAGGGCCAGCTCCCATTTTTCCCAGGGATTGAACGACACCTTTCCGCGACGGCGTTTCTTGGTCCCGCGTGTCCGCAGCATCCGCCGCAGCTCCACGTCGGACTTCTCCGCGACATAGTCCTGGGCCGAACGGCTCGATGGCGTGCTCATGCGAGGCGGCAGGGAACCAAATCAAGGAGACCAACACCAGCCCGTGTCCCGCCAGACCGGCGGTGTGAGAACGCCCCACGACCAACGCTCCCTCCGCTCGGCTCGTCGTTGTCCATTCTGTTCGGTGCAGCCGCTTTGCGCTTCCGTCAGCCCCCGGCCGCAGTCGTTCCGCAGCAGCCGATAATCTCCGCCGGCATGGCGCAGCTGATGCGTCGCGACGCGTTGGTCTCCGGCCACCTGGTTCGCCCGACATTGCCGCAGGCTTCCCTCCACCGGAGTGGCCAGGAGCGGCGGCATCATTCGTCGCATGTGCATGAATACTCCGCTCGCTGGCACCCTGCGCAGGTATGGGTCTCCAGTTTGAAGCGGAAGTTCTGCGGCTTGGCTTCGGTCGTCTGCTTGAACTGCACGACGAGGTTGTAGCCGTCGCCTTCCGGCAGCTTGGTCTTGCTGACGAGGGTGTCACCCTTCTTCTCGAACTCCAGCGAGGTCTTCTTGCCCTTCACGTCGGCGATGACGGTCACGTTCTGGTCGGCGACAGCGACGAGTTTCAGCTTCTCGTCGTAGAAGGCGATGGTGACGGAGTGGTCCTTCTCGACAAAGAACTCGGCCTTGGGGCTGGTCTTTTCGAGGATGCGCCCGCCTTTCGGGCCGCCTTCGACTTTCGACTCGGCAGCGGTGGCGGTGGCAAGGCCGGCGCACAGGGCGGCGGCTAAGGTGAGGATGCGTAATGTAGTCTTCATGATGTTCGTCAGGGATGTGTCGCGGACAGGGTTTCCGGAGCGGTGCCGTCTTCATCCGAAGACGGCTCCTCTGAATCTCTGTCCACCGGTTTTTGTTTTCGCTCGATCCACTCGTAGAGCACGGGCAACACGAGCAGCGTGAGGAAAGTCGAGGTGATGATGCCGCCGATGACGACGGTGGCCAGCGGGCGCTGGACCTCCGCGCCCGCCCCGGTGGCGATGGCCATAGGGACGAAGCCGAGACTCGCCACGAGCGCGGTCATGAGCTTCGGGCGCAGGCGGGTCAGCGTGCCTTCCACCACGGCGTCGCGCAGGTTCTTCCCTCCGGCGCGCAACTGGTTGATGTAGCTGATGAGCATGATGCCGTTCAGCACGGCGATGCCGCTCAGGGCGATGAAACCCACGCCCGCGCTGATGGTGAAGGGCATCCCGCGCAGCGCGAGCGCGAACACGCCGCCGGTCACCGCCAGCGGCACGCAGACATAGATCAGCGCGGCCTGCCGGAGCGAGCCGAAGCTGAGGTAGATCAGCACGAAGATGATGGCCAGCGCCAGCGGCACCACGATGGTCAGCCGTCGTTTGGCCTCCAAATAGTTTTCAAGCTGGCCGCCGAACTCGAAGTAGTAGCCCGCCGGGAAACTGACCTTCTCGCGGATGGCGCGCGTGGCTTCTTCGACAAATCCACCGGTATCACGGTCCTCGACATTGATGAGGATGGCGATGCGGCGCTGGGCGTTTTCGCGGGCAATGGTGGTCACGGCCATGACGTTCGTGATGGTGGCCACCTGGCCGAGCGTGAGCAGTCCGCCGTTGTCGGTGCCGACCGGCAGGCGTTTCATGGCATTGGGGTCTTCGCGCAGCGATTCGGCCACGCGCACCACAATGGGGAAACGCCGGTTGCCTTCGATCATCGTGCCGACTTCCGCCCCGCCCAGCGCGGTCTCGACCACGCGGTTCACGTCGTCGGCGTGCAGCGCGTAGCGGCGCAGCGCGTAGCGGTCGGGCGTGATCTCCAGCATCGGCGTTCGGCCTGCGCCTTCGAGCGGCGGATCGCCGTTGCCGGGAATCTTGAGCAACACCTCGCGCACTTCGCCCGCCAGGCGCTCGATGGTTTCGTAGTCGTCGCCGAAGACCTTGCACACGAGGTCGGCCCGCGCGCCCGCCATGATTTCGTTGAAGCGAAGCTGGATCGGCTGGCTACGCTCGTAGTTCTGACCGGGAACACGCGGGACCAACGTTTCCTCCATCAGTTGCGCCAGCTCGGGCCGGGTGACGCGACGACCGTTGATTTCACGCCAGCGCTCACGGGGATGCAGCAGGAAGAACGTGTCGGCCGTGTTCGGCCCCATCGGATCG
Source organism: uncultured Verrucomicrobiales bacterium (assembly GCA_946480965.1). Next base: position 180 of record CAMLMI010000319.1, on the reverse strand, counting down.
AGGGCGATCTCCGCCGTGCCAATCCGGGAATAGGCTTCGCGGATCTCGGGAAACTCCTTCAACAGGATGCTTTCGCTTTGCTTCTGGAGTTCCAGCGAAGCACCGAGGCCCGCGCTGCCGCTGCGGATCATCTGGAGCACGATGGCTCCTTCCTCCAGTTGCGGGATGAACTCCGCGCCA
>CAMLMI010000318.1 GCA_946480965.1 uncultured Verrucomicrobiales bacterium | reverse complement strand
CGAAGAAGAAGACCGAGCCGACATACACATACGCCAGGAACGGGTCTTTGAAGTAGATTTCAAAAGGGGTGGCGTGCGCGTTTCTGCCTTCGACCTGCGGGAACCACAGCAGGAAGGTCAATACACCAACACCGATGAGCACGAGCACCGTTTGAAGAAACAGGGTTGAGCTTCGTTTCATGCTGGCAGGATTCGCCATAATTTATCGTTTGTCGATAACATGCTATTGTTAGACAGAACATCGAGGTTAGGTTACGCCTGCAAAAGCGGAGCGCCAACTGCGCCTCGTTCCGTGCCCACCTTGATCCGCTGACGGCTCCGAGGCTCAACGGGAAGGGCGAGCCGGACTCGCTGGATGGAAGCTTGGGCAGCCAACGCCAAGGAGGTGGGGATGGGGAATCCCGCTGAAGAAACGTTCAGCCACCCAAGCTCCGGCCGAAGCATAGCGCTCCTGAGCGCAACCACAATCCCCCGCCTTCCCGAACATGGTAGAATGGCGATGGAGGTTCGTCCGCCGTTCGGCGGCCCGATCCGCAATGCAGCTCCTTCCCTTTCTTCCCATGTCCAAACCCAAGTTCGTCGATTTCCGGGCGGTCAAAGCGGCCGTCTCGATGGAACAGATCCTACGCCGCTACGGCCTGCTCGATTCCCTCAAGGGATCGGGCGAAACCCGTCGCGGAGCCTGCCCCATCCACCAGGGCACCAACCCGAGCCAGTTCAGCGTGAACCTCGCCAAAGGGGTCTGGAACTGCTTCTCCGACTGCAAGTGCGGCGGCAACCATCTGGAGTTCGTGGCCAAGATGGAGAACACCGACATCCACCGCGCTGCGCTCAAGGTCTGCGAATGGTTCGACCTCGATCCCGCCGACTTCGGCGGCGAGAGCAGTCCCACTCCCGACCGCAGCGAGGAACGTCCGCGTTCCGTGGAACCGGCCAGTGCCGCTTCGGCACCTCCGCCACCGAAGAAGGTGGCCAGCCGCAAGCCGGAGCCCGACGGGCCGAACAAACCCCTTAGCTTCGCGCTGAAGCATCTTGATCCGACCCATCCCTACTTGGCGGAGCGCGGGCTTTCCTCCGAAACCATTGCCGAGTTCGGGCTCGGGTTCTTCCCGGCACCGACCGGCCTCATGGTCGGACGCATCGTCCTACCGATCCACAATGCCGCAGCCCAGCTCGTGGCCTATGCGGGCCGTTGGCCCGGCGAACCGCCGGACGACACGCCCAAATACAAGCTCCCGACCGGGTTCAAGAAACGGCTGGAACTCTACAACCTCCACCGGGCCATCGCCGCGACGGAGACCCAGCCGTGGTTGCTGGTCGAAGGGTTCTTCGACTGCCTCCATCTCTGGCAACACGGCGCGCGACGGGCGGTCGCCCTCATGGGTTCCTCCCTCTCGCCCGAACAGCAGGCGTTGCTCATGGAGCACACCAAGCCGGAGGCGCACCTCATCGTGCTCCTCGACGAGGACGAAGCCGGACGCGAAGCGCGCGGCGACATCGCCGCCCGTCTTTCCTTCCATCGCTACGTCCGCATCCATCGGCTCGGCGACGAAGGTCGCCAACCCGAACACCTGACGGCCGCCGAGATCGCCGACTTGATCGGAGGTGGCACATGACCGTGGTGCTCTTCCTGGAACCGAAGTTCCCCCTGGGCAAACTGGTCTGCACGCCGGGCATCAAGGCCCAAGTGCTCTTGGCAGAAGTCGCACAGGCGCTCGAACGCCACAGCCAAGGCGATTGGGGCGATTGCGCTCCCAAGGATCAACGCGCCAATGACTTGGCTCTGGAAAACGGTTCCCGCCTGTTCTCGGTCTATCACACCACCGACGGCACCCGGTTCTGGATCATCACCGAAGCCGACCGCGCCAGCACCTGCGTGCTCTTGCCTTCGGAGTATTGAACCGCAAAGCCCCATCTCGTGATGGGGCTCTTTTCATGGGGCTGCTCTGGTCTTACGGCTCGACGATGCGGTAAGCCTTGATCGGGGCATCCGTCACGGGCTCGGAGAACACGGCCTCGTCCACGTAATTGGTCAGCAACCGGGACAGGCTCCAGTCCGTGAGGTTGGTGCTGGAGTGGAGCGGGAAAACCGCTCCTGGCGGGCCGGCGACCGTCAGGTGAACCGTATCATCCCGAAGGTGGAGACTCAGCATCGGGCGGCGGCTGAAGCGCGCGCGCACGACCCTGCTGGAGTCCATGGTCACCCGCAACGGGTTCTCCAATCCGTCCGCGTCCCCGGCCCATCCCAAAAACTCCTGCCCCGGATGCGGGACCGCCCAAAGCTCCGCCGTTGCTCCCAGCGCGTAGGTGTTTTGCCCGCCAAGCACGACTCCTTCCCCGTCCGGAAGCGCGGTCAGCGCCGCTTGGCCCGCCGGAAGCGTGGCGAAGGCGGCGGAAACCGTCGGTGTCGGCCAAACCACCGGCAAGGTCAGCGAATTGGTCGCGCTGGTTCGGCCGTCCCAAAACCATTGCCGAAGATACCGGCCCGGATCGGGCGTCCCGTGCAACGTGACCGCGCTCCCGAACGGATACAGCGGCAGCGCCGGATGGGCCGAGACCGTTCCGCCGACGGCCCCAAGAACCAAGGGTGTCCCGAACACCGCCGACAAGGTCTTGTCCCCATCCATGACGACCACGTTGGTCGAGCTGTCACCGTCCAGCACCCCTTTCCAGCCCATGAAGACCCAGCCTGGTTCAGGAACCGCGACGACCGTGACGAGCGTGTTGCTCCGGTAAGGCCCGGCGGGTTCCCGCACGACGGAGCCCGCCAGGCTGGAAACATGGAGCTGGAACAAGGGATGGACCGCGATGTGGATCGGCTCGGAAACCGACGAGTGCGCGAAATCGGCGGAGTAGGCGATCACCCGCAACAGACCGTTGTTCGTGACGACAAAGGGAGCCAGGTAGGCGGTCGCCTCGAAATCCGGTGTCTGTCCGTCGAGCGTGTAAAAGATCCGGGCGTCGGAATGGATCGACTGGCAACTGACGAGGGTCTGTTGCCCCACATCCAAAACCCCGTCCAAGACCGGTTCTCCGTCGGCCAGGACGAGCAGATCACGCACATGGATCTGGGCCGGAAGACAGTTCGTCATTCCGAAAGCGTTGCTCGCGACCAGACTGTAAGCGCCGGATTGGGAGGGCTGTAGTTGGGGGATGGTCAGGTTGGCATTGGTCTCTCCGGGAAGATCCAAACCGTCCTTGCGCCACTGAAGGGAGATGGGCCGCCGGCCCGCCACCTCCGATGACAGGGTCACGAAGGTTCCGGTGAGCGCGCCGACCGTCACCGGCAATGGCGAGCCGAATACGGGAGCAAGCGGTGCGAAGACGACCTCCGTGGTCGAATCGCCGATCACCGTGACCGGCGCGTCGAAAGAGGTGATCGTTGTGGGATCGAAATCGGGCTTCAACGCGGCCTCCAGTTGGCGGAACTTGATGAATCGCTCCTCGGGCGTGAGCTGCTGGCGTCCGTCGACCACGGGATACGGCGGTCCATCGAAGGAAACCTCCCGCACATACCAACCCGTATTCGCACGGATTTGCAGGACGATGCTCGTCTGATCGGGATAGCTGCCGAGACCGGTGATCGTCCCTCCCTCGGACGGATCGGCTTTTCCGCCAACCTGGAAAGGCTGCGCCCAAGCGATCTGGGCCGACGAGAGCAAGCCCAGGAGAAAGACACCCAGCCCGAAGAGGCCACCGAGAGGTTTCATGGCCAGCAATGCTTGACCATTGTCAAGTAACCGTCAAGTCGTTCCTCCGGCAATGTCCCCGGGTGCCCGACATTGGCCATCATCAGAAGGTCTGCTCCGAAACTGTTCGGCTCCTGCGCGAGGCGCGGGAGGCGAAGGGGCTGTCGCGCTACGCCGTCGGGAAAAAGTCGGGCATCTCGGAGTCCATGCTGAGCCTCATGGAGCGCGGTCTCCGCAATCCTTCGATGGAACTCATGCTGCGGGCGGCCGACGCGGTCGGGGCGGAATTGCCGGACCTGATCCGGACCGCTCAGGCCAACGTATCGAAACCGTCGGTGCGCAAACGTTGAGCCTTGCTCCGTCGTCTCATGGCGGCGTGGTAGAATGACCCGTGGAAGCCGCCGTTCTCCGGCAGCACCCAGCACCTCTCCGCCGCCCCAAAGAAAGTGGGCCGTGCACGCTTCCGGCGGAGAGTCCCCAACCCGAAGCAACCTGTTCGAGCAGGCGCACGGCCCGAGGAGAGTCCTCATGGATCAGCCCGATTCGTTCAACCCCAAACCGCAGACCTTCAAGCCGCCCCAGGAATGGAAGATCGTCGCCCTGCGCGATTGTCCCACCCCGATGGATCTAGCCATCTGCGAGACGCCCCGGCACGCCGCCGCCTACTGGCGGCTCCACATCGAGCCCCATCCGCAGTTCAACCCCGAGGTCGAATGCCTCGTGGTCCTGGTGCTCAATGTCCGCCGCCGCGTGCGCGGCCACTACTTCGTCTCGCACGGCACGATGGACACCATCTTGGTGCATCCGCGCGAGGTGTTCCGCGCCGCCATCCTTGGTGGGGCTTCCGCCGTGGTCCTGCTTCACAACCATCCCTCGGGCGATCCTAGCCCTTCGGACGCCGACACGCGGGTAACGCGCGATCTGGCCAAGGCCGGTCAGCTCCTCAAGATCGAGCTGCTCGACCACATCGTCATCGGGAAGCCCGGCCACCAGTCGCTCCGCGAGCTGGGGCTCTTTCCCTGAAAACACCAAACCACCCGCGCGGGTGGTTTTTCATGCAGAGTCGCCGAGGTTGGCCTCGACGAACGCCACGAAGTCTTCTTCCAAAAGTTTGCGGGCTTCGAGCCAGACGGACTTCGGCACGGGCCGGGACAGAAACCACCGGACGTCCTTCTCGATGGCTTGTCGGGTGGAGAACTGCCCTTCCCGGATGGCCCGATGGGTGGCGTTGAGGTGGAGCAGCAGGAACGTGACGAACAGGGCCTCGGGATTGGTCACGGGCGCGGCGACCAGATCGACCTCTTCTTCCAGGACCCGCCACAGCTCGGGCCGTTCATGGACCTGTCGCCAGATGTCCCTATGCCCGGCGGTCAACGCCAGCAGATTGCCGACTCTCCGGGCCTTGGTGTCCTGCCGGAACGCGGCGGCGGTGAAGGCCAGTCCGCCGATGATCCCGGCGGCTTCCAGCAGCTCGAATCCGTGGCCGGCGATCCAGGAAAGGAGGTTCATCCCTCCATTCTACCACGGCTCAGACGCTGTCCGGGATCTCGGGCTTGGCCTGCACCAGCGTGCGGCGCGGAATCCAGACCACGCGCTCGTCGGGGCCGCAGCCGACCGTGGGCGGGAAATGGCCCGCCGCCCGTTCGGTGATGTCGATGCCGATGACGGCGAAGTTGCCGTCGTCCATCGCGAGGATGTCGGGGCAACCGGCCATCGCGGCAGTCTTCTGGCCGTGGGCGTGGGGATCGGGGCCAAGGCGTTTGATGAACATGGAAGTATTTCACCATAGGGAAATACGTTGTCAACTCCCAAGCCGGTTAGACACGGCCCGTGCCGAACCCACAGCGCGGGCATTTGCTTTGCAGTCGTGTTCTCCATCTGCTGGCCGCAGAGCGGGAGAAGCGCGGCGTTTCCAAGTATGCGCTGTCCCAGAGGTCCGGTGTCTCGCCGCAGATGATCGGGTATATCGAGAAGGGGGAAAGAAATCCCACCTTGGAGGTGGTTTGTCGCTTGGCGGACGCCTTGGGTGTCGAGCTGGCCACACTGATGCGCCAAGCGGAGCG
>CAMLMI010000317.1 GCA_946480965.1 uncultured Verrucomicrobiales bacterium | reverse complement strand
CGCGTTGGCCGGATTGATCGCGAAGGGCGAATCCGTCGCCGCCGCCGCGCAGGGTCTGCGGACCTTGCCGCACGACGCCTGGCCGAAGGCCGAAGCCGCCACGGCGGTGAAGGGGCTGCTGGCGTGGGCCAAGACCATTCCCGTCGCCGACCGCACGTCGCAGGATTACATCGAGACCGTGCAGGTGGCGGGCGACCTGGCCGGGCTTTTGCCGTCGGCTGAAGCCGCCGCCGCGCGCAAGGAATTGAAGGACTACCGCGTCGCCGTATTCGTCGTCCGCACCGTGCGCGAGCAGATGCGCTACGATACGCCGCGCCTCGTGGTGGAGGCCGGAAATCCGTTTGAGATCATCCTGATCAACGACGACTTCATGCCGCACAACCTCGTCGTGGTGAAGCCCGGCACCCGCGACGCCGTCGGCACCGCCGCCGCGCAGATGCCGCCCGATCGTCTGGACCGCTCCGGCCGTCCCTATGTTCCGGGGAGCAGCGCCGTGCTTGCCGCCACCAAGCTCATCGAGGGCGGCCAGCGCGAAACCCTAAAACTCACCGCCCCGACCACACCCGGAGACTACGAATACGTCTGCACCTTCCCCGGCCATCACCAATCCATGTGGGGTCGCCTCGTGGTCACGACCGACGTGGACGACTACCTCCAGAAGAACCCGCAAGCCCCCGTGCCCACCGCCGGAGCCGGCCACGAGCACAAGGCCAACGGTTTCGAGTGAGCCGCAGAATGGCTAATCACGGCCGGAACCGAACGATCGGTTCCGGCCTTTTTCATTTCTGCCCGTTCAATCCCAGCTTCTTGATCTTCGAGGCGAGGGTCGTGGGTTTGAGGCCGAGGAGCGCGGCGGCGCCGCCGGGGCCGTAGATGCGGCCGTGGGAACGCTGGAGGGCTTCTTCGATCATCGCGCGTTCGCGATCCTTCAATCCGGCGAGATCCAAGCGGCTGGGGCTTTCACTGCGGGAAGACAGAGGGGCAGGGGAGACTTCGCGCACGACGGGCGCGACCAGTTCGGGTTCTACGGCTTCGAGGTGGAAGCGCAGGTCTCCGCCGCGCGCGAGGATGACGGCGCGTTCGATCACGTTCTGGAGTTCGCGCACGTTGCCGGGCCAGTCGTAGGCTTCGAGGTCGCGGATGTTCTCGGCGCTCAGGCGCGGCACGGGCAGGCCCATGCGTTTGGCGGAGGCTTTCAGGAAATGTTCGGCCAACTGGCGGATGTCTTCGCGGCGCTCGCGCAGCGGCGGCAGTTCGACGGGGAAGACGCTCAGCCGATAGTAGAGATCCTGGCGGAAACGACCGGCCTTCACCTCCATGCGGAGATCGCGATTGGTCGCGGCGATGACGCGGACGTTCACGGTGCGCGTGCGTTCCTCGCCGAGCTTCTCGAACTGCCCCTCCTGCAAGACACGCAGCAGCTTGCTCTGGAGCTCCAGCGGGATCTCGCCGAGCTCGTCGAGGAAGAGCGTGCCGCCATCGGCCAGCTCGAAGCGGCCCACGCGGTCGCGGATCGCGCCGGTGAACGCGCCCTTCACGTGGCCGAAGAACTCGGACTCGAACAGCTCCTTGGGAATGCTCGCGCAGTTCACGCGGACGAGTGTCTTTTCGCGGCGCTTGCTTTCCTGGTGGATGGCTTGGGCGACGAGTTCCTTGCCGGTGCCGGATTCGCCCTGGATCAAGACCGTGGCGTCGGTTGGGGCGACCATGCGGATCTGCTCCAGCACCTTGGCCAACGGCAGGCTGTTACCGACGATGTTGCAGATGTCCGACTGGCCGACCTCGTCGCGGAGATATTCGTTCTCGCGCTCCAAGACCTTCTGCCGTTCCAAGCAACTCAAGGCCCCGATGGTCCCGGCGATGTCGCCCTGGGCGTTGTAGTAGGGCGCGGCCTTCACATGGACCCAATGGGTGGAACCGTCCTTGCGGCGGATCTCGTGTTCGTAGCCCTCGCACTTGCCTTCGAGGCGTTGCTGCAAGCGTTGCTCCATGATCGGCCATTCCTTGGGCGGCAGGAGCATCTTGTAGCTGGTCTGGCCGAGCAGTTCGTCCCGGTTGTAGCCGGTCATTTCCTGGAGCGGCTCGTTGGCGAAGACGATCTTGCTCTCGGCATTGGTGATGAGGAGGCCGACCGGCAGGCTGTCGAGGACGTTGCGGAAGAACTCGTCGCGGCGCTGGAGCAGTTGGGTCAACGCGGTCTGGTTCAGGCGCAACATCTCCACTTCGGACAGGGTGAAGAGCGCGTTGGCGCTGAGCGGATCAACCGTCATCGGATCGTTTTTCGGCATGGACCGACAGTGCGCCAGAACCGAAACGGCGCAACGAGGTTTCGTTGGGCGACGGGGTGTTGTCGTGGTTTCACGAGGTTTCGTGGAATGGGCGATGACGGATGTGGGTTGGTTGGATTGTGAGTCAGTGCTCTTTGAATCAATGAGTTAGGCCGGAAGCAGAGGAATGGAACGATCCCTTGGCACGGGAGCAGCACTCAGGAGGACAACCGGCCGAACCTTCGGCCAATACACAAAACCACGAAATCCCACGTTTATGTCCACGACCATCTCCCAGCAAACCGTCGTCGAAGCCCTCAATTGGCGCTATGCGACCAAGGCCTATGACACCGCCAAGAAAATCCCGGCCGATGTCTGGAAGACCTTGGAGCAATCGCTCGTGCTCGCACCTTCCAGCTACGGCCTCCAGCCCTACAAGTTTCTCGTCGTGAACGATGCGGCCAAGCGCGCCGAACTGCGTCCCCATTCCTGGGGCCAGGCGCAGATCACCGATGCTTCGCACCTCGTCGTCTTCGCCGCCCGGACCACGTTGACCGAACGACATGTGGACGAGTTCATCCAGCGCGTCAGCGACGTGCGCGGCGGCCCGGCCGATGCCTTGGGCGGCTACCGCGACATGATGGTCGGCGATTTGGTGAAAGGTCCGCGCAGCGCCGTGGTCCAGCATTGGGCCGCGCGCCAGGCCTATATCGCGTTGGGCGAACTGTTGACCACCGCCGCGTTGCTCGGCGTGGACGCCACGCCGATCGAGGGCTTCAACCCGGCCGAATACGACAAGCTGCTGAAGCTGGAAGGCACCGGCTATTCGTCCGTCGTCGTCGCCGCGCTGGGCTACCGCTCGGCCGAGGACAAATACGCGTCGTTGCCGAAAGTTCGCTTTTCGACCGGACAACTCGTTGAAACGATCTGACCGGTTCGGCTCCGAACCCGCCTTGGTGCCGCCATGAAAACCAGCCCGATCCATCCCGGTGTCCGCATCGGCCACGTGCATCTCAAGGTCGCCGACCTGGAGCGCGCGCTGGGTTTTTATCGCGACGTGCTGGGGTTCGAGGTGACGCAACACTACGGCCGTTCGGCGGTGTTCCTTTCCGTCGGCGGCTACCATCACCACATTGCGCTCAATACCTGGGAGAGTGCCGGAGGCCAACCGCCGCCGCCCGGCACCACCGGCCTCTACCATGTGGCGATCCTCTACCCGACCCGCGCTGAATTGGCCGACGCGCTGCGCCGATTGATCGCCGCCGACATCGAACTGGATGGCGCAAGCGACCACGGCGTGAGCGAGGCGCTGTATCTCCGAGATCCCGACCAGAACGGCGTGGAGCTGTATTGGGATCGGCCGGAGGCGGATTGGCCGCGCGATGCGCAGGGCGGCCTCGCCATGACGACGTGTCCGCTCGATTTGGCCGCGCTCCTTTCCCTCCCTTCCGTCTCAACCGTCTCCAACCACCACTGAATCCCCATGAAATCGTTCCAGGACAAAGTCGTTCTCATCACTGGCGGCACCAGCGGCATCGGCCGAGCCACCGCCGTCGCCTTCGCCCAAGAAGGCGCCAAGGTCGTCGTCTCCGGCCGACGTGCAGCCGAAGGCCAAGAAACCGTCAAGTTGATCGAAGCCGTCGGCGGCGCCGGAAAGTTCATCCCGGCGGATGTCGCCAAGGAATCCGACCTCGCCGCGCTCGTTTCCGGGACCGTGGCCGCGTTTGGACGATTGGACGTGGCCTTCAACAACGCGGGCGTCGAGTGGTTCGGGCCGTTGACCGAAGCGAGCGAGGCCGATTACCGGAGGGTCTTCGACATCAACGTCTGGGGTGTGCTCGCCGCGATGAAGCACGAGATCCCCGCCATGCTGAAGACCGGCGGCGGTTCCATCATCAACACCTCCAGCGTGGCCGGCCACATCGGCATGGGCGGAGCCTCCATCTACATCGCGACCAAACACGCCGTGGAAGGCCTGACCAAGACCGCCGCGCTGGAATTCGCCAAGCAGGGCATCCGCGTGAACGCCGTGGCCCCCGCCGCCATCGTCACCGACATGATGGATCGCTTCACCGGCGGCGAAGCCACCGACCAGGGCAAATACCTCGCGTCGCTCCATCCCGTCGGCCGCATGGGCCGGGCGGAAGAGGTGGCCTCCGCCGTGCTGTGGCTGGCCGGCGGACCGGCCAGTTTCGTCACCGGACAGAGCCTCGCGGTGGACGGCGGATTTCTCGCCCAGTAAGCAATTTGCGACCATACGACCGACCGTTTTTTGCGCGCCGATCCTCCCGTGCGGGGGATCGGCGTTGTCGTGCAGCGGGACTAATGTGACGGATCGAATGCGCCGATAAACTTTCATGCACCGTTGCTGACCCAGAACGTCGCGATGCAGACCACGAACCGTTTGAAGTCCACGCTTTCAGGCACCCTCCGGGTGTTGCTGCTGCTGCTTTGCCTTGGTGGATTCGAACTCGGGGCGGAGGAGCAGGCCTCCATGACGGTCACATCCATCCAGAATTATTGGGCGATGGACCGGGCGGTCGCACAATCCAACGCCTACCCGGTGCGGCTGGAAGTGATGCTCAACCACCACGATGCCGAGCACGGGCTGCTCTTCGTGGAGGACGCACAAGGGGCGAGCTTCACCTACGCGCCGTCGAACCTCGTCGCCAAACCGGGCCAGCACATCGTGTTGCTGGGCGTCACCGAGTCCGGACCGATGCGCCCGACGAACGCCATCGTCCTCGACCGTTTCGGTCCGCGCGAAGCGCGCCAGATCGAGATGGACGAGCTTTTCCGCTGGGAAAGCAACGCACGCTACGTGGAGACCGAGGGCGTGGTCCGTTCCGGCATGGTCAACGGCGAGCGGATGCAGTTGAGCCTTTCCTCGGGCCGGCATGACTTCGCGGTCCTGATCAAGAACCGGAAAGGACGTTTCCCGGCCGAGTTCCTGAACAAGATCGTCACCGTGCGCGGCACCGTGTCCTACAACTACGGGACGAACGGGCCGACGGGAATGGATCTCCGGTTGAACGAGGTCGGCGAGATCGTCGCGGTCCGGCCCGACACGGACGATCTCCCGCCGATGACCACGCTGGACACTTGGCTGGAATCGACCAACCGCCCGGCCTTGGGACCGCTGGTCCATGTGGAGGGACGGTTGATCCAGGACAGCAACGCGTGGTTCATCGACGACGGCACCGGCCGTGTGCGGCTGCGCGGGTTCGTCTCGCTGGACTATTTCCACGGCGACCGGCTGGACCTGACCGGGTTCCTGGATTGGACCAATGGCCTGCCCCAGATCACCCGGACCCGGGTGCGGGAGGTGAAGTCCCCGGTGGGCACGACGGTGTCGGCGGTGTTGCCCATGGACCGCGTGGCCCCGGACATCGCCGCCATCCGGCGGTTGACTCCGGCGGACGCGCCGCCGGCGCTCGGCGTCGATCTCTCGGCCGTCGTGACTCATGTGGCCCCCACACAAGCCGCGAAAAGGGGCTGCGCCTGACGCTCTCGACCAACGGC
>CAMLMI010000316.1 GCA_946480965.1 uncultured Verrucomicrobiales bacterium | reverse complement strand
GAAGCCCCTCACCCCGTCCCTCTCCCCATCGGATGGGGAGAGGGTGGCCGAAGGCCGGGTGAGGGGACGCCTCAACGACGTTGTCGCCGACCGAAATTCCATTGGGCAGATCGAGATTCATACATGTCGCAGGTTCCAGACGGCGAGACGGGCGCGTTCGAGGAAGTCGGGTTTGGTTTCGTTCGGCTCCAGCTTCACCGGAGCGCCGAGGGTCAGGCTGCACAGCGTCGGCACCGGCAGGCTTTCGCCCTTGGGCAGGACGCGGTTGAGGTTCTCCAGATAGACGGGGACGAACTCGACCTCGGGCTTCTGCTTGGCCAAGTGGTAGAGCCCGCTTTTGAACGGCTCGGGTTCGGGGCCGTTCTTGCGGCCGCCTTCGGGGAAGATGATGAGCGAATCGGTCGCGCCCATCGCCTCGGTCATGGCGGTGAGCGGGTTGGTGCTGACGGTGACTTTCTGCCGCTCGATCAACACGGCGTGGAAGACATGGTTGGCCAAATGGCGGCGGATCGGACCCTTCTCCCAATAGTCGCGCGCGGCGACGGGCCGTGTCTTGGCCCGGAGACGGGGAGGCAACGCGGCCCAGATGACGAGCGCGTCGAGGTTGCTCGTGTGGTTGGCGAAGTAGATGCGCTGGTGCGGAACAGGATCGCATCCCTGCCAATGCGCGCGGACGCCACAGAGCAACCGCACCATGCCGGTGAGCAGCAGCGAGGTCATTTCGCCTCCAGTTCGCGCACGATGCGGGCGGTGCGGCGAAAGACGGTGATCACGCTGCCGACCACGACGAAGGCCAAACCGAGCGGCAACGCCTTGGCGGCATCCGCCCACCACGGCGCGGCGCAGGCGACCAGACACGCGACGGTCATCACGGCCATGCGCTGCTGTTTGGCCATCGGTCCGCAGAAGTGCTGCGAAGAACCGGCGGCCACGCCCATCGCTCGGACGTAGGCCGTGCCGATGGCGAGCACCGCCGCGAGCCAGCCCAGCGCGGGCATCCAGTTCGGACCTTTCGCCAGCGCGTAGCCCGCGCCGATGAAGACGAAGGCGTCGGAGAACCGGTCGGGCAATTCGTTGAAGACTTCGCCGGACTTCGTCTTGAAACCGCCTTCGATCGCGACCATGCCGTCGAAGAGATTGCAGAGCAGCCGGAGCTGCATCCCGGCCACCGCACCGATCATGCACGCAATCCAGGCCGCCGCGGATTCGGTATGTCCCGCGAGCCAGAAGCTCAGGCCCGCCACGCCGCCGAAGACCGCGCTGCCGACGGAGATGACATTGGGCTTCACCGGCACCCGGGCCAAAGCACGCGCCACGGCGGCGGCCCACGAGGTGTTGCGGGCGGCGATGGGTCGGCGGGAAGGTTCGCTCTCGTTCACGGCGCGTGACGATAGGCGCACCCGGCGGCGGCACCATCCGACTTTGGGCGGAGCGCCGTGGGCCTCAGGGAGACCGCAACTGGAAGAAGCGGCCGTGCGCCGATTGAGGCAGTGGCACCTGCCAGCGATCCCCCAACAAGGTCGGCACGTTGGTCACGGGTTGCCAGGCCATGTCGTCGTTGAGCGTGTTGGATTCGTGCAGGCGCAGGGTCTGAAACGCGCTGCGCGGCCAAGAGAGATCGACCTGCGCGCCGTTGCGTTTCAGGTCGAGGCGCAGGGGAGCGGCATTGGTGAAGGCGACGTTGTCGAAGCGGGCGTTGCCCATGAACGTGCGCACACCGATCTGGCCGCGACGGAAGGTCGCATCGGTCCACACGATCTTCGGTGCGGGATCGTCGTTCACGAAGATCTTCAGCTCGGGTCCGGCCATTTCCACGCGCAGGCGAATCCACGTGTTCAACGGCACGGGCGTGTTGGTGAACGCCAGATGGGTCCACGAGTTCGACATCCGTCCGAGGAAGACCTGGCCGACCGGGTGGAGCCCGACGTAGTAGCCGAACACATCGTCCGGCCCGACCCGGTCGGGATTCGTTGCGCGGAAGAGCAGACCGGCGTCGCCGCTCGGGGTGGTCAGCATCACGTCGGCGGCGAGCGTGCCGTCGGTCCAGAAACCGTCGCCGGTCAGTGCCTTGCCGTAGGCGCTGAAGTTCGAGAGCGCATAGCTGCCGGAGACCAGGCCGAAGCCGCCGCCGTAGCGGGTCCAATCCGCGTCGTCGCCGTCGTTGAAATCGTCCAGGAATGGATTCGGCCAGATCCTGGGCGGGGCCAGCGCGCCGAAGCGCAGCTTGAGCGAAGGCGACACGGCCATGACGGCGAGTTCGTTCGTCTTCGTGGCGTAGATCGCGGGCCAGGTGAAGACATGGCCCACCGGCCAGGCGGGCGGTTCGATCCGCTGCCACGTTTCCCCGAAATCCTCGCTGAAGGAGACCTCGTTTTCGCAGGACGTGAGGAAGAGCCGGCCGTCGGGCAACGCGGTGACGAACGGGCCACAGTGTTGGCCGGGAATCCTGGTGCCGAGACCGGCCGGCCACGCGACGCCGTTGGTCGAGAGCTTGTAGTGGACGTCGGCGTTGCCGCTGTTCACCACCTCGTAAACGAGGATGTAGCGTCCATCGGCCATGCGGGCGACCTGCGACATGCCGGGGCGGAGATTGCCGCCGCCCGGTTGCTCCACGGCCCGGAACTCATCGCCCCAGGTCGCGCCGCCATCGGTGGAGACCTTGCCGGAGATGACCTGGCTGTAACCGTCATGCTTCTCGTTCGAGTAAGTGACGAGCAGTCGGCCGTCGCCCAGCACCCAGAAGTCCGGTTCCCAGAGCCCGCGCGAACCGAGCGCCTCGCTGGTGTCGATGTTCGAGAGATGGGTCCACGACGCGCCGCTGTTCGTGCTGCGATAGACCGGGAGCTTGTAGGACACGCCTTCGATCAACGACCGCATGGAGAGCAGCACCGAGCCGTCGGGCCGGACGACGAGTTCGCCGTTGTCCAGGGTGCGTCCGGGCTCGACCACCGTGGCGACGGGCGTCCAAGTCCGGCACTGATCGGCGCTGCGGAGCAGGCGGAGCTGGGAATTGGTCCCGGCGGGAAAGATCGTCGAGACCGCGAGCCAATGGCCATTGGTGAGCTGGACCATGCGCCCCCAGCCGCCGCCGTTGACGTTGACCGTCTGCCCCCACGTCACCGGACCGGAAGGACCGGCAAGGCATTGGACGGCGAGCAGCCACGGCCCCGCCATCCCGAGGACCAGCGACACGAGACGACGAAACAGCGAAAGTGAAGCGATGGTTTGCATGGACGACCGGAGCGACCGCGAAGCATGGCCCGCCCGCCCGGCACGGCGTCAACCGGCATGACCGGGCCAGGAGGGCCAATGCGCCGAAAGGCTTCGGGACGGATTCCGTCTCTTGACGGATGCCCGCATCCGCCAAGACGCTCCGTGGACACAATCCGGGACTCCCGATGAATCCAAGCGTCCAGCAAAGCGAACGCGGCCGCTCTTCCCGGAGTCTGTCGTGGGCGAAACGCGTGATCCCCTATCTCTGCATCTATGCCGGACTGGCGCTGCTGGTGACGCTCTTCCAGCGGCGGCTCATCTATCATCCCACGGTGATGGGCGCGGAGGCGGCCGAGACGAGGGCGCGTGAAGAGGGATTGGAACGCTGGTCCGACGCGGCGGGAAAGCCCATCGGTTGGCGGCGTCTGGCGAAGGGAGGAACGCCGGTCGGCAGCGTTCTGATCACCCACGGAAACGGCGGCTGTGCGGTCCATCGCGGACACTACGCCGAGGCGCTACAGGCCGTGATGGCGGTGGATGTCTTCCTGCTCGAATATCCCGGCTACGGCGACCGGCCGGGCTCGCCGGGCGAGCGGGGAATCTTCGCCGCAGCGGAAGCGGCCTTCGGACTTCTTCCAGCCAACACCCGCGTCTTTCTGCTGGGCGAATCGCTGGGAAGCGGGGCGGCGGCGCATCTGGCGGGACGGTTTCCGGAGCGCGTCGCCGGGATGCTGCTGATCGCGCCGTTCGATCGGCTGGGCTCGGTGGCGCAGCGACAGATGCCGATCTTTCCCACGCGCTGGATGCTGCGCGACCGCTTCGACAACGCAGCGGCGTTGAAGCGCTACGACGGACGTTTGGCCGTGTGGCTGGCACCGGAGGACGAAGTGGTGGCGGCGAAGTTCGGACGAAGGTTGTTCGAGTGCTACACCGGCCCAAAGCGCGTCTGGGAAATGCCCGCAACCGGCCACAATGAACTGCCGTTCCAGCCGAAGGAGGTTTGGGAGGAGGTCGCGGAGTTCTGGCGGCGGCATTAGGGACGTCTCGCCCGCTGAGGCGGCCCAGAGCACTGGATTCAGCGCGGAAGGCTGGGTGCCTGCATTGGACAAGCCCGGCCGGGTTTGCCAGCCTGCCACCGCCATGTGGGTCATTCTCCAACGGGAACTGCTGGTCCGGGGCCGCGCCTGGGGCACCTGGGCCATGCGGCTGCTCGTCACTTTGACCGCGCTGGCGTTGGTCGGGATCTATTCCCTGCTGACCAGCTTCGAACCCGGAGCCGGGGGGCAGTCCGGCGAAATCCTCTTCGGGCTGCTCTTCTACGGATTGATGCTCTTCTGTCTCTTCGAAGGTATCCGCACCGCCGCGCTCGGCATCACGGAGGAACGGCAGGAAGGCACGTTGGGCCTGCTCTTTCTCACACCGCTCAACAGCCTGGACGTGCTCCTGGGAAAACTTTCCGGCGCGGCGATCACGGCGTTTTGCGGCTTGTTGTCGGTGGCTCCTTTGCTCTCGCTGCCGCTGCTGTTGGGCGGCGTGACTCTAGGCGAAGTCTTCCGCGCCGCCGTCGTGCTGACCGGAACGCTCGCGCTGTCACTGGCCTGCGGCTTGGTGGGTTCGGTGCGCAGCCGCGACGGCATCGTGGCCATCGTGAAGGCCACGGCCTGGCTGATCGCGCTCCTGCTGCTGCCGCTGCTCGGCGAATTCCTGCTCCAAGCGCTGGTCTGGGACGACTTTTCCTCGACTCTCAGCGCCGTGGGAGCGACCAGCCCGATCTACGCGCTGATGCTGGCCAGTTCCTCGGGCTATGCGTCGTCTCCCGACAGTTTCTGGTGGGGCCAAGCCGGTTCGGCGTTCCTCACGCTGGGCCTCGTCTTGCTGGCCGGGCAAAAGCTGCGCGGTTCGTGGCGGAATGAAACCGAGGAAGTTCGCTCCGCTGCTTCGAACGCCAAGACGGCCAAGATCCCGGTTCGTCCCCGGTCCGAGACCGCCGTCAACGCGCTGGGCACCGTCGTCGCCCGCCGCGCCCGGAGCCGACGCTGGTTCTGGTCCGTGATCGGTCTCAGCGCCTTCGCCCAGTTGCCGCAGCTCTCCGGCGGCAGCGTGTTGCTGGGCAGCCTGATGATGCTCGCCTACTTGCCCGCGGTGTTGGCCAGCATGGCGGCCAGCCTCGTGCTGATCTACGTGGCCTGCCGCACCTACGCGGAAGCGCGCCAGACCGGCGAAATGGAGATTCTCCTGACCACGCCGGTGGAAGACCGGGAAATCGTCCGAACGCTCTGGCTGGCGCTTCGGCCCTTCGTCGTCTGGCTGACAGTGCTGGAGCTTGTGGCCGGCGCGGTCGGGTTTTCGATGGCTTGGGCCATGCGCGATGCCAACGAGTTCCAAGGCTATCTGCTGGCAACCAGCCTCGCCAATCTGCTGGTCGGGCCGATCACCACGGTCCTCTTCACCTCCGCTTGCCTCTGGGTCGGCATGTGGCATGGACTGACCGCCCGCAAGGTGGGCGGCGCGGTGGCCAAGACCTTCCTGCTGGTGGTGGTAACGACCAGCATCGGCGTGTGGCTGGTGATGATCCCGTTGCAGTTCGCGATCTCTTTTAATGAA
>CAMLMI010000315.1 GCA_946480965.1 uncultured Verrucomicrobiales bacterium | reverse complement strand
CTCCAGCCACGGCGCGATTCCGCACAACGTGCGGCCCACGGCTTCGAGGTGGGAGTATTGCGCGCGGTCCGCCACGGTGTTGAACGGCGCTTCGATGGGCATCCGTTCCTTGAGCTTCCCTGTGGCCAGCGCGGCGAGCACGGGATCGGCGATCTTCACGGCCAAGGAAGTCCAATAGCAACGGCCGTTCCCCTTCGGTTCGGCAGCGGGCCGGGCCGAAGGCTGCGCGAGCACGGGCAAGGCGGCTCCGGCGGTGGCGGACGCGGCGAGGGTCTGGAGGAAGGCGCGGCGGGTTTTCATGGCGAGAAATCCTGTCGGCCAAGCAACCACGGAATTCCCGCCGGGAAAAGCGCCCGATCGGGTGAGGAAACGTCGAAAGAAGAACGGACCGCTACTCCGAGAGCTTCTTCGCCCCAGGCGCGGCCGCTCCTTCCACGCTGCGCACGCGGCGGACGAGAATGAGACTGACCACGTTCGCCGCCACGGCCAGCCAGCCGATCCAGTGGTAGCCCTGCAAACGGCCGTCCGTTCCCGGAGTCACGAGCCATCCGCTCAGCGCGGAGGTCAGGCCCGACACCAGATCGCGCGAACAGGCCACGAGGCTCATGAAGGCGCCGCGTTGCTGCGGCAGCACCGCCAACGAGACCACCGCCTGTCCCGGCACGAACCGGCCGCTGGCGAAGACGAAGAACATCGCGCCCAGGCCCAGCACCGCCCACAGCGGCATCGGCCGCGCATGGCTCAGGGCCAGCGTCACCAGCGACGCCACCACGACCATCACGGTGAAGACGCGGCGGCGGCCCAGCTTGTCCGCCTGCCGCCCCACGAACGGCGAGGTGAAGACCGTCGCCACGCCGCCGGCGAGATAGACCAACGGGATGTGCGCCTCCGCCAGGCCAACGTTCTTCACCAGATAGGCCGAGAGCAGCGGGATTATGGCGAAGTGGCCGAAGATCATCACGCCCATGAAGGCCAGCCCTCGCTGCGCGTTCGCGTTCGCGAGCAGCGCGAGGAAGGACTCCCAGATGCCGCCGGTTCGATGGTCCAGATGCCCGCGCACCGACGGCGCCTTGGCCAGCAGCAGCGCCCATACGACGGTGGCGATGCCGGCCAGGAGGAAGAACGGCGTTTCCCAGACGAAGGCGTGGGCCAGATACAGGCCAAAGGGCACGCCCAGCGCCGCCGCCGCCGAGAAGGCCGTCATGATGATGCCCATGCCCGTCGCGCGCCGCTCCGGCGGCACCACGTCGCTCACGATCGCCAGCACGAGCGAGCCCGACACGCCGCCGAAAGCCCCGCAGACCGCGCGCGACACGAGCAGCGACGCGTAGGTGTGCGAGAGCGCGCAGGCCAGCGTGCCGAGGATGAAGCCCGCATACGTGATCAACAGCAGCGGCCGACGGTCGTGCCGGTCGATGAACGGCGCGGCCAGCAGTCCGACGATGCCCGCCGTAACGCTATAGGCCGCCACCAGGACGCTGAACTGCGCGGGCGACACCGCGAGGTCGCGCATCAGCTGCGGCCCCAGCGGCATCATGATCATGAAGTCCATGATGTGGGTGAACTGGACGGCGGCCAGCAGGAGGAGCAACGGACGTTCGGCAAGAGGCTTCATCGGCAAATTCCCCGGAACGAGGAGCGGGCAAGCTGGCGCGGAACGCGGCGGCGTCAACCGGCGGGTGCCTGTTGGATCGGGCGGGCGGGGCTTTTGGCGCGGCCGCTCCAAGCCGCGCTTGTCGGCGCGGTCGGGTCTCGCCAGTCTCGCCCCGCGCGTCGTGGCGCGGCGGAGGTTGAACGGCCGGTCACGGGCGCGTTTTTTCTCAATGATACCATCCAGACTGTTTTTCGGGCCGGCGTTGCTGGCCACGACCCTTCTCCTCCCGGCCGCCCAGGTGCCCGCGCCGGAAAGGCTGCTGCCCGACGACACACTGGCCTTCTGCTCCGTGCCCGACGCCGCACGGTTCCGGACCTTTTGGACCGCCTCGCCCAGCACCGCGATCCTGCGCGACCCGGCGATGAAGCCCTTCCAGGAACACCTCTGGGGCGGGCTGCGGACCAATGTCTTCAAGCCGCTGGAGGACGTGTTGTTGCTCAAGGCGGACGATTTCCGCGACCTCGCCAAGGGCCAGGTCACGTTCGCCGTGGTCGCCGCCGAACCGGTCGGCGGAACCAACTCCGATCCGGCGTTGCTCATGCTCGTGGACACGCTCGACCAGGCGCCGAAGCTGAAGGACGCGCTGGCCAAGCTGCGCCAGTCCTGGACCGACGCCGGGCGGACCATCCGCACGGACCGCGTGGGCGGAGCGGAGTTCATGACCTGGACGACGACCGACGAGGCCCTCCGGGCGCTGTTGCCCGAGGCGCTCGCGGGCGACGGGGAGGAGGACAGACCAGCGCGGAAGATCGATCTCAGCGTGGGCCAGTCGGGGCCGTTGCTCGTGATTGGCACGCGGACGAACACGATCGCGCGGGTGCTGGCGCTCCAGTCCGGCGCGGCCGCCCCGTCGGTCGCCGCCCTCGGGGCGTTCCAGACCGCGCAGACCAAGGCGCTGTCGAACGCGCTGGTCCTGGGCTGGGCCAATCCGCAGCCGCTGCTGAAGCTCGCCTTGGCGAACGCGCCGCAGCAGGGCGGCGTTTCCCCGAAACGCATCGTGGATCTCCTCGGGCTGGGCGGGTTGAAGAGCGCGTCGTTCGCCCTGAAGGCGGACGAGGCCGGTTCCCTGGTCGAGTTTTTCCTGGGCCAGCCCTCCTCGGAACGCCAGGGCCTGCTCGCCCTGCTGGCCGGTGCGGCCAAACCCTCGGCGCCGCCCGCCTTCGTGCCGGCCGACGTGCTGAGCGCGACCCGCTGGCGGATCGATTTCGCGAAGCTCTGGCAGGGGATCGAGAGCGCCGTCAAAGGGGCCAGCCCGGCCGCCGAGATGACGTTGAAGATGGTGATCGACAGCGCGGGCAAGGAAGCGAACCCGGACTTCGATCTCCGCAAGGAGCTCTTCGCGCAGCTCGGCGACGACCTCGTCGCCTACCAGAAGCCGCCCATCGGTTCCTCGGCCGAGGAGCTGGAGCAGCCCCGCTCGGTCATCCTCATCGGTTCGCCCGCGCCCGAACGCCTGGCCAAGGGGATCAAGGCGCTGGCCGAGACCATGACGCTGCCCGGCATGTTGCAGGAACGGGAGGTGGACGGGAAAAAGATCTACACCCTCTCGAGCGAGAGCGGCGGCGTGCAGTTCGCTCCCGCCGCGGGCTATCTCGCCATCTCGTCGGACACGGACGCGCTGCTGGAATTCCTCCGGCGCGGCGAAGACGCCAAGTCGGCCCTGCGCGACCGCGAGGGTCTGGCGGCGGCGGCCGAAAAGGTGGGCGGCCTGGGCACGGGGTTCTTCGTCTATCAAAACGCCCGCGAGCAGAACCGGCTCGCGTCCCGGCTGGCCAAGCTGTCCGAAGACGCCGGCCTTGAAAGCCCGCTCCAGGCCGCTTTGGGCGAAAAGTTCGGCTCCATCTTCGACCACCGGCTGTATCCGCCCTTCGACCAGATCGAGAAGCATTTCGGCTTCGTTGTCATGGGTGGCGAAGCGGATGCCAACGGCTTCCGGCTGCGGGTCTATACGCCGGTCCCGGCCGGGGCGAAGTAGGACCGATGGGCGGCTGCGTTTCTCGCGGGCGGTTTCCGAAGGGGGACCGCCCGCGTTCTTTTTGGAATGGGCAGCGGCCGCAGATCCGCGTCAGTTTCATGCCGCGCATGGACGAGACCCCGCCCCCGAAGGATCCGGCCGACGCCCCCGGACCGTCCTGTCGGCCCGAGGGCGAGGCGCTGCTCGGCGAGCATTGGCGCTGGTGCCCGCGTTGCAGCCACGAGCTGCACAACGAGAAGTGCAAGCTCCGCTGCCCACGCTGCCACTACTTCATGAGCTGTTCGGACTTCGACTGAAGGCCGGATCGGGTTCGACAGCGGGCGGCGGCTCCGGGCATTTTTCCCGGCGACATGGAGCCCAAATCTTCCCACGAAAGCCGGAGCGACTTCCTGTTCGACAGCATCTGCGTTCTCGCGATGGGCGCGGCGACATTGTGGCTGGGCCTCCGTTCGGCGGGCGTGTCCGCCGTGGTGTCGATCACCGTGGGCGCGGCGATGCTGGCGGGGGGCGGGCTGCTGTGGGCCGGGAGGCTTTGGGCCCGCTGGCCAGTGGCGGCGGCGCTCGGCCTGGTCGTCGCCCTGCAGCTCGCGAAGCTGGCCGACAAGGGCTTCTCGTGGATCACGCTGATGCTCGCCGGATTCGCCGTCTGGTTCGCATGGGACGTGCTCCGCAAGTTCCGCCCGCGCCCGGAGAGCCCCGACCGGCCGATGACCTCCGTGGCGATCTGGCTGCGGAAGCCCCGCTACCTGGATCCCGTGCTGCTCGCCACCTACTTCAAGTCCGTCTGGGGCCGGGAGTTCAAGGCGGACCGCAACGAAGATCCCGCTTCCGCCCGGGCAACGGGCGGCGGGGAATCGGACTGCTGGGTGGTGGGCACCGGCCCCTTCAACATGGCCAACACCCCGCACGGCATGTTCGTCGTCCACAACCACGACCGGCCCTACATGGACGAGCCGGACAAGGCGGCCGAGGGCGTGAAGGATCTGCGGATCCATTACGCGATCACCGAGTGCCGGGGCTGGATGGCCGTGGACTACATGGGCGGCGGCTTCGCTGACCGGCGCGAAGCGTATCCGTGGATCGCGAAGCTGGTCGCCGAGCTGGCCGGGCCCGACGTGCTCGCGATCTACCTGCCCGAGACCGAGCAGGTGCTGCCGTGGACCGACGAGCTGGAGGAGAAGCTAAGGTCGGACAGTGTCTTCGATCTGTTCGGTTCGCTCCAGCAGCTTCCGGTGGTCCGCATCGACGACCGGCCCGAAGCGCTGGAGGCCGCCGAGGCCGAGGCCCGGGCCCGCTGGCCGGAGTTCCTCGAGGCCTTCAACACCCGCTCCGCCGAAGGCTTCTCGGTCAAGGTTCCCCTGACGCGGGGCGGGCGGACCGAGCACATCTGGGTGGAGGTGGACGCGATCTCGGGCGAGAGCGTTTCCGGCCGCCTCGGCAACGATCCTGTGGATCTGGACGGGCTGCGTCTGGGATCGCCGGTCACGGTGCCGGTTTCCGGGGTGGAGGACTGGGCCTTCCTGCGGAACGGAGAGATGGTCGGGGCCTTCACGGCGGCGGTCGTCGCCGCGGCCTATCGGGAAGGGGATAAAAAGGCGTGAACCGCCCTGTTTTGGCCGGTTCGGCGACAAACTCCCGTTGACTCGCCCCCCGCCTTTGTTAGCGTCGCCGCTCGTTTTCCGAGCGATGCGGAGCGGTGTTCCGTGCGCTTTCCCATGCCGTTTCCCCGCTCCCGGACGACGCAAAGCACACCACGACATTTATGCCAAAAGCACCGAAATACGTTTACACCTGGGGCAACAAGAAGGCCGACGGCGACGGGACCATGAAGGCCCTGCTCGGCGGCAAGGGCGCCAACCTCGCCGAGATGACCCGCATCGGTCTCCCCGTCCCTCCGGGATTCACCATCACCACCGAGGTCTGCACCTACTACTACGCCCACAAGAAGACGTATCCCAAGGAGCTCCAGGCCCAGATGGAAGCCGGTGTGGCCAACATGGAGAAGATCATGGGCACCAAGTTCGGCGCGACCAAGGGCATGCCCCTCCTCGTCGCCGTCCGTTCCGGCGCGCGTGATTCCATGCCCGGCATGATGGACACGATCCTGAACCTCGGCCTGAACGACCAGACCGTGCTCGCGCTCGTCGCGGCCACGCAGAACGAACGCTTCGCCTGGGACTGCTACCGCCGCTTCATCCAGATGTATGGCGACGTCGTGC
>CAMLMI010000314.1 GCA_946480965.1 uncultured Verrucomicrobiales bacterium | reverse complement strand
CAGTTCGGACAGATCACCGGAGGCCAACGCCACGACCAGCACCGTGTCCGTGGACGAATTGCGGGTGACGGTTCCAGTGGCGGCATTGGTGCGGTCTTCCGGCACCAAGTCGCGGTCGAAGGTCAGGCGCAGCGTCGGGCCGTCGTCGTCGGTCACTTCCAGCACGGCGGCGGTTCCGGCCTGGAGCCGGACCCCGGTGGCGGCCTTGATCCACGGGGTCAACGTCGCGCTGCGGATGCCGTCCACCATGTCGTTGTCCGTGACAACGACGGCGAAGGTCGCCAGGCCCGCGCCGCCGGGAATCGTGATGGACGCGGGCATCTGCACCACGCCGGGCAGGCTGCCGACGAGATCGAGCTGGAGCGGCGCATGGGTGACGGGTGAGCGCGTCACAGTTCCGACGACGGCCCCGCTGCCCGCTCCTTCGCTTGCGGTGTTCCGGGAAAGGGTCAGCGCCACGGCGGGCAGGTCGTCGTCATCCACCACCACGGTCGCCGATGCCGGGGTGTAACCCGCCGCGCTCGCCGTCACGACCACTTCGCCGGAGGCTTCGACCAACACGTCGTCCACCGCCAACAGCGCGAACGTGATCGAAGCTTCCCCCGCACCGAAGGCTACGCTGTCCGGCGGTGCCAACTGCGCCCGGCTGGACGACGCCAGCGCCACGTCCAACGGCGAATTCAACGCGCCATCGCGCGTCAGCGTGGCGGCCAGGGTGAAGCCTTCGCGGACGCGGTTGGTCGCCAATTGCCACGCCAGCTTCGGCAGATCCGTGTCCACCACCGACACCCGGGCCGTGCTGTGGGTGAAGCCGTCCGCCGTGGCCGTGAGCATCGCCTGCTGGAGACCGTCCACCACGAAGTCTCGCACCGGCCGCACAGGGAACGCCGCAGACGCCTGACCTGAGGCGATGATCACTTGGTTGGTCACCGTCACCTCGCTGGGATCGGAGTTGGCAAGGGTCACGGTCAGCGCCTGTGAGCGGCTGCCGTTGCGCGTCACGCTGAGGAGCAACGGCGACGCGGCGTCCTCGCGGATCTCCGCCACGGCGGGCAACAGGGTCAGCTCGGCGGGAATGGCCGTTGCCGTGGGCGCGACCGCAAGGTTGTTGTTCTCGTCGGACTCGAACACATCGTTCCGACCATCCACCGTGACGACGAACCAGCGCTGCCCGACCGCGCCGTCGTAGGGCAACGTCACCGAGCGGCTGCGCGCCAACGAACTGGCGGCGGCCAACTCGTTGGTCAGGCGGAAGCTCGCCAGTTCTGTGCGGCCGGAGCCGTCGGCGTTCGCCGCGAGCCAGACCGTCTCCATCCAAGCACCCGTGACCGAAAGGCTCCCGCGATTGGTCGTGGTCCAAGCCAGAAGAACCGTTTCACCGGGCCGCAACGTGGCGGGGGCCGAGAGCGTCGCCACCGCTAGATCGGGCAACGGTGGCAGGCTGAGAGCCAGAGGTTGGGCCGAAAGATTGTTGTCCTCCCGCGATTCCGCCACGGCGTTGCCGCTGTCGATCGCGACAAGGATGAAGTAGTCGTCCGGCTGGAACGACGTCCCCAGCGGCAGCGTCACCGTTGTCTCGTTGGTCATTGTGCCAGCGGAGAAAACGGAA
Source organism: uncultured Verrucomicrobiales bacterium (assembly GCA_946480965.1). The sequence goes on along the minus strand of CAMLMI010000314.1, from coordinate 4,241 downwards.
TTGGTGACCGCCACGGACGCCAGCAGCGTCGCGCCAGACAAGCTGTTCGAGCGATCGTTGAGATAGATCCGATCGCTCCACGGCGCGTTGGCCGTGGCCGAACCAGCATTGGTCGTCGTCCAACGAACTGTCACCGTTTGGCCAAAGGTCGCCGCGTTCACCGACGCTCCGTTTCCGTCCAGCACGGCGATGTCCCGCGCCGCCAAGTCCGGGGAGCGCAGGCGAATGGTCCCTGCGGAAACGGTCCGGTTGTTGTTCTCGTTCAACTCCTCGACCACCTGGTTGCCCATGTCGGCGGTCACCACCACATGGAACTGCCCGTCGAGTCCGCCCGGCAGGATGAACGATTGCGTCCGGACCAGCGACTGCGCCGCGACTAGGCTCTGCATCGCAGGAAATGTTCCCAGCGAAACGGCGGCCGTGCCGCCGGCATTGGTCGAGAGCGCGATTGATTCGCTCCACGGAGCCAGCGCCGACTGGCTGCCTTGGTTCACCGTGCGCCAGCCGAGCGTCACCGGCTGTCCAGCCACGGCGCCGGAGGGATGGGTGATGTCGGTCACGACGAGATCAGCGACGGGCCTCACCGTCAGGGTGGCGACCACGCTGGTGACGGAGCCGGCCGAATTGGTGATCACCACGAAATAGCCGCCCGATTGGTTGGTCTGCGCGTTGGGCAGGGCGAGCGTGAACGTCTCCGCGCCCGGAATCGGCGCACCGTTGAAGAACCATTGATAGTGCAGGGGCCGCGTGCCATTGGCCGTCACGTCGAACTGCGCGGACTGGCCGTTGATCACGGTCTGGTTGGCGGGTTGCAGCGCGATGGTGGGCGGCGTGACAAGGTTGTTGGTCGCCGCGATGGCCACCAGGTCCAACCCGTTGGCCTTGTAGTTCGCCACCAAGGAGCGGTTCGTCAGGATGGCCAGCCCGTCGTAGCCCGTGAATTCGCCCTGCCGGCTGCTCCAAGTGATCACGGGGAAAGCGTTGCTGATGCCCGGTTCGTAGTCCTCGACCAGCCGCACGCCGAGCGTCCCGCCGAGCTCCGCCGCCGGACCGCTGAACTGCACACGGCCGAACCCGCTGCCGACGCCCGTGCCCGCCAGCTCAAACTCCATCCGACCGGCCGTCTCCTGCCGGTAGCCGCCGCTCATCACGAGCGTGCCCGAGGCCGCGTCCATCTGGACCGCGCCGACCGAGACCACCGGCCAGTCGATGTTGGCGGAGCCGGTGCCGACGCCCTTGAGCAGGGTTCCCGCATTGAAGAACCGGTTGGTGGTGCTGCTGCCCGTGTAGATCGACGGCGAACCGCGCAGTTCCCAAACGCCTAGATTCTCGACGACCGATCCGTTGAACCCGCGCAGACCACCGTCCGTGAACAGGACCGTTCCACGATTGGTCAGGGCACCACCGTTGAAATCCCGCGTCGCGCTGTTCGTCATGGCCAGAAGGCCGCCCGGCTCCACGGCCAGCGCGCCGCCGTTGATCGATCCGCCGTTCCAGCGCAACACGGCGTTGCTGGCCACGTTGAGCCGCGAAGCCAGGGTGAAGGTCACGAAAGCGTCGCCGTAGAACACACTGTCGTCCGCCCAGCCCAGGCTCAGTGTGCCGGCATCGGTCCGGAACTCGCCGGTGGATTGCAGCGCCCAGTCGATCGTCGCCGTGCCCGTGCCCGTGGTCTTGCGCAACAGGCCGCCGTTGACGAACCGATTCGTGGTGACGCTGCCGGTATAGATCGCGTGGTTGCCCCGAATCTCCCACAGCCCCTGGTTGTCGATGACCGAGGCGTTGAAGCCCCGGATACCGCCGTCGCCGAAGACCACCGTCCCACGATTCGTGATGGCCCCTTGGTTCAGGTCGCGCGTGGTGCTGTTGGTCATGGCCAACAAAGCCCCGGCTTCCACCGTCAGCGCGCCGCCGGCTTGGATCGTGCCGCTGTTCCAACGCAGCACGGCGTTGCTCGCCACGGACAGCGGACTGGACAGCGTGAAGGTCACGAAGGCGTCGCCGTGGAAGACGCTGTCCTCGGCCCAATTCAGGCTCAGCGTGCCGGCGTCGGTGAGGAACTTGCCCGTGGATTGCAGCGCCCAGTCGATGGAAGCGGTGCCGGCGCCCTCGGTCTTGTGGAGCGTGCCCCAGTTGAGGAAGCGGTTCGTTGTCAGGCTGCCGGTGTAGATCGCGTGGTTGCCCCGGACCTCCCACAGCCCTCGGTTGTCGATGACCGCTTCGTTGAAGCCCCGAATGGCACCGTCGCCGAAGACCACGGTTCCACGATTGGTGAGGGCACCGCCATTCAGGTCACGCGTGGTGTTGTTGGTCATCACCAGAGTGCCACCCGGCGAAACGGTGAGCGAACGGCGGATCGAGCCGTTCTGCCATCGCAGGACCGCATTGGTCGCGAGGGCGAGGTCGATGCCGAGGTCCATCGTCAACTGCGCGTTGCCCCGGAAGACGCTGCCCTCCGCCCAATCGAGGCTGAATTGCCCGGCATCGGACAACAGCGCACCCGTGGAGAGGAGCTTCCAATCGAGGCTGGCCGTGCCGGTGCCGGACGACTTGTGCAGCGTGCCGAGGTTGACGAAGCGGTTCGTCGTGCTGCCCGACGTGTAGATCGGATGGTTGCCCCGGATCTCCCACAGGCCCTCGTTGTGGATGATCGAAGCCGCCTGTCCACGAACGGCTCCATCGCCCAGCACGGCGGTTCCCAAGTTGGTGATCACCCCGCCGTTCAGGTCGCGGGTCGCACTATTGGTCATCACCAGTTCCGCTCCGCTCTCCACCAACAACCCGCCCCGGACATCTCCGCCCGACCAGACCAAGGTCGCCCCCGGCTGGATGCGCATAGCACCCAAGGAACTGCCGGTGATCCATTCCAAGCGGCTGCCCGACGAAACCACGACATCGCCGACGGAGGAAGAAAACCCGAGGCGTGCAGCGCCGTTGAAGACGCTTTGACCGGCCCAGTTCACGGCGAGCGCGCCGTCGGTGGTTTCAATCTGTCCGTTGGAAACGAAGGCCCAATCCATGCTGGCCGCGCCGGAGCCGGAGATCTTCCGCAGCGTGCCGGCGTTGATGAAGCGGTTCGTCGTAGCTCCTGAGCTATAGATCGAGAGGTTGCCCCGGATGTCCCAAAGCCCTTCGTTGTGGATGATCGAGGCGGACTGTCCGCGAATTGCTCCATCTCCCAGCACGGCGGTTCCCCGATTGGTGATCGCGCCGCCGTTCAGGTCGCGCGTCACGCCGTTCGTCATCACCAAATTCGCACCGGTCGCGATGGTCAGGGCTCCCGAGACGCTCCCGCCGGACCAGACGAACTGACCCGTCACCATCAGACCAGCATTGAGCCCGAGGGTTCCGCCGGTGAAGCGCACTTCGACCACAGTGGCCGGCTCGGAGAGGATCGGTGAACCCGAGCTGATGACAACGGCATCGCCCGGCCCTGGAACGCCAGAAGGGTTCCAGTTGGCAGCCTGCTCCCAGGCGCCGCCGGAGCCGCCCGTCCACGTCCGTTCGACGGCGAGCACCGACGCCGAAACTCCGAAGAAGAACGAGCAGGCCACTAACCAAGCCACCGTCCGAATAGATACGCCTCTCGACATGGAAGAAAGGATGAGCCCGGAGGTCCATCCACCGGGCTGCACCGAACAAACGATCCGTGCCGGAATTTGAAAAGAAAATTGGCCGGGAAATCTCGGGGAGAGCTACCGGCTGGGACGGGCTTCGCTGTGCGCCGCTTGGTCCCGCTCCGTCGGCCACAAGGTTGCCACGTTCGGCAGCCTGATCGCCTCAATAAAGACACCCCACCTACCATGCTTTCATGGCACTTGGATTAACAGTTGGGGACATGCCGAGCCTACGAATACAGTTGTTGCTGCCACAGGTTCCTTTTCCACCGGCCGGAATTCCTGACAGCCATGAAGCGCTCCCATAGGGTCCGCTCCTATGAGGCGAAGCTCGTTTCCCCCACGGGTTCCTTCGGAGAATGGGGCGGCACGACAGCGAACCAGGCCAGCGCCTCCCGTTCCGGGCGGCAGTTGAGGTAGTGCGTGTGGATGATCGCCGGGGAGTTGCCCGCCTCGTAGGCCACCTGCGCCACGTTCTTCGTCACCGCGCACCGGTAGGAGATGAACGAATGCCGCAGGGCGTTCTTCTTCCACGAGACATCGGCCTTGCGCGTCACCTTGCGGAACATCTGTTGAAGACTAGTCGGCGGAGGCGTCAACTTTCCCTTTTCCTTGGCCACGGGA
>CAMLMI010000313.1 GCA_946480965.1 uncultured Verrucomicrobiales bacterium | reverse complement strand
GCCCAACGTCCCGATCACAACGGTCTTTTTCATATTCCAAGGTGGGGCTGAGGTGCCCTGCAGCCCTGACTATTCGTCGAGCGCGCAGCGCCGACGTTCAGATGAGGCGGCGCGGCAACGCCGCCCTACCTTGGGGTTAGCCTGCCTTCGGTTGCTCATCGCCGTAAAGCGCGCTCCTTCGCTTATTCGCGTCATCGTGTTCCGCCACTCCCTGACCAAACTTCGGTTTCAGGCCCGATTCCACCGCTTTTCGCCCGTCCAGCCGGTTGGCACGGCCATTGCGAATGGGAGAGATGCTGACACCGAACCCAGCAGCCGGCGGCAGTCGCCCAACCGGTCCTGCGCATCGACGGATCAGCAACTGGTAATCGGACTCACCATCCGACCGGGTTCGAAGCCCGATCAACGGTCGGCATCCGGGCTCCGGCGCTTCGGCGCAGCGATGAAGCGGCTTTGCGAAGGGAACTCCCTTCCCGCCGTGGATACGCGGAGCCCGGTTGCCGGCCCACCACAACGAACAATCTGAACATGAACACCGACTTTCTCTTCCTGCAGACGCAGACGCCCCGCGAGCTGCCCGGCTTCGTCCGGCGCCTTGCCGTGGCCGACTACGAATGCGTGCTGCTCTACCGCCACGGACGCTTCCTCCGTCGTCTCGATGCCGGACGCCGCCGCCTTTGGGGAACCGGGCACGCCATCCACCGCGTCGATCTCCGCAAGGCCACCTTGACCCTCTCCGGCCAGGAAGTGCTCTCGTCCGACAACGTCGGGTTGAAGGTCAGCCTCGCGCTCACCTGGCAACTCACCAACCCGGTGAAGGCGCTGCACGAAGTGCAGAACTGGCACGACAGCCTCTACCAGATCGTCCAGCTCGCCCTCCGCTCCGTCATCGCGGCCCAGCCGTCCGAGACACTGCTGGAGAAGCGGCTGGAGATCGGAGCCCAGTTGCTTGCCCAAGCCGCACCCGAAGCCGAGAAGATCGGCGTCACCCTCTCCGCGCTGGCCGTGAAGGACGTGATGCTGCCCGGCGAGCTGAAGAAGCTCTTCGGCGAGGTGCTCAAGGCGAAGCAGGAAGGCCTCGCCGCCTTGGAGCGCGCCCGGGGCGAGACGGCAGCCCTCCGCAACCTGGCCAACGCGGCCAAGATGCTGGAGGGAAACCCAGCGCTCCAAAACCTGCGCCTGCTCCAAACGATGGCTACCGCCGGCCAAGCCGGCAGCACCTTCGTCTGGGGCCTGCCGAACGGATTTGTGCCCGTCGCCAAGGAGGCGGACCGGAACAAGCCCAAGACGGACGGAGGTTCGTCCTAGTCAGGGACCACGGCCACGCGGCCGGATGACGGCCGCGTGGCTTTTCGTGGTAGCGAAAGATGGAACGGCAAGCTGATGCTCGGACAAGCCATGCACAAAATCTCTTCACCAAAAGACCCGCAAACTGAGTTTGAAGAGGCATGCGTTCGCCTTCTCTTCAAACGGATACGGGAAGGACGCTTCCAAGTTTCAAGCGATTGTCCCCGGACAGCCGCTTCGTTGTCGGCCGTAAAGCTCGACCCAAATGCAGAACCTGTTTTCGAGACCGTCAACCAAGAGGTCCGAACGATGGCCCGCTTCTTGGCTAGGCTAGAACTCGATCAGGCGAAATCAGCCAAACTAGATTCCACCCAAATGCAGCCTCCAAAACCTACGCCGGTAAACGAGCAGGATATCTCCAAATTCGAACGGAGGGATGAATTCACAAAGCTCTCTTTCGATCTGTTTCAGGAAGCGATGCAGTTCGTCTTGATTGGTGCTGGTTCATATCTCGCGACGGCCCGGGCCGATTTTCCTCACGAAAGAGACCAAGCAATCTGCGTAGGCATTCTGGTCCGAACCTGCAAATTGATGTCGGCGGTGTGCCGCCTCGGGTCGACAGGCAATGGTCTTGAGGCGAACTTAATTCTCCTTCGTTCAATCAGTGAAAGCATCGTTAACCTGCGGTTTCTGATCTCGAAGAACGATCCCTCCCTCTTCGACAAATTTGTGAACTCGAGTCTTGGCCCGGAAAGAGAGCTTTTCGATCTCGTGACGGAGATTTCAGGCGCCCGAGGATGCCTAGTTCCGATTGAAGAGCGGATTCTGGAACATATCCACGACACCTGTCGAATATCTGGAGTCCCAATCGAGAAAGTATTGCCGGGACATCAGACTTGGGGAGCGGGAATGAAACAGAAGCTGAAGCATCTGAGTATTGAGGAGAGATACTGCAGCCTTCAACGGATCCCTTCCCACAGCGTCCATGGCGACTGGGTGGATCTGGTCACATACCACTTAAACATCAATGAAGGGCGTTACGGAGGATGCTTCGATTTTTCGCCCGAAACCCCAGCATTTTTCCTACCTGCTGCGGCCTTTGTCCTCGATGGCCTTAAGGACTACATGAATCGGTATTTCCAAAGCGTAAATGAAAGCCAAGTGCTGATCTCAGGAATCGAAGATCTCTTGGGTCGATTGCGGAGAACGGATGAACTCTACGAAACTTGGATTCGGAAATCTAAGGAGAGCGCAAGCGATGCTCCTGACCAATCTTAGCAAATCCATGATCACCCTCGACGGATCCCAAGGCGAAGGCGGCGGGCAGATCCTGCGGTCGGCATTGGCCTTGAGCCTCGTCACGGGGCGGCCGTTCCGGATCGACCGCATCCGGGCGCGGCGGCCCAAGCCGGGTCTCATGCGCCAGCACCTGGCCTGCGTGGAGGCGGCGGCGCGCATCGGGTCGGCCGCGGTGGACGGGGCGGCGCTGGGTTCCACGGCGTTGACCTTCGAGCCCGGGCCGATCGTGCCGGGCGCGCACGAATTCAAGATCGGCAGCGCGGGCAGCACGATGCTGCTGCTCCAGACGATCCTGCCGCCGTTGCTCCTGGCCGACGGGCCGAGCGAGGTCGTGCTGGAAGGCGGGACGCACAATCCCTTCGCGCCGCCGTTCCCGTTCATCCAGGCGGCGTTCCTGCCCTTGCTGTGCCGGATGGGACTCCGGGGGAGCGGCCGCGTCGCGCCCTCGAAACCGCACGGCTCGTAGCCAGCATGGGGCGCAACGTCACCCCTTGCGACAATGCTGCCTTGGAAGGCTTCTGCCCGACCCTCAAGACCGGAGCCGTGCCCGAAACGGGCTTCGCCACCCGGGCCCAGGTCCGGGCGGCCGTGTTCGACTCGATCGAGACCTTCTACAACCACAGGTGGCTTCAGAAGCATCCTCAGCTTCCAATCCCTTGTGGACTTCGACAGCGCACTCGATCTTAGCCAATCAATACGGGCACAACCATTGCGGCCCGGTGACTAAGCGGTTTCCACCATCGCCGCTTTCGCTTCGGCGATGAACTTCCGCACCTTCTCCGCATCTTTCCGACCGGGAGCCGATTCCACCCCGCTGGAGACATCGACGCCGAAGGGACGGACCTGACGGATCGCGGTGCCCACGTTTTCCGGGGTCAAGCCGCCGGCCAAGACGATGGGGCGGCCGAGGCCTTTGGCCTGGAGGGCCAAGTCCCAGTTGAAGCGTTCGCCGGTGCCGCCGTGGGCGCTGGCCGAGTAGGCGTCGAGCAGCCAAGCGTCGGTCGGGTAGCGCGGCAGGGTGTCGAGGGACGAGGCGTCCTTCACGCGGAAGGCCTTCATCGTCATCAGCCCGAAGCGTTGGCAGAACTCGGGCGGCTCTTCGCCGTGGAACTGGAGGATGGTCAATCCGGCCGCATGGATCGCGCGCCAGACGAGTTCTTCCGGCGGGTTCACGAAAACGCCGACGCGGGCGGTGAAGGGATCGAGCCCGGCGACGATGCCAGCGGCCTGTTCCACGGTCACGGCGCGGGCGCTCTTCTCGTAGAACATCAGCCCGATGGCGCTCGCGCCGGCCGCGGCGGCCACGCGGGCGTCTTCCGCCGAGGTGATGCCGCAGATCTTGATCATGGTCGCAGGGGGAAGGATTCAGGGCAGAACAATCCGGTCAATGGCAGGTCGGCGTTCCGGAGAAATGTGCGCTCAGGACCCAAGCAACCCACCCCTGACCCCTCCGAGGAGGGGATTCGTGGGCATCCGTCCGGCGGCCTCATGGCGTCCTGTCCTATCCCCTCTTGGGAGGGGTCAGGGGTGGGTTGCTCCATGAGAACGACGGTCGCGGACCGAGCAGGGATATTCCTCTCTTCCGCATTCATCGCTCCGGCCTCAGAGCAGCTTGATCTGCCCGCGGTCGGTCAGGAGGGCTTGGCCGAGACTCTCGTGCTTGGCGCGGCGGCGCTCGATGATGTGCTTGTCGAGCGTCTGGTCGTAGGCCACGGGGTATTTGCCGTCGTAGCAGGCCATGCAGAAGTTGTTCCGGGGAAGCCCGGTGGCGGCCACGAGCCCGTCCTGGGAGAGGTAGCCGAGGGAGTCGGCGTTCAGATACTTGCGGATCTCCTCGATGGTGTGGGTCGCCGCCATGAGCTTCGAGCGGTCCGGGAAGTCGATGCCATAGACGCACGGGTTCATGTGCGGCGGGCAGCTGACGAGGACGTGGACCTCGGTGGCACCGGCTTCCTTGAGGCTGTTCACGCGGGTGCGGCAGGTGGTGCCGCGCACGATGGAGTCGTCCACGATGACGACGCGTTTGCCGCGCACCAGGTCGGCGATGAGGTTCAGCTTCACTCGGACGTTGAAGTCGCGGATGAGCTGGGAAGGCTGGAGGAAGGAGCGCCCGACGTAGTGGTTCCGGACGAAGGCCATCTCGTAGGGGATGCCGCTCTCCATGGAGTAGCCCAGGGCGGCGCAGTTGCCGCTGTCGGGAACGGGCACGACGACATCGGCCTGGATGGGGAATTCGCGGGCGAGCTGGCGGCCCATCTCCACGCGGGTCTTATAGACGTTCTTGCCGGCGATGTTGGAATCGGGCCGCGCGAAGTAGACGTATTCGAAGATGCAGAAGGCCCGTTCCTTGTGCTCGGGGAAGGCGTTGATGCTGCGGACGCCGTCCTTGTTGATGATGACGATCTCGCCGGGCTCGATGTCGCGGATGAACTTGGCGTGGATCAGGTCGAAGGCGCAGGTCTCGCTGGAGAGCACCCAGGCGTCGCCCACCTTGCCGAGGGACAACGGGCGGAACCCATGGGGATCGCGCACGCCGATCAGCTCGTTCTCCGTCATGATGACGAGGGAATACGCGCCCTCGATGCGGCGGATGCTGTGGACGAGGTTGTTCTCCGCGCCGTTGAGCGAAGGCTGCGCGAGCAGATGGAGGATGATCTCGGAATCGACCGTGGTCTGGAAGATGGAGCCCTTGGCCTCCAGTTCTTCCCGGAGCTGGGAGGCGTTGGTCAGGTTGCCGTTGTGGGCGATGGCGATCTGGCCGCGGCCGCAGTCGACGGTGAGCGGCTGGGCGTTGCGGATGTGGGAGGAGCCGGTGGTGGAATACCGGGTGTGGCCCACCGCCATGTGGCCCACGAGGTCGTGGAGCTCCCCGCCGTTGAAGATCTGGGGAACGAGGCCCATGCCCTTATGCATGCGGAACTGCTTGCCGTCGCAGGTCACGATGCCGGCGCTCTCTTGGCCCCGGTGCTGGAGCGCGTAGAGGCCGTAGTAGGTGAGTTCCGCCGCGCTCGGGTTGCCGAAAATGCCGAATACGCCGCAGTAGTGCTTGGGATGGGTCTGCATCATCGAAAAGTGCGCCGGGATAGCACCAATGGGCCTTCCCCGACGCAAGCCCCAAAGGTTGTCGGAAACGGCGGCGCGTCAATGCGGGCCGTGGAAAGCCCCGCGCGGTGTTGCCGGAGCACCCGGTGATCGACGGTGTGGCGGAGGACTTTAGGGCCGCCGGCGATTCGTCCTCCGGCGGCAGGGAGCACGGGCATTGAGGGGGCCAGGTCTGAG
>CAMLMI010000312.1 GCA_946480965.1 uncultured Verrucomicrobiales bacterium | reverse complement strand
CCGCATCCAGCATCACTTGGACGATCTGGGCCGGTCTCTCCGCTCGTTTCCACATCATCCGATGCAAGGCATCGACGCCTTTCGACTACGGGTCGGCGACTACCGGATCATCTACCAGTTCGACACGGAGCAGAATCTTCTGCTGCTGATCGCCGTCGGCCATCGAAGGGAAGTTTACAAGAGCTGACCCTCTTCACTTCCCTACCCGCCACAGCTCCGTCTTCGTCCGCAGAAAGAGCGACTTCCCCGACACGGCCGGCGACGCCATGAAGCCGTCGGGCAATTCGTTCTCGGCGAGCTTCTCGAATTTCCCGTCGGCGGGCACCACCACGGTCTTGCCCTCCTCGTTGCAGAAGTAGAGCCGGCCGTCGGCGGCGAGGGGCGAGGCGGAATAGTTGCCGCCGAGCCGTTCGTTCCAGACCACTTCGCCCGTCTTCGCCTTCCAGCAGGTGGCCACGCCGCCGTCTTCCACGGCGAAGACCAGTTCGCCCACAGCGATCGGCGAAGGTTTCTTCGGAATGCCGCGCGTGCTCATCCACTCGATCTTCAACTGCTGCCCCTCCGGCGCCTTCTCCGCCACGTCCAGCACTTCACCCTTCTTGCCGGGCCGGATGGCGAGCAGGTGGCTGCGGTTGTAGCCGGTGGCGGTGAAGACGAGCCCATGCGCGTAGAACGGCCGCACGCCGACGCCCTGGGTGCTGCGTTCCTCCACGCGCCATAGTTCCGAGCCGGTCGCCGGTTCGTAGGCGTAGAACGCCTTGGCACCTTGGCTGAGGAGCACCGGTTGGCCGTCGATCTCGGCGATCTGGCCGGTGGAATAGGCCTTGCGGAAATCGCCCTCCAGTTCGGGCTGCCCGTTGGCGTCGAGGTCGCGGAAATCGATGGACCGCTTCGTCGTCCACACCGTCTTGCCCGTGGCCTTGTCGAAGGCCATGAGGAACTGGTGGTCGCTGCCGTCGAAGTTCAGCAGCACGAGGTCGCGCCACAGGATCGGCGAAGAGCCGGCACCCCGGAAATGGTTGCACTCGATGTCGCGCCGCTGCCAGAGCACCTCGCCCGTCTTGGTGTCGAGACAAGCGGTGCCGGGCGAACCGAAGGTGACATAGACGCGCCCGGCTTCGATGGCCGGCGTGGGCGAGGCGTAGGTGTTGAACTTGTGGGCGAACTGCGGCTTCTCCACGTCGAAGAGCTTCTTGTCGTGGATCACCTTCCCCGTCTCGCGGTCGAGGCACAGCACCGAAAGTTCCCGCCCGTCCTCCGTGGCCGTGGTCAGCCACACCTGGTTCTCCCAGATCACCGGCGACGACCAGCCGCGTCCGTGAATGGGCGTGTGCCAGACGACGTTCTCCGTGGCGCTCCATTTCAGCGGCAAGCCGGTGGAGGTCGAAGTGCCGTCGCCGCGCGGGCCGCGGAACTCGGGCCAGTTCGCGTCGTTGGCCCGGAGGGAAGCGTTGCCGAGCAACAAGCCGGTCAGGAGGAGGTTCAAGGTTTTCATGGGCGGCGAGATTGCCGGGCAACCTCCGGACCTGGCCCCCGCCCGTAAAGCACGAAGTGCCGCCGCAACCCGTTGCGGCCTACACGCCGGACTGGCAGTCCCGCCGTCCGTCCGGCAACCTCCCGCCCATGAACACCGGCACCGTCTCCGAACAGCTTCTCTCCGGCCTGCGCTCCACGGCGGCCGGGCTCATCCTCGCGGTCCTGACCATCCTCTACGGCCAGGGCCTGGGCATCGTCTTCGGCATCGACGAGGCGATCATCAAGGGCCGTTTGGCGGCGGACGCCGCCGCCGTGCGCGACACCGCCTACAAGGGCGACGACGCGGCGATCAAGGCAACGCTCGACAAGTCGTGGTCCTACATGAAGCGCGCCCATCTCCACGCCGGCAGCATGGGCACCACCGCCTTCGCCTTCATCGTCGTGCTCGGATTCCTCGGGGCGTCCAAATGGACCGTCACCGCGATCAGCCTCGGGCTGGGCGCGGGCGGGCTGGGCTACTCGATCTACTGGATGTGGGCCGGATTCCGCGCGCCGGGCCTGGGCGGGACCTCGGCGGCGAAGGAGTCCTTGGAATGGCTCGCCATGCCGTCGTCCGGAGCCTACGTGCTGGCCACCGTTTGGCTGCTGGTGCTGCTCGCGACGAAGGTTCTTCCGAAGAAGAGCTGACGCATCGTCGTTCTCGTTCTCCTCCTCGTCTTCCTCTTCGTCCTCGTCTGCTTTCAGAGGAGGACGAGGACGAGGACGAAGAGGAAGACGAGGACGGGGACGGGGAAAACGCCTCCCCCACCAAATACTGCTCGGCCCGGGCCAAGAGCGGTTGAGCCCCACCGCCGCCGCCGGTTAGCTTCAGGCCATGCCTGCGCACGAGAATCCTTTCTGGCACTCGCTCGACGCCCGGGAAACGGCCCGGCGATGGACCGTCGATCCGGAGACCGGTTTGAACCCCGCCGAGGTCTCCGAACGGCGCGCCAAATTCGGGCCGAACGAGATGACGGCCAAGGGCGGCACGCCCGCGTGGCTCAAGTTCCTCCAGCAGTTCCACAACGCGCTCGTCTATATCCTGCTCGCGGCCACGGCGCTCGCCGCCTTCCTCGGCGAATGGGTCGATGCCGCCGTGATCTTCGGCGTGGTGCTGGTGAACGCCGTCGTCGGCTATCTCCAGGAGGCCAAGGCCGAGAAGGCGCTCGGCGCGCTCTCCAAGCTCGTCCGCACCGAGGCCACCGTCCGCCGCGACGGGCGCAAGCTGCGCATCCCTTCGGCCGAACTGGTGCCCGGCGACATCGTCCTGCTCCAGTCCGGCGACCGCGTCCCGGCCGATCTGCGGCTGCTCCTCGTCCGCAGCCTGCAATGCGAGGAGGCCGCGCTCACCGGCGAGTCGCTGCCGGTGGAGAAGGCGCCCGAACCGCTGCCCGACGACACCGTCCTCGGCGACCGCGTGAACCTCGCCTTCGCGGGCACGCTCGTGACCTACGGCCAGGCGGAGGGAATCGTCGTGGCCACTGGCGACCACACGGAGGCGGGCCGCATCGCGCAGATGCTTTCCGAAACGGTGGACCTTTCCACGCCGTTGACGCGGAAGATCGCGGCCTTCAGCCGGCTCCTGGTCGGCGTGATCCTCGGGCTGGCGGCGGTGACGTTCCTCGTGGGCGTGCTCCGCGGGCAACCGGCGGCGGAGATGTTCATGGCGGCGGTGGCGCTGGCCGTGGGCGCGATCCCCGAAGGACTGCCCGCCGCCGTCACCATCACCCTCGCCGTGGGCGTCGCCCGCATGGCCAAACGCCAGGCCATCATCCGCAAGCTGCCCGCCGTGGAAACGCTCGGCAGCACCACGGTCATCTGCTCGGACAAGACCGGCACCTTGACCGAGAACCAGATGACCGTGCGCTCGATCTTCGCGGGCGGCGAATGGTTCGAGGTGACCGGCAGCGGCTACGAAGCCAGCGGGGAGATTCGTGCTCAGCCAAGTAGGACAGGCTTCCAGCCTGTCCCGGACGCCACCTGCGGCTCCTTGGCTCAAACCGATTCAGAACGCCCTTCGGACAGGCAAGATGCCTGTCCTGCTTCCGCCGCCCTCCGCGAAACGTTGCTCGCCGGGCTGCTCTGCAACGACACCCAGCTCGTCCGCGAAGAGAACCGCCTCAAGGTCCAGGGCGATCCCACCGAGGCCGCGCTCATCGTCGCCGCGCAGAAGGCCGGCCACGCCCACGAGGAAACGCACCGCAACACGCCGCGCGTGGACGTCATTCCGTTCGAGTCCGAACACATGTTCATGGCCACGCTGCACGAAGGTTCGCCGCGCGTGATCTACAAGAAGGGCTCGGTCGAACGGCTGCTGGAACGCTGTGATCGACGGCTCCTGGCCGATGGTTCGGAAGGCCCGCTGGAACCGGATGCCATCCGCCAGGCCGTCGAACAGATGGCCGGTGAAGGCTTGCGCGTGCTGGCGTTCGCCCGCCGCCATGCCGATGAAGGCCAGGACACGCTCACGCACGACCACGTCGCGGGCGGCCTCACCTTTCTCGGGCTCCAGGGCATGATCGATCCGCCCCGCGCCGAAGCCGCCCAGGCCGTGCGCGACTGCCGCGAGGCGGGCATCGCCGTGAAGATGATCACCGGCGACCACGCCGTCACCGCCGCCGCCATCGCCGCCCAGCTCGGACTGAAAGGTGCCGCCGATGCGGCCGGGCGCCTGCGCGCCATCACGGGCCGCGAACTGGAGCAGGTGCCCGATGCGGAATTGCCCGCCCTAGCGGAAGACGTGTCCGTCTTCGCCCGCGTCGCGCCCGAGCAGAAGCTCCGCCTCGTCCGCGCGCTCCAGTCCCGCGACCACGTCGTGGCGATGACCGGCGACGGCGTGAACGACGCGCCCGCGCTCAAGCGCGCCGACATCGGCGTGGCGATGGGCATCACCGGGACCGACGTGGCCAAGGGCGCGGCCGCGATGGTCCTGACCGACGACAACTTCGCCACCATCGAGGCGGCGGTGGAGGAGGGCCGCAACGTCTTCGACAACCTGGTGAAGTTCATCGTCTGGACCCTGCCGACCAACGGCGGCGAGGCGATGATCCTCCTCACCGCGATCTTCCTCGGCAGCGCCCTGCCGATCCTTCCCGTGCACCTGCTCTGGATCAACATGACCACCGCCGTGCTGCTCGGCCTGACGCTGGTCTTCGAGCCCAAGGAGCCGGGCCTGATGCGGCGCCCACCGCGCGATCCCAAGCAGCCGCTCCTCACCTTCCCGCTGCTCATGCGGACGGGCCTGGTCTCGCTGCTGATGCTCTGCGGGGCCTACGCGCTCTTCCTCTGGGAACAGCGCGTCCACGGCGTCCCGCTCGAAGAGGCCCGGACCATCGTGCTGAACGTCATCGTCATGGTGGAGGCGTTCTACGTGCTGAACTGCCGCTCGTTGACGCATTCGTTCTTCAGCCTGCCGCTCTTCGGCAACCGCTGGATCTGGGGCGGCCTCGGAGCGATGGCCGCCGCGCAGATGCTGATCACCTACGCGCCGTTCATGAACCGCCTCTTCCACACCGCGCCGCTCCGGCCCGAAGCCTGGCTGCACATCGCGGGCGTCGGCCTGGCGGTCTTCCTCGTCGTCGAGTTCGAGAAGTGGGCCCGCTTCGGCGGCAAACGCGGAGAGCACGCCATCCCCGAATGAGCCCCGCATGGAGATCGAGCACATCCGCCGGAGACGCTTGGAAGACCGGCCCGGGGAAACGAGACTGAAACCATGACGACCATGGAACTGCTGGAGGCCGCGAGCTACCTGGTGACGATCATCGGCCTGCCGATGGCGATCCTCGTCTTCATCTGGGAACAGCGCAAAGAGCGCCAGAACGACCAGGAGGAGATCTACCAGCGGCTTTCGGACGAATACACCGCCTTCCTCAAGCTGGCGCTGGACAACGCCGACCTCCACCTCCTGCGCAAGCAGGGGGCCGATCCCGAGCTGTCCGACGACCAGCGCGAACGCAAATACACCCTGTTCAACCTGCTCGTCTCCCTCTTCGAGCGCGCCTACATCCTGGTTTACGAGGACAAGATGGACCGGCAGACCCGCCGTCTCTGGCTCTCGTGGGAGGACTACATGCGCGAATGGTGCCGGCGAAAGGACTTCCGCGACGTGCTGCCCGAGCTGCTGCGGGGCGAGGACGAGGACTTCGCCGCCCACATCGGCCGCATCGCGGAGATCGAAGCCAACCGCTCCGCCCGCGAAAACACCGCCTCCACTTCCCCACAGGAACTCCCGTGAAGATCGCCATCTACGACACCAAACCCTACGACCGCGAACGCCTGGAACCCGCGCTGCAAGCGGCGCAACTGGAGGCGCGCTTCCACGAGTTCCGCCTGTCCATCGAGACCGCCGACACCGCCC
>CAMLMI010000311.1 GCA_946480965.1 uncultured Verrucomicrobiales bacterium | reverse complement strand
GTCATCGGCTTGATCGGCATTTCCCGCGACCTGACCGCGCCCAACGACACCTCGAAGATCCCTCCCGGATTGACCAAGGCGTTGGAATACCTGGACCGCCATTATCCCGACGCCGTCACTCCCGCGCTTCTGGCCAAGGAGGCGGGACTCAGCCAGGTGCGTTTCGCCCGGATCATCAAGCGCATCTACCGCATCACGCCCAGCCAGCTCATCACCCAGACCCGCCTCGCCGCCGCCACGCGGCTGCTCTTGGAACCCGGCCGCCCCATCGCCGACGTCGCCCACGCCTGCGGCTTCTACGACCACAGCGCCTTCACCCGCGCCTTCCATTCGGCCACCGGTTTGACCCCGACCGAATTCCGCCGCCGCAAACTGGCGCGGTGAGGTTTCCCGCTTGGCCTCGCCCGTGGGCGGCCGCCAGCATCCTCCCATGAAATTGCTCTCGTGGAACGTCAACGGCCTGCGCGCCGTGCTGAAGAAGAACTTCCTCGAATTCCTCGCCGCCGAAGATCCCGACATCCTCTGCCTCCAGGAGACGAAGTGCGCTCCAGCAGATGTCGAACCCGTTTGGCCCGGCCACTATTCGGTTTGTTGGAACAGCGCGGAAAAGAAGGGCTATTCCGGCACCGCCATCTTCAGCAAAACCACTCCCAAACAGGTCACGCTCGGCATCGGCCACGGCCATCACGACCGCGAAGGCCGCGTCATCACCGCCGAGTTCGCCGACTTTTTCTTGGTCAATGTTTACGTTCCCAACTCCCAGCGGGAACTCACCCGCCTGCCCTATCGCCAAGAATGGGACCGCGACTTCCTCGCCTACTTGAAGGGTTTGGAGAAGACGAAGCCGGTCATCTTCTGCGGCGATCTGAACGTCGCCCACACTGAGATCGATTTGGCCAACCCCAAGGCCAACGTGAAGAATCACGGCTTCACCCCCGAGGAACGGGCCGGGTTCACCAAGGTCGTCGAATCCGGCTTCGTGGACACCTTCCGGGAGTTCGAGAAAGGCGGCGGCCACTACAGCTGGTGGAGCCCAATGGGCGGCGCCCGTGGCCGGAACGTGGGCTGGCGCATCGACTACGTGATGATCAGCCGCGCGCTCCGCCCCAAGCTGAAACGCGCCTACATCCTGCCCAAGATTCTCGGCTCCGACCATTGCCCCGTGGGGATCGAACTCGCGTGATTCACCGAGTCGCTCGGCCGGTCTTTCGGGCAACAAATCGAGGTTTGACTTGCCTCGAGAAATCCCCGAAACAACACGCCCGCTGGTTGCCAGAGTAGCTCAGTGGTAGAGCAGAGGACTCATAAGCCTTTGGTCGGGAGTTCGACTCTCCCCTCTGGCACCACTTCCTAAAGCCTAGAAAACAGGCGCTTCCAACAAACGCCGCTCCGCTAGCGCAATCGCAAGCAAGGCGGTTTTATCAGGTTCAATCGGTCAATTCCGGCAACCTTTGGCAACCGGAATTGGGTCTTTCGGGGATGGCGAACAACTCAACTCGAAGACACCATGAACGCAACCGTCATCACCGGAGGGAGCAGCATCGACGCGGATCGAGTATTCAGCCGACTCAAGATCGCCCGTGAGGTTTCCGCAGATAAGCACGCAACGACCTGCCACATCATCATCGAAGGGACTTATTCCGAAGCGCTCTTGCTTGGGGGAAAACCGCGACCTCTGCGACGCCAACGACTCCCGGAAAGAGCCTTGATGCGGTGCCGCAGCTCTCGACGACCTTTTGGCCCAAAATCACCCTCTGGAGGCTCCCTCAGAGCCAAACGTCGTCGGGTTCGACGAAGCCAAGCAACTCGCCCAGACGGCAAACCAAGCGGCGGCGTGAAAGATTCGGCTCCGGAGTCCGTATTGTAGATGGGGCCTGCCCCATCGGTGCCGAGCGTTAAGGCGGGACGCGATCTTCGCGCCTACGGAACGCCGGCACCGACCAACATCAAACTAACCCTCCCCGTTGCCGAACGTCGCCGGCAGCGGGGATTTTCGTTGCCGGGCGGCTGGACGGTTGCTCAGACCGAAGTGGTGTCCATCTGGATCGGCGCGGGAGCTTCCCTGGGTTCGTATTTGTCCGGCTGGCCTCTTCGTTCGTAAACCTTCGACGCGGCCCATGCGTAAACGAATGTTGCGAGAACGGCGACGACAGCAAGTGCCAGCCGCTTGCTTCTGGAATTCATGTAAGCCCGATGATGGTTTGAAGCGGCCCAATTCGCCCCGGTTCAACCTGCAATGTCCCGCCGCAAGGTAGAGGCCCAAGGCCCCTCGGCAACCCCATTTTACCCGGGCATCGTCCACCGGTTCCACGACGGCATTTGACCAATTGCCAGCTCGGGAAACCGGGTTCAGTTTCAGAGGCACACAATCAACCTTGGCGTTTCTGAGACGGTTGTTGGGGCGGTCTCCGAGGAGCGGGAAAGGCATCTATGCACGCAGGAAGTTCGGTGACCGATGCGGACATTTACGACATGGACGGGCTGGATTTTGAGCCCCCTCGGATTACCACCCTGGCATCGTCCCCAGACAATCCGGTAGCGACGCTGAAATGTGTCTGCGGAGCCCTGTGCACAGATGACGCAGGTCGCATGTCGTGGATCGCCAAGCACGCGGCTTGCAGGGCATCCATCGCGGCTCCGTGATCCACTTGGCGCCGGAGATCAGGCGCGGGGAGACGCCGAGGGCTTTTGCGGTTTGCTCCTCTGTAGCCTTTGATCTCTTAAGGGAAGGCAGATTAGCCCTTTCTGGCCCAGGTTGATTTCCAGTTGTAAACGGCGGACGAAAGGTGAGGTGGGCTTCGGCGGCCACGTGGAGGCGCTCTACGCGCCGCACTGCCGCGAGGGCGGACGACCCGGCATCCCGCCCGGGGTAATATTCCTAGAAGGTCTTCGTCGGCTGCTTCGAGGGGATCGACCGCCAACGCGGCATCGGTCCTGGCGGACGGGTGGAAGCGAAGGAATCGTGGCCGACAAGAGCTTCCATGACAGTGTGCGGCCTCATTCTGCCCAACTTCCAAAAACACCCCTTCGTTGACGGGCCGCTTGGCCTTCCGTCTTGCGGACCATTGTTCTCCACACTGGCGTTGCGGGTTTCCTTGCCTAAGCTCCCGCCGTGTCAAAAAGCGTCATGGCGCGGTGGCGGGCGGATTTCTTCGCCGGCTTGGCCGTGTTGTTGCCGGCCATCCTCACCGTCTGGCTGGTCTGGTGGATCGTGAGGAACATCGCGGCCCTCACCGATACCCTGCTCTTCTTCCTGCCCCACGCATGGACCCACGCTCCGGACGGCTCGGTGCCCTGGTGGTGGAGCCTCCTCGCGCTGGCCTTCACCGTCGTGCTCTTGACCGTGGTGGGGCGGACGGCGCGCTTCTACGTTGGCCGAAAGGCGCTGGGGCTGATCGACCAGACGCTCTTCCGCGTGCCGCTGGTGAACAAGATCTACGGCACGATCAAGCAGGTGAACGAAGCCTTCACCAGCGGCAAGAAAAGCTCCTTCCAGGAAGTCGTGCTCGTGGAGTTTCCCCAGCCCGGACACCGCGCGCTCGGCTTCATCACCGGCACTCCGTCGCTGGAACTGACCGGTCCTCAAACGGAGCCGCTGGTGAATGTCTTCATTCCCACGACGCCCAATCCGACCTCCGGCTTCCTCATCGTCGTCCCGGAAAGTTCCGTCCGCCGAATCGACATGCCGGTCTCCGAAGGCATCAAGTTCATCATCAGCCTCGGCTCGCTCTCGTTCGAAGCCACCGCGAAGGAGCCCCAACGCTCCTGACCGTCCATGGAAGAATCCGCCCACGGGCTCGCCCTCCGCGTCCGGCCGCTCACCGAGACGAGCTTGATCGTCCATTGGCTGACGCGGGATCAAGGGCGCATCGCCACCGTGGCCAAGGGCGCGCGTCGGTCGAAGTCCTCTTTTCGCGGCAAGATCGACCTCTTCTTCGAGTCCGATTTCAGCTTCGTCCGCAGCCGCCGCTCCGAGCTGCACACCCTGCGCGAAACCGTGCCGACAAACACCTTCCCCCGCATCCGCACCGACTTCGAGCGTCTCGACCATGCGGCCTACGCGGTGAAGCTGGTGGAACTGGCGACGGAGACGGAGACGCCCGTGCCGGAATTCTTCGATCTCCTGGCCGATTGGTTCCAACGGCTCGACCGGCAAGCGCCGTCGCGTTCGTCGTTGCTCGGCTTGGAGTGGCGGCTGCTCGGTCTCTGCGGCTTGGCGGCCGATCCGGCCGCGATGAAGCTCTCGCCCGCGGCTCTGGCGGTGTTGACCGCGTTGGAAGCCGATGAACCGCCCGCCGAACCGTCTCCGGCCACGCTTCGGGAACTCGGCCGGAGCTTCTCGCATCCGCTGGAACAACAGCTCAGCCGCCTGCCGGAAGCCCGCGCCCGCTTGTTGTTTCAATAGTGGGGTAGGCTTGCAGCCTGCCCGCAAAGTTTTCAGAGACGCTCTCGGAGTCGAGCCAATGCTCCCGTCCGACCTGCTGGACCGATCCACCCCGACAAGATGACCCGAGCCCCGTGCGACGTGACCGGAGGTCGATCCATCTTAACCATCGGGAGAACCGTTCCCACCGCCTGACGGGAGCATTCGCCCGACCCAACACATCCGCATCCTAGAAACGGAACCGCTCGCGTCGAGCGTTCAATCCGCACTCGACGTGGCCAATTCCCGCTCCGTCTTGAGGCGCAATTGGCCGCAGGCGGCGTCGATGTCATGCCCCTTCTCCCGCCGCAACGTGACCGGCATGCCCGACTCCTGCACCCCGGCTAGGAAACGTTCCTGCGCGTCCACTTCGGGCCGCACCCAGCGCAGACCTTCCACCGTGTTGTAGGGAATGAGGTTCACCTTCGCGTTCAAGCGGCGGGCCAGATCGCCCAGCGGTTTCGACTGGTCGAGCCCGTCGTTGATCCCGGCCAGGAGGATGTATTCGAGGGTGATCATCTTGCCCTTGGCCTTCACGAACTCCTCGCAGGCGGCGGTCAGCTCCGCGAGCGGATACTTGCGGTTGACCGGCATGATCTGGTCGCGGACGGCGTCGGTCGCGCCGTGCAGGGAAATGGCGAGGCGGAACTGCTCGGGCTCGGTGGCGAGCTGCTTGATCTTGGGCACCACGCCGCTGGTGGAGATGGTGATCTTGCGCGCGCCGATGTTGCCGCCCCACGGGGCGTTGAGCAGGCGCAGGGCTTTGATGAGATTGTCGTAGTTCGCCAGGGGCTCGCCCATGCCCATGATGACGAGGTTGTCCACCGCGCGGCCCGAAGACTTGTCGGCCCACTTGGGGTCGCCTTCCGCCGCCTGGGCGTCGTCCGCCGCGCAGAGCCGTTCCACGGAGAAGACCTGCTCGACGATCTCTTCGGGACGCAGGTTACGTTTCCAGCCGTCCAACCCGCTCGCGCAGAACTTGCAGCCGTAGGCGCAGCCGACCTGGGTGGAGACACACAGCGTGTGGCGATCGCTGGCGTCGCCGTAGAGGGCGGGATTCGCCGGGATCAAGACGCTCTCGACCATCGCGCCGTCGGAAAGCTTCCAGAGAAACTTCTGCGTGGTGTCCCGCGCGCCTTGGCGACGGACCAAGCCGTGGGTGGTCAGGCCGAGTTCCTTGGCCAGCAATTCGCGCAGTGCCTTGGGCAGATTGGACATCGCGTCCCAGCTCGCGGCTCGGCGCGGATAGAGCCACTGGAGAACCTGATCGACGCGATACGCCGGCTGCCCCCAGGCGGCGAAGCGGGCGGCCAGTTCGTCACGGTTCAACGATTTGATGTCCACGGTCACGGCGGCAGCATAGCGGCGGACGACGGTTCATCCAGCCCAACGAAGGCCGACTTCCCGCTTCCGCTGACGGACCCGCACGCCCTAGGCTCGCGGCGTTCTATGGCCAGACCCCTTGTCGGAATCATCATGGGCAGCACGTCGGACTGG
>CAMLMI010000310.1 GCA_946480965.1 uncultured Verrucomicrobiales bacterium | reverse complement strand
GGCAGAGTTCGACCATCGGCTTGCTGTATCGAGCGCATGTGCGCGTCGATCAGCCAATTGGCGTGGCTCTGGAGCGACCCGATTGCGACACCGGCCCGATACATGATCCGGGACGGATCGATGGTCGAGGGATTGTCGGGCGACGGCGTGCGGAAATGGAGCGTCACCTGCGCCCGGTCGATGCAATGGGTGATCCCCGAACCGATCAACGTCTTGAGCGGGGACCAAAAGTCATCCGCGACATGGTGAAGCGAGAGTTTTCTCTTCTGGGAAGCAAGGGCTACGGCCTGCTTCGTAAAGCGACGGGCGATGATCGTCCCCGAATCACAATTCAGGCGGTCCATCTTTCCCGCGAGTTTGTCAACTTCGTCCGTGCCGACAGGCCTTTTCCAGTTTTTGCATTCGATGATGTGGTGCGCCTCGTAGATCGTTCCCGGAAAGACGCGCACCCTGAGGTCGATCTCGTGGGATACTCCATCCTTGATGATGATCTTGTTCCGCTCGATCACCGGGTTTGAGTCTTTCAAACCGGGAATGCTCGGGTGCATCGCCTCCAAGATGCAATGGACCGCATATTCCAATTCATCGCCCTTGGCCTTGGGACTGGACGCGGGAGGAGTGCGTTTTTTCGACCGGATGCTCATGGGCAGGCGATTATTTTGCCCCTGCTTCGATCCTGCAAGCGAAGCCCATCGGCCGGCGAAGACCCTGTGAAAGGATGGAGGCAGGCACACGAGCACGGGCGGTGAAAACCCCGCGCCGTCGCCGACGCGGGGTCCGTGCTCCGTGGTTTTATTGCTGCTGGTTTTGGTCGGTGCCGGCGTTCCCTGGAAAATCCTTTCGGGCTTTCCGCCCATAACGCCCGGCACCGATGGGGCAGGCCCCACTTAAGGATACGGCGGCCGAAGACGAATCTTCAAAGAATCTCAGGAGTAGTCCCCGATGGACCCAGGGTTGACGGCGCTCGCGTCCTGCCCCGATCCGTGGCAGAGCCACTTCATGCCGTTCGACCGAGAACAGCTTCAACGAAGAGCAGCCGTGTTGGCGGCGCAGGGCGTCCTCATCGGCACGTCCTCTTGGAAGTATGAAGGCTGGATCGGGCAGATTTACGAACGGGACCGCTACGTTTACCGGGGCAAGTTCGCCAAAACTCGGTTCGAGCGGGACTGCCTCGCCGAATACGCGGAGGTCTTCAAGACGGTGTGCGTGGACGCCGCCTACTACACCTTCCCGCGCCGTGAGTATCTGGAGGGCTTGGCCGGGCAGGTGCCGGCCGATTTCCGGTTCGGCTTCAAAGTGACCGACGAGATCACCACGCGGAGGTTTCCCAACCTGCCCCGGTTCGGCGCGAAGGCCGGGCAGCCCAATCATCACTTTCTGAACGCGGACCTTTTCGTCACAGCCTTCCTCAAGCCGTGCGAAGCCATCCGCGAAAAGGTCGGCGTGCTGATGTTCGAGTTTTCCCGGTTCCATTCGGGCGACTACGCGCACGGCCGCGATTTTCTCGCAGACCTCGACGCATTCCTCGGGAAGCTGCCCACGGGCTGGCCCTACGCGGTTGAAATACGGAACAAGACTTGGCTGGTTCCGGACTACTTCGATTGTCTGGCGCGTCACCATGTCGCGCATGTCTTCAACTCGTGGGAGGCGATGCCTTCCGTTGCCCAGCAGATGGCCCTACCGAACAGCCGGACGCACCCGGAGCTGTGCGCGGCGCGGTTTCTCTTGAAGCCGGGGCGCGACTACGAGGCGGCGGTGAAGGCGTTTGAACCCTACGACGAAACGAGGGAAGTCAATGCGGAGGCGCGCGCGGCGGGCAAAGCGCTCATCCAAGAAGGCAAGGCCGCCGGGAAGAAACGCAAGACCCTCATCTTCGTGAACAACCGGCTGGAAGGAAACGCGCTCAACACCATCGCCGCGATGCTGCCCGAAAAGAACGAATGACCGCGAACGGCGGAGTTGAACCGCCGACGGTGCTATCATCCCGCGCCACCCGGCTTCGCGACTCTTTCAACGTAGTTTCCGAGTCAAGGGAACCGGAGGATGGGAAGCGCGAAGGGCTACGTCAGACTGCCTTGCAGAAGTTCGATGTCTTCGGCCAAGGCGAGCTGGTCGAAGGGGGAGACGGCGACAATGGGCGGCTGCTCTTCGGCCAAGGCGGCGAGCAGTTCGCGGAACGCACCTTCGTCTCCCGGAACCCGCAGGCTGCTTTCCGCGCGTCCCCGCCACCAACCGCAGGGCATCCCTAGCAACCCCCGTTCGGGCTGCATCCGGCACCAGGCCAGCCGGGCGAGCGCCTGCATCAGGGCTCTTTGTCGGGATCGAAACGAACCAAGCGAAGTCCACCCGTCTAGCAGCGAGTGCGTCACAGCCAGTTCGATCCCGGCACCCGACGCCCGCCACGCCAGATGCTTCAAGGGAGGAAGCCAGACGCCGGCTCGGTTGAACTTGGGACGAAGATGCAACAGCAGTTCCGCCTCGCGGGCGAGTGCGGCCCGTTCGTCGGTGCATTCCTCCCACACGATGGACTCGACCTGATACATGAGCCGCAGGATGCGGCGCGGCATCTGTTCCGGATTCGCCACGCGGTAGCTCCCCAGACGCTGCCGCAGGCTCTTCGCCTTGCCGACGTAAAGCACTGCTCCTACCGCGTCCTGCATCCGGTAAACGCCGGGGCACCGGGGCAGTCCCAGGAAGAACGCAGCTCCCAGCTTGTCCACCAAGGGGCGGGGATTCGGAAACAGGGATTGTTGCTTTGCTGGCACTTGCGACGGTTGAACCGTAGCCGCCCGGACAACGGCGGTCCGGGGGATGAAAATATGCCCGGCCCGTGTGGACAACCTCCCTTTGACAGGGAACGGGCCGGATACTAGACGGATGTCCAGTATGGACGCCCTGACCGCCACCCAAGCCCGCGTTTTCGAGTTCATCGCGGCCAACCTGCGGGCGGGAAGGCCCCCGAGCTTGCAGGACATCGCGGCAGAGTTCGGCTACCGGACCCGACACGCCGCCCACTGTCATGTCCGAGCCCTGATCGCGAAGGGTTGGTTGAAGACGGAGCCCGGCCGAGCCCGCTCCCTCCGCCTTGGTCCCGCCGCCGGGCCTGCGCGGACCAGCATCGTGGACATCCCGCTTTTTGGAACCATCCCCGCCGGATTGGGCGCGGATCGCGAAGAGGAGGCGGAAGGCTGCGTCTCGGTGGACGTGGCCACGCTGGGATTCAAACCGGGTCCGCGCACGTTCGCGCTTCGGGTCAAAGGCGATTCGATGATCGGCAAACACATCCTCGACGGGGACACCGTGATTCTGGAGCACGGGGCCGATCCCCGCCCCGGCCAAGTCGTCGCAGCCCTCATTGACCGGAAGAGCACGCTCAAAACCTTCGTGACCCAGAGGGGCAAAGCCTTCCTCAAGGCGGAGAATCCGAAGTTCCCGGACCTCCTTCCCGCCGAGGAACTGATGATCCAAGGAATCGTGCGGGCCGTCCTCCGGCAACTGTGAGCCGCGTCATCGTCCATCTCGATGCCGACGCCTTCTTCGCCTCGGTGGAACAAGCCTCCGATCCGAAGCTTCGCGGCCAGCCCATTGCGGTCGGCGGCGAGAAGCGCGGCATCATCGCGTCCGCGTCCTACGAGGCCCGGAAGTTCGGCGTTTACACGCCCATGCCAACGGTGATGGCGCGGAAGCTCTGTCCCAAGCTGCTCGTGCTGCCGGGGGACTTTGAGCGTTACGAACAGTTCTCCCACTGGATGTTCGGCTACGCCCACGACTTCACCCCGGACGTGGAACAGACCTCGATTGACGAGGGGTATTTCGACATCACGGTCAACCGCAGCAAGTCCCCGGTCGAAATCGCCCTCCTCATCCGCAAAGCCATCTCGCAGCGACTCAAGATCAGCGTCAGCGAAGGCATCGGGAGCAACAAACTCGTCAGCGCCGTGGCGTCGAAATTGAACAAGCCCGCCGCCTTCAGCCAAGTGAAGGCGGGAGACGAAGCCAGCTTTCTCCGGCCGTTGCCGAACAAATGGCTTCCGGGGGTGGGACCAAAGACGAGCGCCCGACTGAACGCCGCCGGTCTGGCCCAAGTCGGACACATCGCGGGGACGCCGCTGGAGATGTTGGAACTGCTCATGGGCAACCAGGCGGCCGTCCTCCGGCAGTTCGCCCACGGCATCGATGAACGTCCGCTTGTGGCCGCCCGTGAGCCGCAAAAGTCCTATGGCCAGCAGGAAACCTTCGGGCAGGACATCACGGACGAAGATTATGTCGAAGCCGTCCTCCGGCGCATGGCGGACAACCTCTTTGCCAAGGTCCGCGACGAGAGCCGGAGCGTCCGCACGCTCACGGTGAAGGTCCGCTACAACGACATGGGCGAAGATCAGGCGGGCGAGAGCTTGATCGAACCGACCGACCTCGAAACCGAAGTCTATGGCCGCTTGCGCGGCTTGCTGCGGCAGGCGTGGAAACGTCGCGTGAGCCTGCGGCTCGTCTCGCTCCGTCTGACCCAGATTTACGACGGACGGTTTCGCAGCGAACTGCCTCTGGACGTTTCCATGCAACGTCTCGAAGGACGGGCGAAGCTGGCCGTCGTCATTGATGACCTGCGTCGCAAGCACGGCCCGTCGGTCATCCTGCGGGGGCATGACCTGCGGTTGCGAAGCCCGCCGGTGCAGCTCGTCACCGCCCCGCCAAGCGAGCGCCGTTCCCCGACGCCGCGCACGGTGTCGCCCTTCGTGCCGTTGTGCGGACACAGCTACTTCTCCTTCCTCGACTCCACCCTGTCCCCGACGGCGCTGGTGGGGTTGGCCAAGGAACACGGACTGGCGGCTGTGGCCCTGACCGACACCGGCAATGTTCACGGCGCGGTGGAGTTCTTCCACGCGGCCAAGAAGGCGGGCATCAAACCCATCCTCGGAGCCAAGCTGAACCTGCCGGGCGGGCCACTGCTGCTCCATGTCGAATCCGCCAAGGGGTATCACAACCTCTGCCGCCTGCTTTCCATGCAGGCCGAACGGGACAACGGCGACGGCGCCTCCGTGGCCGGCCAACAGCGTCGTCCCTTCCTGCGGACCATGCTTGACGGTTTGACCGACGGTCTCATTGCCGTGGGCGAGGACACGAGCTTGGCCCCCCTCTTCCCGGACCGCTTCTATCGCCGCGTGACCGCGCGGACCATGCCGCCGGGTTTGCCGTGCGTCGTCTGCCCGTCGATCCACTACGGCACGCCGGAAGACCGGCAGAAGTATGACATCGTGCAGAGCGTCCGCACCCTGACGCTGCTGAAGGAAGCGCATCCCGAGAAACGGCTGAACGGACGGTTCCATTTCCGGTCAACGGCCGAACTCGCGGCCGTCTGCCAGCCCGAGTGGCTGACCCGTTCCGTGGAGATTGCCGACCGGTGCGCTTTCGAGTTCCCCTTTGGAAAACCGCAGTTCCCCGACTTCCATCCGCCGGACGGTTCCACTCCCCGCGCCTTTCTCCGCCGCCTTGTCATGGAAGGACTACGACGGCGATACGGCCCGAGCCTGTCGCGACATCAAGGACAGGTCGAGGAGGAGCTGAACATCATCGCCGCTGTCGGCTATGAAGCCTATTTCCTTGTTGTCTGGGACATCCTCCAGCTCTGCAAAGGCCGGGGCATCGAATGGATCACACGCGGTTCGGCGGCGGACTCGCTCGTCTGCTACTGCCTCGGCATCTCCGACGTGTGCCCCATCCGGTTCGATCTCTATTTCAAACGCTTCCTTAACCCGGAACGCATGGCGCTGAACAAGCTCCCGGACATCGACGTGGATTTTCCGCACGACAAGAAGGACGAGGTGGTCCAGCTCATCTTCGGACGCTACGGAACGAAGCATTGCGCTGTCGTGGGCGGCTTCTCGACCTTCCAAGCCCGCAGCGCCTTCGCCGAAGTGGCCAAGGTGCTGGGCGTGGCGGAACGGGACGTGCGGAAGTT
>CAMLMI010000309.1 GCA_946480965.1 uncultured Verrucomicrobiales bacterium | reverse complement strand
CCGAGCTCTTTCATCGTGACCATCGTCACGACCGCGAAAGCTTCGTTGATCTCAAAAAGGTCGATGTCGCCCACGCTCAATTTCGTGCCCTCGAGCGCGCGCTTGATCGCCGTGATCGGCGCGGTGGTAAACCACTTCGGCTCGTGCGCGAAGCTCGCGTACGAAACGACACGCGCGATGGGCTTTAGGCCACGTTCTTTCACGGCGGCTTCCGAAGCCATGACGAAGGCCGCGCCGCCGTCGTTGATCTTCGACGCGTTGGCCGCGGTGATCGTGCCGTCTTTTTCAAAGGCCGGGCGCAACTCGGGCATTTTGTCGAAGCGCGCCTTGCCGGGCTCTTCGTCGGTGTCGAAGGACTGCGCAGCGCCTTTGCCGGCGACTTCCACGGCCGTGATTTCACCTTTGAACAATCCGTCTTTGATCGCGCTCTGCGCGCGCTTGTAGGACTCGACCGCGAACTCGTCTTGCGCTTGGCGCGTGAACTTATGTTCCTTCACGCAGAGTTCGGCGGCATTGCCCATATGGAAATTGGAATAGGGATCCCATAAGCCGTCTTTGATCATCGAGTCCGTCGCCGAAAGATGGCCCATGCGGTAGCCGGCGCGAGAGTTCTCGAGCAAATGCGGAGCCAGCGTCATGTTCTCTTGCCCGCCGGCGACGACCAAATCACTGTGACCTAAGCGAATGCTGTCGGCGGCGAGCATGGCGGCCTTCTGCTCGGGACTGGCCTTGCAGGCGGCGATCAGGCGGTAGCCTTCGCCGATGAGCAGGTCGCCGACATTGAGCGCGACGGCCACCCCATGTTCCTCGTGCAGCGTCTTCTCGCCGTAACGCATCGCGTCGTTGTCCTCGATGTCGTCGTGGATGAGCGACGCCTTGTGGAAGCATTCCACGGCCACGGCGATCTTCTTCAGATCCTCGGGCAACACGCCGCCGGTGTCCTCGCGCAAAGCCTGGTAGGCCGCGACGACGAGGAACGGCCGCCAGCGTTTGCCGGCGCGCATGAGCCAGTCGCGGGCGATCTTCTCGGTCTCGCCTTCGCCCCGGCCCATGATCATTTCGAGCGACGCGGGCGTGAACCAGAAGTCCACGTCGTCGCGCAAGGTGCCGAGGTCGAGGCGGCGCGTCTTGTCGTCGGCGGTGAGATGGATGTAGTCCCAGATCCAGTCGAGATCGACGGTGGTGTCGATGCAGTCGTCCTGGAGCAACGGCACGGCCACGCCGGGAATGGCCGCCGCTTCCATGTAGGGAAAGGACCGTTCCAAGACGCTCAGGCAGCTCACGCCGACGATGGCTTCGATCTTGCCGGTCTGGATCAGCGACATGACGACGGCGCTGCCTTCGGCGACAAGCGACGCGTAGCCGAGACGTTCGGCCTCGGCCTGGAGATCCTGGATGGAGCAAAGGCCGCACTGCTTGCAGAGCAGGCCCAGTTCGTCGAAAGGCGCGGGGCACTTGCTCTCCACGCGGAGGCATTTCGGCAAAAGCAACAGACGACGCTCGAACGGCACGCTGGCGAGCTGTTCGCGCCACATTTCGTTGTTCAGCAGCACGCCCACGTAGTCGCGATAGATGGGATTGCAGCCGAGGCGCTGGAGGAGCACGTCGGCGTGTTCCTTGAGCTGGGCCAGCGGCATGGGCGGCACCGGATTGAACTCCGCCACGTAGTTCCGCACCACCTGGAGGATGTGGTTCCGCTCGATGGCCGTCTGCGGGATGTTCTTCTTCGGTTGGCGGATGCGCGTCGGCGGAATGGGCCGCGGCATGTTCATCGGGGCGAAGGTGATCGTTTGCATGGCGGGGTCACTTGCTGGCGGTGGCGGGTTCGGCGGAAGGAGCGGGAGCGGCGTCGATCCGGCGGCGCAGCTCGATGGCCCGGCTCTCGGCGTCGTGGGCGACGTTCCGGTAGGCGTCGAAATCGTGGAACCAATATTTCTTGGCGAGGCGATACATCCAGTGCTTCTCCGGCACTTCCTCGCCGGGCAACCACTGGCTGAAACGCGGCGTCATGGCGTCGAGTTCCGCCATCGCGGTGCCGCGCACCGTGGTGTCGCGGGCGCCGTGTTTGACGACGAGATCCTTCACCAAGTCCGGCCGTTCCAAAACCACGCAACCTCGCGTGGCATTGGCGGAAAGCTCGCGGAAATCCTTCAGGAACGCGCTGTCCTTCATCGTCGCGTAGATGCCGCGCTCGTCGTGGATCGATTCCTTGGCGAACTGGATGATCGGGCACGGCTCGATGTCGCCCTTGGGACTGATGTGGTGGCTGATGCCGGTGGACATCGGGCAGAGCGCCTGGCCGCGGCCGTCGTAATAGGCGTCGATCATGGCGATGGGCATTTTGGCCCGCATCTCCACGATGAACTTCCGCACCCGCACGAGCTGCTCCGGCCGCAGGGCCAGCGCCGGATTCATCTTCGCGCCGACGGGACGATAGGTGTGATACCAGACGTAGTGGACGCCCCGGTCGATCAGCTCCTGGAGCCAGGACTCGGTCAGCAGCTCGTCGATGTTCGTCTGGCAGACGCTCGTGGCCACGCCGGTGAGGATGCCCTCCTTCAGGCAGGCGTCCAACCCGCGCAAGGTGCGGTTCAGCACGTCCTTGTTGCCCCGGCGCTGGTCGCTGGTGATCTCGCGGCCCTCGATGCTGATGAGCGGCGTGGCGTTGCCCAGCTCGCGCAGGCGCTTTGCGACCTTCTCGGTGATGAACTGGCCGTTGGTGAAGATCTGGAAATAGCAGTCCGGATGGGCCGCGAGGATGTCCATCAGCTCCGGATGCATGAACGGCTCGCCGCCGAGCAGGCCGAAGAAGGTGTTGCCCTGCTTCTTGGCATCGGTGATCAGCCGGTTCATCGCCGCGAGGTCGATGGCGTTGCGCGGCGCCTCGACGTCCACCCAGCAGCCCTGGCAGCGGAGGTTGCAGGAGTTGAGGATCGAGACGTAGAGGAACGGCGGGAAGAACTCGCCGCGTTTGATCCGGCGCTTGAACCGCTCCACCGACAGCAGCCCCTTCACGCCGAAGTTCCAGGCGAACTTCCGGATGCACCTGAAATCGGCGTTGCGCAGGGTTCGGAAGACGAGGGTGGGGAGCATGGTCAGTTAATGTAATCCGCCAAAGGCCGAGAAACCTGGTTCGGGTCCATCTCCGGTGAGCATAGCTGGCAACGGCAACGGCCGTCCTCAAAAAGCTGGCTGAACTTATCGTTCAACTGAACGAGCAATTCTTCGGCTTGCTCTTCAGGGATCGATTCATAAATGGCTGGATCGACTTCGAATGCTGAGTCGACTTCGTCATTCAACCCGCCTGTCTCTGAACCTTCAAACCTCGCATACCCTAGCTTCCCGATAGGTAGGAACTTCGATTTTGCCGCCCACTCGTCGGCCTTTCCGGACGGAATAAAGCCGAAGGGTTTCAAGAACTTCTCCGATATGTCGGCACCTTCTTCGGCGAACCAGATTGACGCCCAATGGCTCGCCAGCTCGGCCGAGGTTTCTGCAAGTCCTGAGCAGCCAGAAAACATGAACTGAACATACCACTCTCCATCGGTCTCTTGCTGCCGGTTGTCGGCGCGGACGTAGGTGTTGTGGCTCATGTCGATGTATTCGAGAACCGTCTTGGTTGCGTCCCAAGGTTGAGCGATCCGCCGGCCCAGAAAATCCCGGTAGCTTCGCCGCAGATCTTTTCCAAGCGACCCAATAGGAACCTCCATTACCGATCCTGAACTGGCCGCGCCCTTTGCCGCGCCCTTTCCCAAGAGCTTCTTGAGCCAAGACGCATCGTTGGCCTGTGGCGCTTGGCGCTCTTGGGCTAGCTTTCCGTAGATCATGAACGCGCATCCACCCATATCTTAGACGGCGTTGGCCGCAGCCTCATGTTCCAGCAGCGCGGCAAACTCCTTCATCAGCCAGTCTTTCTGGCGGACGACGGGCCGTGCCGCATCCAGTTTCTTCTCCAAGGACAGCCCGGAGGCGGGTTCGCTGAGACGCAGCACCCGGGAGCCGTCCGCGAGCTGGATCATCTCGGTTTGGGTATCGGCGTTCATGGTCAGGAGAATTGCCGAAGAACCAGATTCCGCCACCGCGATCTTGCTGAGGCCTTCCTGATTGTCGTCCCGCCGGGAAGGAGGCGGAACGCCGGGTTGGGGAACCCGGCCTACAGCCTGTAGGCCCGGTCCCCTGACCGGGCGGGCCACTGTTCCCGGCTCAAAGCAACCCAACGGATTGCCATCCATTAGCCGGGGGTTGAGAAGCGCGGAGCGCGACGATACCCCCGGTCTCCGACCCCACGCCGATGCCATCGTGCCGCTCGACGCCTTGCTGGCACCCCTCCGGAGTGCGTTTCCACGGACCATCGCCACCGGGGGTGTCGCTGCGCTCAACCCCCGGCTAATGGCTATCAGCCTTTCAGGCTGAGCCCGAGCTGCGGAGCAGCGGAAGATCGTAGCCCCGGGCGTGAGCCCGGGGTTGGCCGGGCTGCATGACGAGCTCCGGAGGAGCGGCAGAGACGTTTCTGCCGCTCCTCCGGAGCTCATTTCCCACGAAGATGCGAACCCACAGCTCACGCTGTGGGCTACGTTCTGGCGCACCTCCGGTGCTGGGGATTGGGCGTATCGATGCGTTTTGGAACGGGCGTCAACGATCCGGGCGTTGTCACCACCACTACGGAAAATGGCTGGAAAATCAGGACGAAGCCCCTCACCCCGGCCCTCTCCCCGTCGGACGGGGAGAGGGTGGCCGAAGGCCGGGTGAGGGGTTCTCAACGGCCCAACCCATCCATTTTCGCGCTTGCTGCCAAGCCTTGCGCTCACGCCGTCGCCCTCCCGGCCAGCGCGGCTTCGGCCTTGGCCTTGGCTTCCTCGGCCTTGCGGGCGATCTCCTCGGGGGACGGCAGGCTCATGAGGACTTCGGCGGGGATGTCGCCCATGGCGGCCAGTTTCACGAGGCACTTCTGGCGTTCCTTCAGCGCCTTGTCGGAGTCGCGTTCCTTGGAGAAGCGGCTCTTGGCCTTCTCGCTCCGGTCGCGCAGGAGGGAATAGACGTCGCCGCCGAGGAGCGCGGAGATGTCCACCTTCATCTTCTCCCGCTGGAGGTCGGCGCTGCTGACCACGTCGCCGTTGATCGGGCCGGCCTTGTATTTCGGGAACATGATCGCGGCCTCGGGGCAGACGCGCGAGCAGGCGGGGCAGTTGGTTTTGCAGTTGTCGTGGTTCTGCGCCTGGATCTGCTTTTCCTCGTCGACGCCGTAGACGCCGAAGAGGCAGAAGCTGAGGCACTGCATGCAGTTCGTGCAGCGGTCGTAGTCGATGACGGGGAACCAGGGCTTCCATTCGCCGTGCTTGGCGGCGCCGGTCTGGGCGCGGACGGTCTCGGCCTTGGCCGCAATGCCGGTGGCGTCGAGGCCGGTGATGTCCTCGAAGCGGAGCGGCGTCTCTCCGGCGGCGTCCTCGGCCGAAGGGGCTTGGCCACCGTCGAACTTGCCGACGACGAGCAATTGGTTGCGGCTGGCGGGCGCGGGCATGCCTTGGCCGGTGGCGCGCGTGACAGCGAAGCCTTGGGACAGGAGAGCGTTGATCGCGGCAAACCGGTCCTCGGCGGCCAACGGCTGGCTGCCGGCACCTTCATAGAGGACGACGCGCAGGGTGGACTGGGAGGTGAGGCTCATGGGGAATTGAAGGGTAGCCACCGAGGTGACGAGGCGGACGGGAGCGAGAGTATCGAATGAGTCCGCCTCCTCACGTCGGCGGCTACCGTCCGTAGCGCCGACTGGCAGTCGGCTGTATCGCGGGTTGGCAACCCGCTGGCGCCACGCGCTGCGGACGCCCGGCCGATTGCCAATCGGCGATACAGCAGAGTGACACTCTGCGCTACGAGGCGGGCGCGGCTTTTCACGTCGCCACCTTCGCTTTCGGCGCGTCGCCCGCCGTTACTTTGCCGACGGGCAGGTTGGCCTGGAGTTC
>CAMLMI010000308.1 GCA_946480965.1 uncultured Verrucomicrobiales bacterium | reverse complement strand
CTCGGATGATCTGCGTGGTCGTCCACAACTCGTCCACATCCACTTGCCAGAGCAGGCTGTCATTCGGCACTGCGTCCAAGGGAGCATTCACCATCTCGCGTTTGCCATCCCAGAAGCGTCCGGACGGCGGACGATGGAGGGTGATGTTTTCGGGGAACTGCTTTTTCAGCTCGTCCAGATACTCCGTCGTGCCGTCGATGCTCAGGCCGTTGCGGTGTTGATCGGCCGGGATGCGTCCGCCGTGCTGCCTGGACCAGGCGGTGTCGTGGTTCAGCTCAGCGACGCCCTCGACGATGTGCCAGTGCCACTGGAACGGCAGGTTGTTGAACTGCTCGATGTGGTGCCGGATGAACGGCTGACCGTTGAGAACGATGGTGAAGAAGTGGACCGACAGGATCGGTGCTTCGCTCGCGGCGGGCTGGGCAACTTTGACAGGGAAGGCGACGTAGTTGTCGTAGAACGAATCCGAGTCGGTCGCTACGAGTCCGATCTCGCCCTTCTCTCCGATCACATGGCACTCATATCCGTGGCGGGAAAGGAACTCGAACGCCTGGCGGGCCCGGGTGCCGAGCCCCTCGAGCATCTTCCGGGAAATCTCGAACTGGATGCAGCCGACGGCCTGCCGTGTGAACAGATCCTCGGCGCCTCGCAGTGCGAAGATCTCGGCGCCCTCGACGTCGAGTTTGAGGTAGTCGATCCGATCAATCCCGTTCCGTCGGCAGTAGGAATCGAGGGAGATGCTTGGAACCTCGGACGCACCCATAAACGGAACGATCTTGGAGGGATCGCGGGGATCCTCCATCGACGGGCGGCCGATCCCGTTCCAAGACGAGTATTCTTCAGGGAACTGATGAATCGTTACCGTGCCGTCCATATCGCTGACCGCGACGCGGTTCAGGGTGACGTTCGAGAGCGATTCCCTGGCGATCCGGTCGGCCAGTTTGGCCCCTGTGGCCGGGGTCGCCTCGAAGGAAACTACTTTGCCGGAATTTCCGACCAGCAGGCTGAACAGCTTGGTGTATTTCCCGATGTGAGCCCCCACATCGAAGACCACCATCCCGGGTTTCACCAATTTGCGGACAAGCGCCTGTTCCTTCTTCTCCGAATCGAATTGGTAAGTCGCGGCGGTCTCACCCAGTTTGGGGACCAGCGAGCGCCCCGCCAAGGCTCCGGCGAGCCGGTCAAACGGAGGCCGCAAGGCGATTGCCGTGCCCGTGCGATGCGTGTCCTCGATGAAAAGAAAGTCGGGGTGATCCGCCTTGAACGAATCCCACACACCCTGCAAACCGGGATGCGCCGTATTGCGGGTGTCGTCGAACACGATGGCGCCCCCCGGCGCGACGTGGGCGAAGGCCACTTCGAGGTCCTTGCGGGCGCCGTCGTCGGAGTGATCGCCATCCACCAACATGAGGTCGAACTGTTGGGGATTCCTCATGTCGGCGAAGAACGGCCGCAGCGTCTCGTGCGAACTGCCAACGATGAAGGTTGGAACCTTGGAAACACCGAGCCGCCGCAGCTCATCGGCCACGAATTGCGGTCCCGGATTGGAGGTAACGATGCCTTTCTCCGGGAGGCAGCCGTAGTCCTGGATCCACATGTCGAACCCGTAGGCGTTGGTCTCTGGCGAACAGGTTAGCACCTGCGACATCGAACGGCCCCGGCGAACACCGATCTCGAGGTAGTTGGCCGGCTTCAACTCGGACGCAAACCAATTCAGGAACGTGGGGGTGTCAAACCAACCCGCTCCGGCCGCGATCGCCTTCCGGTAGTCTTCCTTGTTGTTCTCCAGCCAGTAATCGGCGGTCAGACCCGACATGACATCCAACACGCGTTGCTTGACCGAAACGTCTCCCAACGCCCCACGAAGCCGGGCAGCCAAGTCGTCGCCCGAGACATGTCCGGCGACCAGCACCTCAAGGCCGGCGAACACCGGTTTCAGCGTCTCTACATAACGAGCGGTCAACGCCCCCTTGAACCGGGCCATCTCGGCGGCAACGGCCGACAAATCAAGCCGGCACGCGCGCGCGAATTCCCGGTCGAAGGCCTGGCGAGTGTTCACCCAGACCGAGTGTGAAAAGCCCTCAAGCGTGTGGGTGTGACGGTCGGTGTCGTTGATGATGATTCCCGGAATGCCGTGTCCGTTGGCGAAAAGGCTGGAATGGAGCCGCGTCGTCACCACCAGATCATAGCGCGGATACACCTCATGCAGATCCTGGTAGAAGGAAGAGTAGATGACGGGGATGCCCGTGTCCTTCAGCAGGTGGAGAAAGTAAAAGTATTCGGTCTTGTGGTGGGCCACGAGTTCAACCGCATGGGTTCTGGCCAACGCGAACAGCACTTCGATGGCGAGCTTGGAAACCGCCGCTCCGGTCGATTGGTTGGTGATTCCTGATTCGTGGGGCAACTGGATCGAAAACCCGATTCGCTCGATCTTCTTGCCGGCAGGCACAGCCTTGACCTGCTTCACGCTCAGGAGCGCAGGGCAGTTCAGATGCACGTAGGGGGTTCCGGTTTGGTCCATGAACGCCGGATGCTTAGCGGTGCGACCCGTGATGATCCGCGCTTTGCGGAAAATGGTCGCCTCCGGCTCGTGCACCATGTTCTCGGCGCAGTAGGGGTTCTCGTAGCCCGCTCCGATGAGATAGACCCGGTCTTCCAACCCGTTCGCGATGACCCAGCGGTAGAGGTCCTTGATCTCATGGCCCGCGGAAAGACCCGCGACGATCACACCGTCGATGAAGTCGCGGCACAGTTCGAGGTCGCCTGCGGAAACCTCGTTGCCGATGCCCTTGAACTTGGACTTGGGGAACTGGTCCTCGTTGAAGTTGTAGAAGTGGAAATTGAGCTGCTCGCCGGGAAAGAGCGCATGCAGGACGTAGATGACACCGTCGCGCACGAAGTCGTCGCCCGGGTTCCAGTAGTTGGTGCCGGAAACAACAAAATTCCGCACTCGGAGAGCCGGATGATTTGAGGCTTTGGTCTGCATGGGGCGTAGTTGGGAAATCAGAGTTTTCGGAAGATGATCCATGTGACCCAGGGGTGATCGTGTTCGTTGCGCTGGCCAACGGTCGGGTGGAAACGACGGCCGCCGAGGGGCCCGTGGCCGTCATTGATCGCGAGGTTGTAGAGAATGGCCTCCCGATTGCCCCAGCCCGCCTTCACGAGCACTTGGACTCCTTCGAAGAGTTCAGCGAGGCCGTCCGGGAGAAAGCGGTAGTAGTCGTTGAAAGCTGGCGGACCGTGACGCGGGTTGTAGGCGCATGTGGTATGGATGCCAATGCCGCCGGACTTCAGAACGCGGACGAGTTCCCCACCAGCAAGCCACGGTTTCGGAACGTGCTCGAGCACTTGATGGGAATAGACGACGTCGAAGGCGTTGTCGGGGATCGAAGAGAGGCGCTGGCAATCAAGCGCGGGATAGACGGCACGCTCAATTTTTAGGCCCGGCCAACGGCGGCAGAGGATCTGATCGAGAGTGGGGTTCTCATCGATGCTTAGTCCAGAAGCTGCCTCGAACCCACGGATCGAGAGGACGGCGTCGCGGACCTGTTGGAGCATGACGGTCTGGGGCGTCCAATATCCCTTGTCCGTGAACTCGGTGGCTTCTGGTGCGGGCTGGCTCATAGGCTTCCGTGCGTTTGTTGGCACCAGCCCTTCGGATTCCATCCCCGAAGTGCTTCAACGGCAGGCTGGGCACGGTTGACTTAGCGAATCCCATACCACCCGGCATTTTCGGCCAGAAAACGGGTATCTAGGCGAATTTTGCCCGGTTTTTCGCCCAGCAAATGCCCCGACCTAGGAAAGTTGTGCCGCTTCTGCGGAATCGTTTTCGGCATGAGAACCGCTTTCGGCTGTCCGTCTCGCACCAGAAGGGAGAGACGCGAAACCAATTCGTCACCAAACACCTATGATCCAGAATCCAGAACCACATTTCGTGAGCTGCAGCCAGATTAAGGCCTCATCCAAAACTCATCCGCCATGCCTCTGGAAGCATCTTGTGTTGCTCTTGATGGGCTTGCTCGTTGGCCAAACAACCGCATCAGCCTTTCAATTCAATCGCACCCCGGCCGGTCTGATCAAGGGAGCCAGACTTGAGCGCGTTTCCGACACGGCGATCAAAATCGGGGTCGGCTACGGAGACATACTGGGTTCGTATTGGGAGATCCCATCGGACGACGTCGTTGTGACCAATGGCTACACTCTTACGGGCCTGACAACGACGACCGCAGGCATCTACCACTACATCTACATTGATCGGGCGAACTCCTCCCTTCCTTTCATCGCGATCACCAATTCCACCAATGCGCCCAATTGGAGCAACGACTTCATGGGATGGTATTCCGGCCAAGACCGCTGCATTGGCGCGGTATGGGTCAAACCCGATGGAAAGATCCAACTGTTCTACTGTTCCGATGACGAGACCTACGTTTGGAGCGAAACCATCTTTTTCAGTCCTGGAAGCCCTTCGACGACAGCTGTCTGGAACACGACGAATCTATCCCCCTACGTTCCCGCCAACACGTATGAAATTCGTGCAGGCCTTTCCATGTGGGGAGCTTGGACGTTCACCCAAGTTGGCCTCAAAGCCACGGGAGGAGATCCGATCTACGAAAACGGAGTCACTCAGTCTACGATCATAGGTTACTTACCATTCAGTCGTGGCGCTGCGAAGAATTGCCAATGGCTAGCAACAGCTTCCAGCACAACAGGAAACGTTCAATTGTCGGTCAGAGGATATAGGCTGGAACGGTAATCCTGTATTTCACATCCCTCTCCTCGACCTACCAAAAGAAAGAAAAGGGCGGCGATCCCATTACCCTGATCGCCGCCCAGCTAACCCCAACCAACCAAAGGAATAAGTGGCTTTTACTGCTGCAGGAGCCGCAGCACGCCCTGCGGGAGCTGGTTCGCCTGCGCCAGCATCGCCGTGCCGGATTGGACCAGGATGTTGTAGCGCGCGTATTGCGTGCTTTCTTCGGCCACGTCCACGTCCTTGATGCGGGAGCTGGCGGCCGTGAGGTTTTCCTTCGTCACAACGAGCTGTTCGGAGGTGTAGTTCAACCGGGACTGGTAGGCGCCGATGCTCGCGCGGTCGGTGGCCAGCTGGTTGATGGCGGACTTGACCGTGGCCAGCGCGGTGGCGGCGGCGTTGGTCGTGGTGATCAACTGGGAGGAGACCGCCGTGTAGCTGGTGGCCGCCATGTTGATGCCGCTCATGGTGAACGTGCCGCCTTCGGAATCGACGGTGACGTTGAGCGGCGTCGTGGAGAACAGGCTGACACCGTTGAAATCTTTGCTCGCCGTGTTGTTGACGTATTCGACGAGCTGCTGGAACTCGGCGTCATACAGGGCGCGGTCGTCGTCGGACTTGGTGACGTCCTGCGCGAGGATGGCGAGTTCGCTCATGCGGTCGAACGCCTTGGCGATCTTCTTCATGAATCCGTCCTGGACCTGCGTGAAGGAGATGGCGTTGCCGACGTTGGATTTGGCGGCGTCCAATCGCGAAACCTGGGCGTCGAGGCGCGAGGCCACGGCGAGGCCGGCGGCGTCGTCGGCGGGGTTGACGATCTTGGAGCCGGAGCTGAGGCGGGAGAGCGACTTGGAGAGCATCGACTGGCTGCTTTGCAGGTTCGATGCAGCCGTCTGGGCCTGCGTGTTGGTGTTGATGACCATAGCTACTTCCTGTGTTGGGTTTTATTCCTTTGTGGGCGTCTCCTTCTTCGGTGACGCGGGGTTGATACGGGGGACTTTCGGCAGCTTGGGGCGGCCCTGGGTGAGGGCTTCCTTGTTGCTGCGTTGGATCTCCTCGTAAACTTCTTGTCGGTGCACCGGCACGTCGAGGGGCGCCTCGATGCCGAGCTTGACGATGTCTCCCTCGACGCGGACCACCTTCACGGTGATGCGCCCGTCGATCACGATGCACTCGTTGGTCTTTCGGGAGAGGATGAGCATAGAAACGTCCGTGT
>CAMLMI010000307.1 GCA_946480965.1 uncultured Verrucomicrobiales bacterium | reverse complement strand
CGAAGATCACCGGCAATCCGCTGCCGGGATGCGTGCCGCCGCCGACGAGATAGACCGATTCCAGATCTTCGAAGCGGTTGCGCGGACGCATCAGGAGCATCTGGTCCATGCTGTGCGCCAGGTTGAAGGTCGCGCCACGGTAGATCTGGTAGCGCGTGTCCCAGTCCTGCGGGGTGATCACGCGTTCGAACCGGATGTGCTTTTGCTTCAGCTCATAGCCGGCCTTGCGCATCTGTTTGAGAACGAGTTCGCGGAAACGCGGGGTTTCCTTCGCCCAATCGACGTTCCCGTGCTGGTGGGTGACGGGCGCCAGCACGTAGAGCGCGCTCTGGCCCTTGGGCGCGAGGCCGGGATCGGTCACGCAGGCGTTCTGGACGTAGAACGACGGGTCGCGGCTGAGGACGTGGCGGCTCTCGATGTCCTCCAGGTTGTTCTCGTAGTCCTCGGAGATGTGGATGGTGTGGTGCGGCAGGTCGTAGG
This sequence comes from uncultured Verrucomicrobiales bacterium, assembly GCA_946480965.1. The sequence goes on along the minus strand of CAMLMI010000307.1, from coordinate 5,527 downwards.
TGCCGTCCACGCCGAGGTAGAGCATGAAGGTGGAGCAGGAATACTTCTTCTTCTGCAGCTTGGCGTCGGTCCATTTGGAGCGGAGCGCGTCGGGCACGAGCTTGTTCATCGCTCGGGCGAAGTCGGCATTCACCACCACGGCGTCGGCCTTGTAGGTGGCGGTGGCGGTGCGGACGCCGGTGGCCTTCTTGCCGGTGAAGAGCATTTCCTCGACGGGCTCGCCGAGGTGGATCTCCACGCCCATGCGTTCGGCCAAACGCGCCATCGCCTGGGTCACGGCCGCGCAGCCGCCGATGGGGTGGAAGACGCCGTATTCGTATTCGAGGAAGGACAGGATGGAGAACAGGCTCGGGCAGCGGAACGGCGACATGCCGAGGTATTTCGACTGGAAACAGAAGGCCAGCCGCACGCGCGGGTCCTTGAAGAACCGCTCCAGGTAGCCGTCCACCGACTTGGTTGGATGGAGGAATGGCAGCGCCTTGAGCAGCTTGGGATTGAGCAGGTCCTTGAAGCCCACGAAGGGCGATTCCAGCACGGGCTCGAAGGCCTTCAGCTTGGCGCGGTTCTCGTCCATGAACCGCTTGAAGCCGCCGGCGTCCTCGGGGGAGAGCTTGGCGATCTCGGCGGCCATGCGCTGTTCGTCGGGCGTCGCGTCGATCTGTCCACCGCTGCCGAACTGGATGCGGTATTGCGGGTCCAATCGGACCATCTCGACCTCGCGGGCCAGCGTGGTGCCGGCGGCGGCGAAGATCTCCTCCAGCACGCGCGGATAGAGGAAGAAGGTGGGACCGAGGTCGAACTTGAAGCCCTCCGCTTCGATCGACGACGTGCGTCCGCCCACGACGGGCAGCCGCTCGATGATGCGGGTGCGCACGCCAGCGGCGGCGAGGAGGATGGCGGAGGCCAGTCCGCCCGGACCGGCGCCGATGATGATGACTTCCTTGCTCATGGGTTGGAGGGATGGCGGAGGATGAAGGTGGTGTGGCCGGAGGAGGACGGAGCGGATGCGGAAGGAGGCTTCGTCGCCGGGACCTGGAGATCCTGGGCCTCGGAGCGGGGCTGGACGGGCGAAGCATCGGCCCAGAACTGGGCGAGCGGCTTGTGGCGGACAAAGCGGACGAGAAGGAGCGAATTCATGGGTTCAACGGGCTTGCAAGGTGGCGAGGCCGCCATCGACGCCGAGGCACTGGCCGGTGATCCAGCCCTGCTCGGGGCGGAGGAGCCAATGCACGGCGGAGGCGACTTCGGCGGGCTGGCCGATGCGTCCCAACGGATGGAGCGCGGTGGAGGCTTTGAGGTTGGCTTCGTTCGACGTGATCGGGCGGCTCAGGGGAGTCTCCACGAGTCCGGGCGCGACGCAGTTCACACGCACGCCGTAGCGGGCGTAGGTGGCGGCGGCGGAGCGGGCCAAGGCGGCGACTCCGCCCTTGGCCGCCGCGATGGCTTCGTGGTTGACCATGCCGCGCTGGGCGACGGCGGAGGCCAGCAGCACGACTGATCCGGAGCGTTGTTTCATCATCGGCCGGACGGCGGCGCGGAGGATGAAGAACGAGGTGTTCAAGCTGGTCGCCAGCGTGGCGGCCCATTCGTCGTCGGACGTGAGATGGGCCGGTTTCAGGAGGAGGGACCCGATGCAGTTGGCCACCGCGTCCAGGCGACCGTGTTCGGCCACGACGGATTCGACGAGCGCGTCCACCTCGGCGGAGCGGGTGGCGTCCACCGTGCGGGCGATCACGCCGGGGACCGACGAGCTTTCCGCCGAACGCGACGCGACAACCACGGCGTCGCCGGCTCCCGCCATTTGCCGGGCCAGCTCCGAACCGATGCCGCCGTTGCCGCCGAAAACGAGTGTGACCATGCGATTGGGGGCGTTCAGGCGGCCAGTTCCTGCACTTCCTCCATCTTCTCCACCCGGCGGCGGAGCTTGCCGAGGGCGATGTTCTGGAGCTGGCGGATGCGTTCGCGGGTGACGCCGAAGCGCTGTCCGATGTCCTCCAAAGTTTCCTCGGGATCGCCGTCGAGACCGAAGCGGCGGCGGAGAATCGTCGCTTCGCGTTCGGGGAGCTCGTCGAGGAAATCGAGCACCATGTGGGTCATCGACTTGTCCTGCAGTTCCTCGAAGGGATCGACCGCGTTCTGGTCCTCGACCAGGTCGCCGAGCCTCGCGGAATCGTCTTCGCCGACCGGTGCTTCCAACGACGCGGGCCGCACGGAGGCGGCGCGCATCTCGGCGATGCGCCAGGCGGGCATCTTCATCTCGCGGGCCAGTTCCTCGTCCGTCGCCTCGCGGCCGAGCTCTTCATGGAGCAGCGCGGCGGCGCGGCGGATCTTGCAGAGCTTGTCCACGACATGGACCGGCAGGCGGATGGTCTTGGACTGGTTGGCCAACGCCCGCCGGATCGACTGCTTGATCCACCAAGAACCGTAGGTGGAGAGCTTGCCGCCTTTGGCCGGGTCGAAGCGTTCAATGGCCTTCATCAGGCCGATGTTGCCCTCGTTGATCAGGTCGAGCAGCGGCAGGCCGAGGTTTTCGTATTCACGGGCGATCTTCACCACGAGCCGCAGGTTGGCGCGGATCATGTGCTCGCGGGCAGACTCGTCCCCGGCCTTGATCCGGGCGGCCAGCTCGATCTCTTCCTGGATGCTGAGCAAAGGCACCTCGCCCACGTGGCGCATGTAGAGCGACAGGGCGGAATCGGAATCGTAGGGCGAACGGGAAACGGTCGGCTCGGATTCGGCAGCGGTCGTGACCGGAATCGGGTCGCGGAGAACCACGATGGGAGCCAGGACCGTTTCTGGACGTGCCGTCTCCTTGGTCGGCTTGGCCGACGAACGCGAGGCCGAGCGCGAGGGCTTGGTCCGGGGAACCGGCGTAGGCCGGGAGACCCGCGAAGGCTGTTTGGCCAACGGGCCCGATGAAGCTTCCGCCCGCAACTGGATGGGCCGAACGAGACGCGGAGCGGGCTTCAGGCGGGCAGGCAGCACGCGGGAGGCTTGAGCGGAGCGGGGGGAGATTTTGTTCAACATGACGAGTCGGGGTTTGTTGTTCTCGTTCAATGACTGTCTAGGTTATGTCTATGTTCAAAAGTTTTGTCAAAGTTTTGTTTAATATCACTCAAACGCGCAATTTTCAGCGACTTAAAGGCATTTTCGCGAAAAATTCCTTCCCTTTACTTTATCGGACCCAAGTGCTACCCGATTGGTTGTCCAAAGTTTGTCTAAGTAAAAACCCTCTATGTCGGAAGCGTTGCACACCATCAAAGCCGTGGCCCAACAGACCGGCTTGAACGCCCACGTCATACGGATCTGGGAAAAACGTTACGGCGCGGTGACACCAAACCGGACCGATTCCAACCGAAGGCTTTACAGCTCGGGCGAAGTGGAGCGGCTCAAGCTCCTCCGCCGGGCCACCCAAGCGGGACACGGCATCTCAAACATTGCCCGGCTCTCCACCGAAACCCTGCGCGAACTGGTCGCGGCCGAACCCCTGTTGTCGCCTTCGGCGGTGGCCGCTCCGGCTGCGGGTCCGGGCCATGAAGCCGCAGCGGCCCGTTTCCGTCCGGAGTGTCTGGCCGCGATCGCCCGGATGGACCAGACGGAGCTGGAGGGGCAATTCACGGAGGCGCTGATCGCCCTGGGGCACCAGGCGCTGCTGACCCACCTGATCGCGCCATTGACCGTGGAAGTGGGCGAACGCTGGCGCTCGGGCGATCTCACCGTGGCGCACGAACATTTCGCGAGCGACGCGATCCGCACCTTCCTGTGGAACGCTTCCCGGCCCTTCGCCCCGTCGGAGACCGCTCCCGGGCTGATCGTCGCCACGCCGGCCGGGCAATTGCACGAGTTGGGCGCGGTGCTGGTGGCGGCTGCAGCGCGGAACCAGGGCTGGCGGGTCACGTATCTCGGCACCTCGCTCCCGGCGTCGGAGATCGCAGGCGCGGTCCGGCTGAACCGCTCGCGCGCGGTGCTCCTGAGCATCGTGTATCCGGACGACGATCCGTTCCTCGCCGCGGAACTGGTGAGCCTGCGCAAGTTCCTGCCCGCCGATGTCGCGATTCTGGTCGGCGGACGCGCCGTGCCCGGCTACCTCGACGCGATCCGGGAGATCGGCGCGCATTGCGTGGGTTCCCTAGACGCGCTGTATCCCGCGTTGGAGCAGCTGCGCGGAAAACCTCCAGCCAAAACCGCCTGATCCCGTGACCGTCCACCGCTTCGAGATGGAGCAATGGCTGCCCCGGCCGCGCGCCGAGGTGTTCCCGTTCTTCACCGACGCCGCCAATCTCCAGGCCATCACCCCGCCCTGGCTCGACTTCCGCATCCTCACGCCGGGTCCCATCGCGATGCGGCCGGGGGCGTTGATCGACTACCGGCTGAAGCTGCGCGGCTTCCCGATCCGCTGGCGCACCCAGATCACCGTCTGGGAACCGCCCTTCCGCTTCGTGGACCGCCAGCTCAAGGGGCCTTATCGGCAATGGGTCCACGAGCATTCCTTCGAGGAAAAGGACGGCGGCACCCTTTGCCGCGACCGCGTGGACTACGCCGTGCCCGGCGGCGCGCTCGTCAACCGCATCTTCGTGCAGCGCGACGTGGAGACGATCTTCGCCTACCGGCGGGAGCAGCTGGAGCGCCTGTTTCCTCCCGCGAATCCGGCCTGAATTCCGCAGGCGGCCCGTGTTCGCAGAAGCTGGCCCTGGCCTGACTCCGCGCGGATAAATTCCGGCCCATCCCGGATCGGGCAGGCACAACTTCGTCCCGTAGTTCTTCGGCTGGGGCACCGGACCGGGTCGGTCCTGAAGAGTGTCAGTCATCCATGACAACACCATGCGAAAGGAGCCATGAATCCGTTTCGCTCCCTGGCCCGCTCGGCCTCCTCCGTTGCCTCGCGATCACCACGATGCTTCTCCTCGCCGGAGGGTCCCGCGCGGCCGAAAGCGAAGGGGTCTGGGACGAGCGTTTCGGGGCTCCGGGCGTCACGCCCAAGGCGCTCGCGGCGATGGGCAACCTGCTCTATGCGGGCGGCACCTTCGCCCGGGCGGGCGGCAGCAACGCCACGCGGGTGGCGCGGTGGGACGGCGCCTCTTGGTCCCGGTTGGGCAGCGGCTTGGCCAACACCGTGTCGGCCGTGGCCGCGACGGAGACGGCGGTCCATGTGGGCGGCACCTTCCTGACGGCCGGCGGCAAGCCCTCGCCCTACTTCGGCATCTGGCATCCGGCGATGTCCGTTCCGGTCGTGGGCATCTCCCGCTTGGTGGACGGCAATCTGGTCCTCGCATGGAGCAGCGAACCGGACCGCACCTATCGGCTGCGGGTCTCGTCCGATCTGGCGGAGCCGTTCGTGCCGGTGGGGGAAGCGATCCCGTCGGCCGGGAACACGACGGCGATCACGAACACGCCTGCGGGCCCGCTCCGTTTCTACCGCGTCGAACGGCTGGGACCGTGATGCCGCCGGTCAAAACGGCTTGGCCAACACCAGCGACACCACGACGGCCAGCAGGAGCATCGGCCACCGGCCGTGCCAACGGACCCG
>CAMLMI010000306.1 GCA_946480965.1 uncultured Verrucomicrobiales bacterium | reverse complement strand
GTCGGCGCGATCGCCGAGCGCATGAAGTTCTCGGCCATCCTGCTCTTCGTCGGCATCTGGATGTTCGTGGTCTATTTCCCCTTCGCCCACATGGTCTGGTCCACCACCGGCCTGATGTGCGGTCCTTTGAATGCCGACGCCTCCATCAAGGCGATCGACTTCGCCGGCGGCACCGTGGTTCACATGACCTCCGGCTGGAGCGCCCTGGTCCTCTGCATCATCCTCGGCAAGCGTAAGGGCTTCGGCAAGGAACCCATGCAGCCGCACTCGATGGTTCTCTGCATGGTCGGCACCGGCATGCTCTGGGTCGGCTGGTATGGTTTCAACGCCGGTTCCGCGCTCGGAGCCGACGGCATCGCGGCCAACGCCTTCACCACCACCACCCTCGCCGCCGCCGTGGCAGGCTTCATCTGGGCGATGGCCGAATGGGTCATGCGCGGCAAGCCCAGCGTGCTCGGTTTCTGCTCCGGCATCGTCGCCGGACTGGTCGTGATCACCCCGGCCGCCGGTTTCGTCACCGCCAACTCGGCCGTCATCATGGGCATCCTCGCCGGTGTCGTCTGCTTCCTCGCCTGCTCCTACCTGAAGAAGATCTTCGGCTATGACGACGCGCTCGACACCTTCGGCGTCCACGGCGTGGGCGGCACGATGGGCGCGATCCTCACCGGCATCTTCGCCGACGAGAAGGCCAACGCCGTCGTCGGTGGCCTGAAGGAAGGCCTCATGGGCGCGCAGATCAAGGCCGTCCTCCTCACCGTCGTCTGGAGCGTGGTCGCCACCGCGATCATCGCCTTCATCGTGAAGGCCGTCGTCGGGCTGCGTCCGACCGACGAAGTGGAACAGTCCGGTCTCGACCTCGCCGAACATGGCGAGGAAGGCTACCACGGCTGATCCGCTCCGACGCTCTCCGCACAAAGCCCCCGGCTCACACCGGGGGCTTTTTTGTTGTTCGACGCCCGCCCGCGAACCCTGCACAACTACGCGCCGAGAACGCCGGGCCAGGTCCAACGGGAAAGGGTTTCCGAGGTCGCCGCCCAGCTTCCGCCGTCCACCGCTCCCAATGCCCGAACCCGCTCCACCCGTCATCGCGCTCGTTCCCGACAGGAACGGCGCGGCCGTGTTGCGCATCGGCGGAGACTGGAGCCTGCATCGCCCCTTCCCGGACGGACGCGAACTGTTGGAGCAATTGGCCTCGGCCAAGGACGCCCGTTCGCTGTCCTTCGACCTGGCCGCGCTCGGCACCTACGACTCCAGCCTGATCTCGCTGCTGGTCGATGTGGCCAAGCGCTGCGCCGAACGGCAGATCGCCGTGGACACCTCCGCTTGCCCGGAAGGCGTGCGCGAACTCATCAAGCTCGCCCTCGCCGTCCCGGAAAAAGCCGCCCGTCGCCAACCGATCCGCGACACGTTCTTCAGCCGTGTGGGCCGGCTCGGGCTCTGGGTGAGCGGGGGCGTGTTCGATACCTTCGCCTTCATCGGCGAAACTGTCCTCTCGCTCGGCCGCCTCTTCCGGGGCCAGGCGCTCTTCCGCTGGCAAGACGCCTGGCTGATCATCCAGCGCACCGGCGCGGAGGCGCTGCCCATCGTCACGCTGATCAACCTGCTCGTCGGCATGATCATCGCCTTCGTCGGCGTCGTGCAGCTCGACCAGTTCGGCGCTTCGCTCTACGTGGCGGACCTTGTCGGCCTGGGCATGACGCGCGAACTCGGCTGCCTGATGACCGGCATCATCATGAGCGGCCGCACCGGCGCGGCCTTCGCGGCGGAGATCGGCAGCATGAAGGTGAACCAGGAAATAGACGCGCTGAAGACGCTCGGCTTTTCCCCGATGGATTTCCTCGTCCTACCACGCCTCATCGCGCTCGTGCTGATGCTCCCGTTGCTCACCGCCTACGGCAACGTCATGGGCATGGTCGGTGGCGGCCTGATCGCGCCGGGCTTCGACGTGCCGATCATCCAGTATGTGGACCGCATCATCGAGGCCGTCACGCTGCCGAACTACTTCGCCGGGATCGTGAAGTCGTTCTTCTTCGGGGCGATCATCGCCGGAGCGGGATGCCTCAAGGGCATGCAGTCCGGCAACAGCTCCTCCTCCGTGGGCCTCGCCACGACCTCCGCCGTCGTCGTCTCCATCACGTCCATCATCGCGCTCGACGCGGTCTTCGCCGTGATGTTCGCCCTCTTCGGCATCTGACGCATGGAACCGCCCGAGCCCAATCCGGTGCAGATCGAGGTCCGCGACCTCACAATGGCCTATGGCGACTACGTCGTGATGCGCGATCTCAGCTTCCAGATCCGGCGCGGAGACATCTTCATCATCATGGGCGGCAGCGGCTGCGGGAAATCCACGCTCATGCGCCACCTCGTCGGCCTGGAGGAACCGGCAAGCGGCGAGATCCTGCACGGCGGGGAAAACTTCACCCGTGCGGATGCCGAACAACGGCGGCAAATGCTGCGCCGCTTCGGCGTCATGTATCAGCAGGGCGCGCTCTGGAGCTCGCTCACGCTCGCCGAAAACGTCGCCCTGCCCCTGGAGCAATACACCAAGCTTTCGCCCGAGCAGATCCGCCGCAACGTCTCCTACAAGCTCTCGCTCGTCGGCCTCGGCGGCTTCGAGGACTTCTATCCCTCCGAGATCAGCGGCGGCATGAACAAGCGCGCCGGCATCGCCCGCGCGATGGCGCTCGATCCCGAGATCCTCTTCCTCGACGAGCCCTCCGCCGGTCTCGATCCGCTCAGCGCCGCGCGTTTGGACGAGCTGATCCTCCAGCTCCGCCATCATCTCGGAACCACCTTCGTGCTCGTCACCCACGAGCTGGCCAGCATCTTCGCCGTGGGCACCAACTCCGTCTTCCTCGACGCCCAGACGAAGACCCTCGGTGCCACCGGCCATCCCGCCGAGCTGCGCGACCATTGTCCTTCCCCCGAAATCCGCCGCTTCCTCAACCGCGGCCAGGAACCGACCTGAGACCATGAAGACCAAAGTCAACCCCGCCGCCATCGGGATGTTCATCACCGGCGCCGTCGTCATCCTCTTCGTCTCCATCGCGCTCTTCGGCGGAGGACGGCTCTTCCGCCAATCCACCAGCTTCCTGCTGACCTTCCGCGAACAGGTCACGGGCCTCGATGTCGGCGCGCCGGTCAAGATCCTCGGCGTGAACATCGGCGAAGTGCGCGACATCTGGATCGCTCCCGATCCCGCCAATGGCTCGGCCGTGATCAACGTGGTCATCGACGTGGACGACGAACAGATATCCCGCCGCGTGAAGGGCCTCGGCCTAGGGCTGCGCGACCGCCAGGAGTTCGAGAAATCGCTGACCAATGGTTTCAGCGGCCGGCTGGAGATCCTGAACCTTCTCTCCGGCCAGCTCTACGTTTCGCTTGGCCAGAGCAAGGAACCGGGCCGTTTTCAATTGGGCCAGGAGGAGGAACACGGCTATTGGGAAATCCCCACCCTGCCCAGCGCCCAGACCGAGATCATGGCCTCCGTCATGAGCACGCTCGACGGCCTCGCGCACTTCGACCTCAAGACCATTTCCGAACAGATGACCAACCTGCTTGTGGAGATCCGCGCGGAGATCAAGGACGTGCAGTTCGGCAACGTCAGCGCCCGGTTGCGCGGCAGCCTCGACCGCGTGGACGCGCTGCTCGACAACGACGACCTTCGCTCCTCCCTCACCAACCTGAACCTCGCCTTGGCCGACGCCCGTCAATTGGCCGGCAAGTTCAACCGCCAAGCCGATCCGCTCCTGGCCAAGCTCGACACCGGCCTGACCAAGGCCGACACCGCGTTGGTCGAAGCCACGCAAGCCTTCACCGATCTGAAGAACCTCGTCCGTCCGGGCTCGCCCGTGAGCCACGAGCTGCTCACCACCTTGGAGAAAGCCGGCCGCGCCCTCGATTCCCTGCGGCAGCTCGCCGACGATCTCCAGCGCAACCCCAACTCCATCCTCACCGGCAAGGCCCCGGAGAAACCCTGATCCCATGAATCCTGAAACTTCGGAGACGATGGCTGCAACGAGGCGCATGAGCCGCAAAGACGAAACCTGGGGCACCCCTTGGTCTCTGGCTTTTATCGCGGCTCTACAGGCGATCCGCTGGAGTCGATGGATGGACGTCACCGCTCCCCTCACCCGGCCTTCGGCCACCCTCTCCCCATCGGATGAGGAGAGGGCCGGGGTGAGGAGCCGGTCACTGTTCTTTGCGCCTTTTGCGCCTCTTTGCGGCCATCCCTCCCTCCTGCTGGCCATCGCGATTCTGAGTTCCACCGGCTGCTCGGTCTTCGAGCCCAAGCCGGACCCGAGCCGCTTCTACGTGCTGCGTTCCGCTTCTGCCGCAAGCGTTCCGGCAACCGCTCCTTCCGAAAACTCCGCCGTGCTACGCATCGGCCCGGGCCGGGTCGCCACCTATCTGGAAAGCACTGTCCTCCTGACCGCCGATGGCAACAACCGCGTCGTTCCCCTGCCCTTTCACCATTGGGCCGAGCCGTTGGAACAAGGGATCGCCCGCGTGCTCGCTGAAGAACTGCGCCGCAAGCTGCCGACCGTCTCCGTCGTGGCCGCCCATGATCCCGCCGCCTCAATCGCGACGGCGCAGTTGATCTACGAAGTCACCCGATTCGAAGGCGCTCCGGGCCGGGACGTGGTGCTGGAAACCACTTGGACCTTGCAGCGCGGAAACCAAAAGCAGGTCCAATCTCCGCAACGCTTCACCATCGCGGCGACCTCGGCCAACGAAGGCGTCGAAGGTTACGTCGCCCGCCTGTCCCAAGCCGTGGCCCAGTGGAGCGACGCGGTCGGCGCGGCGTTCCAGCAGCCTTGAGAGGAGCGGAGCCGAATCCGGCATCCGGGATCAGGAATCTGACATCCCGACGAAGGAGGTAACCGTCCGCGCTCCTTCGTTCCGGTTCACCCGGCCGGATTGAGCGCCGTGAGCACGCGGCTCAACGCCTCCAGCCTCGGCATCGCCACCCCGGCGGCCTTCGCCTGGCGCAGCGGTTCGAGGAACATCGAGTCCACCTCCAGCGGCAAGCCGCGCTCGTAGTCGATGATCGTCGAGGCCTTGTAGGCGCCCATGTTGTAGGTGCGGTCGATCTGCACCTGCGCCCACGACTCGTCGATCTCCAGTCCCAGCGCCTGCGCGGCGTGGATCGTCTCCAGCATCAATTCGCGCAGCAGACGCAGCCAATCCGGATCGGCCAGCAACCGGTCCGAGGTCAGGCAAGGACCGACGGCCCCCTTGAAATCGCCGTCGTTCGCCACCGCGTCGAAACCCGCCGCGCTGGCCACGCCCAGTCCGTTGAACGGGATGTTCCACACGAGCTTCTCCCAGTGCGTGCGCTCGACGTTCTCGCTGACCTCGCACGGCACGCCCGAGTGCCGGATGGCGGCGGCGATGTCATGCGTGCGCGGCTGCGGCGCGCGCCGCCATTCGCCGAGGACGATCTTGCCGTGCGCCATGTGGTGGATGACGCCGGGCTCGAGCCGGTTCAAACAGACGAAGCAGAGTCCGCCGAGCGTGTTTTCTTGGCCCACGACGGCGGCCAATTGGTCCTCGTTTCCCAAACCGTTCTGCAGCGTGAGGAAGGCGGTCGCAGGCCCGGCCAAAGGCGGCAAGAGCCGCGCGAACTGCCCGTTGGCCGTCGTCTTCAGGCCGATGAGCACGAGATCGCAGGGTCCGATCTCTTCGGGCGTGCGCGCGGCGCGGGGACGCACGTGGAAGTCGCCTTCGGGGCTGAGCACCTTCACCCCTCCCGCGCGCACCGCGTCGTAGTCGGAGCGCAGAAGGAAATGGACCTCATGGTTGTCGCGGGCCAAGCGGGCACCGTAATAGCTGCCCAGCGCCCCGCATCCGACGACGGCGATCTTCATGCGGGCAACGAAGTAGTGGAGGAGGCACCGCGAGGCAAGCGCCCGCTCCTGCGGGCGCGGTAGGGCGAAGGCTCCCGCCGATCCGCCGGAGGATGACCACCTGATGAACACGCCACACTGGCGACTTCGAGACGTTCCGGAGT
>CAMLMI010000305.1 GCA_946480965.1 uncultured Verrucomicrobiales bacterium | reverse complement strand
GTCGTCGAAGGCATGCAGTTCGACAAGGGCTACCTCTCCCCCTACTTCGTCACCAGCGCCGAGACGATGGAAGCGAAGCTCGACGACGCCTACGTCCTCATCAACGAGAAGAAGATCAGCAACCTCAAGGACCTGCTCCCGATCCTCGAGAAGGTCGCCAAGACCGGCAAGCCGCTCCTGATCATCGCCGAGGAAGTCGAAGGCGAAGCCCTCGCGACCCTCGTCGTGAACAAGCTCCGCGGCACGCTGAACATCTGCGCCGTCAAGGCTCCCGGCTTCGGCGACCGCCGCAAGGCCATGTGCGAAGACATCGCCATCCTCACCGGTGGCAAGTTCATCACCGAAGACCTCGGCATCAAGCTCGACACCCTTGAGCTCAACGACCTCGGCCGCGCCAAGAGCATCGTCGTGGACAAGGAGAACACCACCATCGTCGAAGGCCTCGGCAAGGCTTCCGAGATCCAGGGCCGCGTGAACCAGATCCGCCGCCAGATCGAGGAGACCACCTCCGACTACGACCGCGAGAAGCTCCAGGAACGCCTGGCCAAGCTCGCCGGCGGCGTCGCCGTCATCCATGTCGGTGCCACCACCGAGACCGAGATGAAGGAGAAGAAGGCCCGCGTCGAGGACGCCCTGCACGCCACCCGTGCGGCCGTGGAAGAAGGCATCGTCGCCGGCGGCGGCGTGGCCCTCCTCCGCACCCTCCCCGCGATCGAGGCTCTCCAGCTCGAGAACCACGACGAACAGACCGGTGTCGGCATCGTGAAGCGCGCCGTTGAGGCTCCGCTCCGCGAACTGGCCCTGAACGCCGGCGTCGAAGGCAGCCTGATCGTCCAGGAAGTGAAGCGCCGCAAGGGCAACGAAGGCTACAACGTCGCCACCGGCGAATACGTGGACCTCGTGAAGGCCGGCGTCGTCGATCCCAAGAAGGTCACCCGCTCGGCCCTGCAGAACGCCGCGTCCATCGCTGGCCTCATGCTCACCACCGAGTGCTTGATCACCGAGCTGCCCGAGAAGAAGGAAGCCGCTCCCGCGCATCCTCCTGGCGGCATGGGCGGAATGGACTACTAAGTCCGACCCGACGATCTCATCATCGTCCCGCAGCGGGGCCGGAGTTTTCCGGCCCCGCTTTTTTTGTTCCCGAGAGTCCTTCGTCTTCCTCCCCCTCTTCGTCCTCGTCCTCGCGCTCGTTCTGCTTCTCGTCCGGGAAACCCACCCCTGACCCCTCCCAGGAGGGGAACCGTTGACGCGCGTTCGGCAGTAGGTTCGCGTCCTGCCTTATCCCCTCTTGGGAGGGGTCAGGGGTGGGTCGGCTTCAAGCTCCCAACAACGCTTCTTCCCCGGGTTCATTTTCCTGCATCCAAATTCCCCCGAGCCACGGATAGGATGGTGACGAAAGCCCAACCGAACGAAACGTGGAGCCGGTCAACAACCCAGTTTTGAGGTTCCCGGGCGGAGACGATCCGGCAGAGCCCAGGGAACCGGCCGAGGCGCGCGAGGATGCGCGCCTGCTCGCCGCCATTGCCGTCGGCGATCCCCACGCCCTGGAGCGACTCTACCGCCGCCGGGGCGGACTGCTCCACTCGCTCGTGCTCCGGATGCTCGTCAACGAATCGGAAGCGCAGGAAACCATGCAGGACACCTTCGTTCATCTCTGGCGCCGCGCGGGCGAGTTCGATCCCGCCCGCTCCGCCCCGTTGGCCTGGATGATCATGATCGCCCGGGGCCTCGCCGTGGACCGCATCCGCGCCCGCGCCCGCCGCTGCGCCACCCAGACCGCCTACGAGCAGGAAGTCGCCTCCCTCGCCGTCGAGTCGATCAACGGCTTCCACCACGCCGAAAGCGACGAACTGGCCAGCGCCTGCGCCTCCGCCTTGAATCGCCTGCCCGAACCGCAGAACCGCGCGCTCCAGCTCGCCTTCCTGCGTGGCTGGACCCACGAGGAGATCGCCCGCGCCGAGAACGAACCGCTGGGCACGATCAAGGCCCGCATCCGCCGGGGACTGCTCGCCCTGCGCCGCACGCTGAAAGGCCACCATGAATGATCCCGTCACCGGCGAAGACCGCGCGCTCGGCTATGTGCTCGGCGAATTGACCGCGGAACAGCGCGCCGCTTTTGAACAGGAGCTGGACGCCTCGCCCGAGCTGCGCGCCTGCGTCGCCGAACTACAGTCCGGCACGGAAGCCCTCGCCCGCGCCGTGCCGCCACAACCTCTGCCCACCGGTCTGTGGAAGGACATCGAGGCCGCCGTGGCTATGGAACGCCGCGTCGTCGTGGTGCCGTTTCATCGTCGCAAGGCGTGGCTGGGTTGGGCAGCCGCGGCCTGCGTCGCCGGTGGGCTTTTCTTTTGGCTCGGGCCGTCACGGACCAATCGCCCGATCGCCGAAACTCCCCGGCCTGCTCCACAAAATCGCGCCATCGCCACCGCGCCGTCGTCGCTTCCAGCGACGGTTCCCAACTGGCTACCGGCGCCGACGAACCATTCGCCCGCGCCTTCGCTCCTGTCCGGCGCGGAGCCTGTCACACCCGATACGCTGAATCGCCGCCTTGCCGCCTTGGAAGAGCGCGTCACGACGCTCTCTCAATCGCTCACCCAGCGGCCCGCCAACGTGGTCGGGCTCGATGCTCTCCGGTTCTTCCATTGGCCAACCTCTGGGCTTGGAGCCAACGCCCTGTCGCCGGAGATGCAGCGCGCCTTGGCCCTGGCCTTGGTCCGGGAAATCGCCCGCCAACAGCCCGGCGGCGACGGTCTCAACGGCACGCGCAGCAACGCCGAGGAAAACGGTCTCGGCGTGGACTTCGTGGATCTCGTTCCGGGACCGCGCGGCGGTTCGGCGACCAACGCCCAGCCCCAGTTGCGTTCCCAGGGGGAATCGATTCGCGACGAAGCCCAGCTCGGCTCTTCAGTTGGACCCGAGCCGATGGTCCTGCAAGACACCGTTGCGTTCACGGGCTTCCTTCACGACGGCCGCACCGTGCTGATTCTCGACCCGGCCACCTTGCCCAGCGGATACGACTCGCTCCACTTCACCGCTACTTCCACCTCCGGTCATCTCACCGCCCTCGGCACCGTGGAAGTGGGAGGAAATCCGCTGATCGTCTCGCTGAACTTCGCTCCCGGAACCGCCGTCGGCGACTCGCTGGTGGTGAGCGTCGGCAGCTCGTTCCAATTCGGTTCCGGCACCGTCTTCATCGGAGTCCTGCCCATCCCCGGCACCAACGCTCCCTAAGCCCTCCATTTCCCACCATGAAACTCCTGCAACTCCTTCGTCGTTTCCTTCGGCCCATGTTGCTGGTTCCGCTGGGCGTCTTCCTCGCGCAGGAACCCGCGCTCCACGCTGCGACTCCGCCGCAGATCACGGGCATAACCCTAGTGGCCGGTGAGATCGAGGTGACCGCCTCGGTGCCGTCCGGCGTTCGTCGCGTGGTGTTGGAAAGCTCGCGCCGCAACGACCAGCTCGCCTGGGCTCCGCGCGGCGTGCAGACGGTGAACGGCGCGACCCAGATCAAGTTCACGCTCTCCTCCACCAACGCGCCCGCGTTGGAACTCTTCCGCGTCCGTGCCGACGAATCCACGCCATTGCCCGCATCGTTCTACACCGGACGCACCCGCTTCGCCGCCGAAGCCGCGGGAGAATTCGAAGGCGCATCTGCCGAGTCCCAGGCGTGGACGCTCTACGCGACACTGGGCGGCTTCACCGGCAACGACGTCACGCTCGGTCCAGTGGGCGACGGAGCCGGAAGCGGCCAACGCACCGTCGAGGAGTCCGACATCTGGCGCGCACGCGGCGACCGGCTCTACTTCTTCAACAGCACGCGCGGTCTCCAGATCATCGACATCGCGAACCCCGCCGCGCCCGCCTTGCTCGCCGCGCTGCCGCTCGCGGGAATGGGCGAGCAGCTCTATCTCCTCGGCGACGATCATGTGGTCCTGCTGGTGGCGGACCGCTGCGATCCCTCCAGCTCCGGCCACGCGATCATCGTGGAAGTAACCGGTGACCAACCCCGTGAGATCGCACGCGTGCCGCTCGACGGCTCCGTGCTGGAATCGCGCCTCGTCGGCAGCGCGCTCTACGTGGCCACGCAGACTTGGGAACCGGCGGGCACGAACGGCGTCTGGCAACAGGGCGTGAACATCCATTCCTTCGGCCTCGCCAAACCCGCGTCGCCGACAACTCACGCGGTTCATCGCCGCACCGGCGGCGGTAATGTCGTGGCCGCCACGCCCACCCACCTTTTCGTCTCCATCGCGGAAAACACCTTTCCGCGAAAGGACGCGCTCCATGTCTTCGACATCTCCGATCCAACCGGCGTCGTGCAGCCGCTCGCCGAGATCCCGCTGAGCGGCGCGTTGCTCGACAAGTTCAAGCTGCACCAGCAAGGCGACCTGCTGGCGGTCGTCACCGAAGTCCGCTCGAACGCAACCCTCGCCACGGAGCTGACGACCTATCGCCTGCTGCCGCCCGGCTCCGGCACTCGCTGGCAAAAGCTCGGCGGCGTGCCGTTCGGCCAAGGCGAATCGCTCTTCGCCACGCGCTTCGACGGCACCCGGCTCTACGCCGTCACCTATCGCCGCGTCGATCCGCTCTGGGTCGTGGATTTCGCCGATCCGGCGCAGCCCGTGGTCCGGGGCGAACTCATCATCCCCGGATGGTCCACCTACATCCATCCGCTCGGCGACCGGCTCCTCTCCATCGGCGTGGACGACACCGCCGACAACCGCGTGGCCGTCCAGCTCTTCGACGTGGCCGATCCCGCCAAGCCCGCGCTGTTGTCGAAAGTCCTGCTCGGAGCCAGCTGGTCCACGAGCGAAGCATTGGCCAACGAAAAGGCCCTCGGTGTTTTCCCGGAAGAGGGCCTCGTCCTCGTGCCCTTCACCACGTGGACGACCAACGGCCAGCAAAACGCCGTGCAATTCATCGACCTCGCCCGCGACACCGTGACGGCGCGCGGCCTCTTCACCGAAACGGAAATGGTCCCGCGCCGGACTCTGTTGCGCGACGACACGGTGCTGGCCGTTTCCTCGCGCGAGCTGTTGAGCATCGCGGCCGACAATCGCGATCAACCCGCGCTGCAACATCGCCTGGAACTGGGCTATCCCGTGGACCGTGTGTTGCCCGTGGGCGATTGGCTGGTGGAATTTTCGGGCAACGATGTCCGCGTCTCCCGCGCCTCCGCGCCCGGTCTCGCGCTCGCCCGCTACACGCTCGAAGGCGAACCGCTGCTGGGCGCCACGGTGGAAGGGGATGTGATCCATCTGCTGCAAGGCACGAGCTCGCCCTCAACGCACGGCTTCTTCGTGCTCTGGCCCGGTCCTACGCAGCGCACCAACTCCGGCACGCTGCGCCATGTCGTGCTCGACGCCGCCGCGTTGCCCGCGTTGCCCAAGCTCGGCGAAGACACTTGGAAAGCTGAGACCACAGGCCATTGGAACAACGCCGATCCGCTCTGGCCTGAGCCCGGCGTGCTTGTCTGGTCGCTCCGGGAACCACGCTACGGCTGGTATCCTTACCTGATGGTGATCGACACCATTGATCTCATGCCGGGATTTCGCGGCGGCGGCTTCGCGCCCTACTGGTCGAATGAAGGATCGCCCCAGCGGTTGATCGCGGTGGATGTCACCGAGCCCGAAGCACCGGAGATCGTTTCCGAAACCATCCTCGGCGCAGAAGCCCGATCCACCAGCGACGCCTTCGCCGCCGATGGGCTGGTCCTCGCCAGCCAGACGGTCCATCGCTCGGAGATCGTCGCGACGAACCATTACGTGCAGACCAATCGCGTCTGGATCACGGTGACGAACGAAGTCTGGCGCACGAACTACTCCGCCATGCTTCAGGTTGTCACGGAGACGAACCAGCCCGCGCCCTTCACCGTGGAGGCGATCCGCTTCCGCCAAGCCGCCCAAGCCTTGGCCGCTGGCTGGAACCACTCGCTGCTGCTCGATCCCGAAGGCGACGTTTTCGCATGGGGCCAGAACGACTCCGGCGCGGTCGGCGTAAAAGCTTCCGGTGTCGTGACC
>CAMLMI010000304.1 GCA_946480965.1 uncultured Verrucomicrobiales bacterium | reverse complement strand
CGGTCCGCCCGCATTGTCTTGCCGCCCGTTCCGGCCAAGCCGAGGAATTCCCCCAGAAGTCGCCGCGTCCGCTTCCAACCCATCGCCGGTTCATCGCGTTCATCGTTGTCCGAAACGGCATGATCCTAGTGCGGCAACGCACCGAGAGCTCGGTCAACGAGGGGCTCTGGGAATTTCCCAATGCAGAGACACCCCTCTCCGCCGCGCTTGGGCCGGATGCATTCCCGCCCTACCGGACAGAGTCCCCCTTTGCCGAGATCAAGCACTCGATCACGCGCTACCGCATCCGCCTTGAAGCCCACTTCGCGTCGCTCGCCACGCGCCAAGCACCTCCAGACCACGAATGGGTTTCCGCCGAAAGCCTGATGAAACTTCCCTTCTCCTCGGCCCACGGAAAGCTCCGCGCCCTGTTGCTCGTGCGGCTCGGGTCGTGAAATGCCGCCGCCAAGCGCTTACGCGGACTGCAACTGGAGTTCGCTCCGGATGCGGGCGATGTTGGCCTCGATCCGCTCGACATACCGGTTGATCCCGGTTTTCGGATCCGCCAGATACCGGAAAAGCCCCTGGAAGTCCTTCTCCACTTTGGGCAGCACGTATTTCTCCCAAAAGGCCGGCGTGCGGCTCTTGAGATCCGCCGCACTGGCGAACACGGTTCCCGCCCCCATCTTGCCGTTGTTGTAGCGGGCACATTCCTCGAACTCGGCGAAAAGCACCGGCAGTTTGTCCACGTAGTCCGATGCCGCCATCTGCCCTAGAAGATCCGCCGTGCCCAAGGCCAAGCCACACACGCGCTCGGCCTCGTTTTGGAACGGGATGGAGGCGATGTCCACATTCACGCCGGTGCACCGGATCATGTTTTGCACCGCACGGATGTCCCGCGCCGAGAAGCCGTTTTCCCCGAGCAGCACTGCGGCGAAATCCATGCTCCGCTGCACATGGGTCAAAGTGTATTTGGCCCCGGTTCCTTCGGGATCGTCCGCCCGCTTCAAGTAGCCCGTGTCATGGAGCAGGATCGCCGCGATTCCCAACTCGAACATCCGCTGGTCAATGGCCGGCTGGACCTGGGCCAAGAATCGGCCGTAGAGCAGCCTCGCCATGCACAGCGTGCCCTGCATGGTGTGCTCCAGATCGTGGTAGCTGGCATCGATGGGGCGGTAGTCGCGATACTTCCCGCCAAACGACCGCAACGCCCAGTTGAAGCTCTCCCGGATCAACTGGTCGGACGCATCGGGGAACATCTTACCCCAAACACCAAGAACGGCCGCCATCACGTCCTCAGGCCGACTCGTTTGAACCTCAAGGGACATCATTGGGACAGATAGACTGCTGGGTTGAAGATTGCACGACATTAGTGACCCGCTTTCATCCACGGCTGGTGACACTTTTTATGGCGCGGGCCGGATTTTTTGGAGGCCCCGGACGCTTCGCAACGCTTCTCACGACTCCAGCCGAACCATGCTATCGTTGGGCGTCATTTCCCGGAGGATTTCAGACACGCTTCGGGACTGGCCCGCCAAGATGCGGTCCGGGGCGATCTCCGCCAAGGGTTCCAACACGAATGGCCGGACCATCGCTCTCGGATGCGGCAAGGTCAACCGGGGGCTCAACCGTCGCTCCCCTTGCCAGTCGATCAGGTCCAGATCCAGCGGTCGCGGCTCGTTGAGCACGGTTTTCGGACGTCGGCCAAACTCACGCTCCAAGTGCTGGAGCCAATCCAACACCGACTCCGGAGACTCTGCCGCCCCCACCGACATCATCACCGCCGCATTGAGGAACGGGGGCGATCCGGGCGGGCAATCCACGGGTGCGGATCTCCAGAACGAAGACTGCTTGACCGGGCCAACGGCCTTTTCCGCCAACCGGCGGATCGCCTCGCGCAGGATCGCCTCCGAGTCCCCGAGATTGGAGCCCAGAGCAATCACCACGCTCGGCTCAGAATCTCGCACTGTTGAATTGGGTGGCACCGGGACATTCCAGCGCGGAACGTCCGGGAAAACAACGTTCCGGCCATTGTTTTGGGGAAATGAGGCGAGAACGCTTGGCTTCTGCCCGGCTTTGGCCCTCGGATAAGCGTCGCCACTTATGCCGCCCCAGCCGCCGCCCCGGAGCCCATCCAAACGCAGCGCCGCGTTCGCCCTGATGGTCGCCGCTGTTGCGGACCTTGTCCCCGTGGTCTTGGGGCCGCTCGCGCTGGGCTTCGTCGATGAAGCTGTCGATCTGGTCGCGATGGTTCTGACGAGCTTGCTGCTGGGCTTCCATCCGCTGCTCCTGCCCACCTTCGTCGCGGAATTTATCCCCGGCATCGAACTGTTGCCGACCTGGAGCGCCTGCGTGGCCGCCGTTATCTGGATGCGACGCGGACCCAACCGCTGAACCCTCCGCATCAACGGCCCCCGCGCCGCGTCTCCGCATCGTTCAGCAGCGCGCGCGCGCGCGCGTTTCCCGGCTCGATCCGCAAGGCTTCGCGCAGATGGACGGTCGCGGGCTCGATCAGCCCAAGGTCCAGACACGCCGCCGCCGCGTTCAACCGCGCTGGCACCAGGCCCGGATCGATCCGCACCGCCTGCTCGAAGTGGAGGCGGGCCTGGTCTGGCTGGCCCTGACGGGCCCGCAGGGTTCCGAGGTTCAGGTGGGATTCAGCCGACTCCGGATTCAACGCCAAAGCGGCCGCAAACTCCGCCGCCGCCTCATCGAAACGCTGCTGGCGGATCAGCAGATTGGCCAGGGATTGTCGCACCTCGAAGCTGCGGGGATGCGCCGAAGCGGCGGCTTGTGCCTCCTGAAGCGCCTCGTCCGGCTGCCCGAGCCGGTTCAGGGCCCTCACCAGTTCCACGCGGGCGGCGGTGTCGCCTGGGAATTCACGGACCAGTTCCCGGAAAACCGCCACGCCGTCGCCCGGCTTTCCGTCGGCCAACAAAGCTTTCCCGAGATTGAGCCGGGCGGCCACGAAACCGGGATCGGTCCGGATCGCATCACGGAAGGCGGCCACGGCTTCACCCGCACGTCCCGCTTGCAGAAGCGCCACGCCCAGATGGTTCCTTGGCGTGGCATC
This sequence comes from uncultured Verrucomicrobiales bacterium, assembly GCA_946480965.1. The sequence goes on along the minus strand of CAMLMI010000304.1, from coordinate 2,980 downwards.
CCTGCCCGCCAGCCGGATCGCTTTCTGAAACAGTTCCATCGCCTCCGGCAGCTTCCCCAGCGCAGCCCGGCAACGTCCCAAGCCGACCAGCCCTTCGACCCATTCGGGCCGGATTCCCAACGCCTGTTCGTAGAGCGAGACCGCTTCAGCCGGTCTTCCGGCTTCCAGCAGCACGCTGCCGACGAGGTCGTAGCTCTGGACGCGATGGGGCACGAGCCGGATGACTTCCCGCCAGTGTTCAGCCGCTCGGTCCCGTTGGCCCGACTGGAGAAAGGCTCCGGCCAGATTGTCGTGCAGTCGCCAATCGTCGGGGTTCCGTTTCACCGCAGCCAAATGGATGGCCAGATTCGTTGCGCCTCCGACCCTCGCGCGCTCCCGCAGCTCGCGCAGATGCTCCTCGCGTCGCGCCATTTCGGCCGCATGGTCGATTTGCCCGACAAAGGGCGGACGGCTGGTCCGATTCGCCATTTCCGCCAGCATCTGAGCCCGCTCGTGATCCGTGAGTCCCAGCCGGGCAACACACTCCCCTTCCGCGAGCAATCCGGCCTCCGACGCATCGGCCGCAGCGGGTTCGAGGAGACCGATCACCTGCCGGGCAATCGCCACGGCTGCACGGTAGTTTCCCGACTCGGTCAGATGCACGTGCTCGTGGAACGACTCCCGTCCGGGAACACCGTCGGGTGCCGCCGCTCGCAGCGCCGCCTCCACATCCGCCAAGCGGACGCCTTTCCGGGAGGAATCCGCCGTGACCTCGCGGATGATCTCGTTGAGCCGTGAGTCGCAACGGAACCGGAGCGTGTCCAGATCCCGGGCCCGGGTGAAATGGCGCGCGGCCTCATGGGGCCGACCCGCCGCTGCCAGACAACGGGCAAGACGAAAGTTCAACTCCGCGTGCTGATCGTCGATCTTCAAGGCCTCTTCAAACTTCCCGATTGCCTGTTCGAGCAAGCGGCCCGCCTCGGCCTGCACTCCGGCTTGGAACAACCGGTCCCATTCGGCCCGCTGCTCCGCATCCAGCTCCCCCCGATTCAGGGAAGCAAACGGCGGACAATCGCGGAGATTGCTGCCCACGGTGGCCACCACGACTTTTGCTCCGGAAGAAACCCCGGCATCGAGGATCGCATCCAGATTGCTGCGGAAATGGGCATAGACCGATTCGGTCCGGGGATCGGTCAGCGCAACCTGTTGGCCGAGGAACATCTCCATGCCGCCCCACGACTCAGGGCGTTGACCCGCAGCGGCCCGCTGCATCAGGTCGTCCATCACTTGGCCGATGCGGGTGGATTTCACCCATAGGTTGCCACGGATGAGCGGCAGCGGCGGAGCCTGTGGCCCGAAAATGGTTCCGGAGCCGAACGGCCCGACCACCTCGTTGTTGCCCATGTAAACGACCCAGATGTCGCCTTGGAGCGCTGCGCACTCCAAAGCGATCGGCCGGATGACATGGGAATTGATCGCCGTGACCGACGTGTTGATCAGCTCGAAACGGCGACCCGGGAATCTGTCTTCCAAGAGAACCTCCAGCATCCGCGCCAAGCCGAACGACGGAGCGGGATCGCCCTCCGCTGCGGACTCCCCGAACACGAAGATCCGGGTCGTTCCCGGCTGCTTTTCGCGAGACAACGCGGTGGTTTGCGGCACGCGCATGAGCGGCCGTGAAAAATAGCGGCGGCTGAATTCACGGTTCTCGACCATCACACCCTTCGAACCTGTCGGGGCGGGGACGAAGAATTCCACCGGATAGCCGAGTCCCAACAGACGCAGCACACCTTCAAGCAGCAGAAAAAAGACGAGCGTAACTCCGGCCAGCGCAAGCAGGCGGAATCTCCAAACCGGACGCCGAGAAGCTTCGGTGTTTGGGCCGCTGGATGCAGAGGCGGGCTTGGGGCGCTTGGATTTCACGGTGGCGGCAGGTCAGCCGATGAATGTGGCCGAACAAAAAAGAGGCCGGACAAAGCTGTCCGGCCTCTTGTGCGAGTCAGGTTCCGATCACGGGTTGACCACTTGGAAGAACTGGTTCCCGGATTGGATCGTGATGGTTTGCGGATTGGCCGCGCCCAGATCCGTCCAAGCGGCCGGAGCCGTCGGCAACGCGGGGGCGGAGATGAGGCGACCGCCGGCCGGGCTCCACGAGACGTTCACTGAGTTGCCGTTGCGGGTGATGGCCACCGTCTTGCTGGCCGGAGCGGCGAGGTATCCAATGACGTTGCCGGTGAGGAGCGACGGATCGCCGTCCGTAGGATCGGCCGCGTTGCCGGTGTCGGTCGGGTCGAACTTGTAGGTGACACCAAGGTTGTCGCCACCGCCGCCTTCGGCATGAACGGCCTCGATGTAGTAGCGTTGGCCCGCTGTGAGTTGGATGCCACCGGTATAGGGAGCACCGTTAACCGGAGGATTAGCCGGATCGGGAACCCACGTGTCCGAGCGCTTTTGGGAGATTACAACGGGGTCGCCGTTACCAGTGCTGACCCAGTTGCGCGGATTGGCCCAAACGTTCTGCTGGGCGATCAGTCGCTTGGTGGACGGATCGTCGTTCGTGCCGAGGAACAGATCGGAGTCGTCATCGCTGCAGATGAAGAACGTGTATTTGCCCGTGGTCGGCGGGATGAAGTAGCCGCGCACGCGCTGCGCGTAGTTGTCGCCAAAGGTGTCCAGATCCAGCGCGGTGATGGTGCCTTCGGCGGTGGGAACTCCGCCGTTGCCGGCCAAGACCGCCGGACGGTTCACGTTGCCGAACCAGCGTTCAAATCCGAGCTGGCCGCTCACGACGCTGCCGCCGGTGCCGACGGTCAGGGTGGCCACGGAGCTGGTCACGGCCAAGGTCGTGCCGGGAACCGACATCACGCAGGAGAACTGGGCTCCGTTGTCGGCGCTCGAAACGATGAAGTTGTAGCCGCGGCTCGTGGCTCCGTTGATCGCGGTGCCGTTGCGGCGCCACTGGTAGGCCGTCGGGAGCAAGCCGTTGTTAGTCGCTCCGACC
>CAMLMI010000303.1 GCA_946480965.1 uncultured Verrucomicrobiales bacterium | reverse complement strand
GGGGAGCGACGGTTTCCTCGGGGAACTGGCTGATGACCTCTTGATACTTGGCGGCGGCTTCGGCGCGTTTGCCCTGGGCGTCGAGGCTGGCTCCGAGGCCGTAGGCGGCGGCGGCCTGGATGGAGGGGAGGGAAGCCTGTTCGGCGAGCCGGGTGAACGCGGTCTGGGCCTCGGCGAACTTGCCTTCGCCGAAGAGGCGGGTCGCGCCCAGCAACTCGGCGCGGGCCGCAGCGGTGGTGCCGGAATGCTCGGAGGCGACCTTCAGCAGCGCCTCGGAGGTGGGCGGAGCGGCGGAGGAAGAGGTGACGACGACCCCGGGGACGGCCAGCAGGGCGCGGTTGGCGGCGGCCTCGTTCTCCGAACGGCGCCACGCGGTGACGGCCAAGGCCAAGCCGATGCCCGCCACGGCACCGACGCCGAGGATGAGCTTCTGGCGGTTCCGGTGCGCCCAGTCGATGAGGTCGTAGAGCTTGTTGGACTCGGATTGCGGTGCTTGGTCCATAATTTCGAGCGGGCAATCAATCGGGCAGGGTTCCAAAACGCAAGATTGAAAGCTTCGTGGATCGGGGCGCAGGGCGGAGTTGCCCGAGGCGCCCGCCAAGGCGTATCCCAACGGCCGATGCTCCGTGTCCACGCCGCTCCCGCCCCCGACGATCCGTTGCTCGCGCCTTACCGGACGCTCCGGGCACAGGGCGAACACCTGCGGGATGGCATTTTCGTGGCGGAAGGCGACAAGGCGGTGCGCCGGTTGATCGAATCGCCGCTGCGGATCTTGTCGGCTCTGCTGACCCCGGAATGGCTGGAGCGGATGGGCCCGATGTTCGCGGCGCGGCCGGAGGCGGTGGAAATCTTTCCGATGGAGCATGGAGCCATCGAAGCGTTGACGGGCTTCTCCTTCTTCCAGGGGCTGCTCGTCGTTGCGCGGGTTCCGGCCCCGCGGAGCTTGGCGGAGATTTCGGCGCAGACCGCCGGATCGCCGCTGTTCCTGGCCCTGGACGGGCTGACGAACTCGGACAACCTCGGCACGATCATCCGGACGGCGCGGGCGATGGGGGTGACGGCCTTGATCCAGGGGGAAGGGTGCGCGTCGCCGTTCTTGCGGCGGTCGGTGCGGGGATCGATGGGGGCGGTCTTCGAGTTGCCCGTGGCCACGACGGCCGACTTGGTGGGGACGTTGCGGGATTTGGCGACGGCGGGCATCCGCAGCGTTGCGGCCCATCCGGCGGCGAGTGGCCCGAGCCTGTTCGACTGCGACCTGCGCGGCGGCTGCTGCATCGTGCTGGGACATGAAGGGCACGGCATCCGTCCGGAAGTGCTGGCGGCGTGTTCCACGGCGGTCGCGATCCCGCTGGCGGCTCCGATGGATTCGCTCAACGTGGCGGGGTGCGCGGCGATGTTCCTCTACGAAGCGGCGCGGCAACGACGGAAAGATCCCCTTTGAGGCGGGTGGTTCGGGCCACATTTTGGATTCCGTTCCGCAACGGGCGTGGTCCAGACTTTCGCGCATGAAAAACGGTCGCGGTGTCGTTTCCGGCCGCAACAAATCGCCCGATGAGAGCGATTGTCCCTTCGACCTTTCCCTCCCCGAACTCCACGACATCACCATCGCCGGGCCCGATTTCCGGACCCGGGGCGTCGTGGCGGGCACGGACGATCCGAGGCCTTGGTTGAAGGGGTTCGAGGTTTGTCCGTCCCTGGCCTTGCACCAGATCATCCACGTGGGGCACGCCACCGCCGTGGCTCCCCACGGGGTGCTGCGCACGCACCAGACCAGCAGCTTTTTTCTCGCCTGCCTGAACGGCGAGGGCCGGGTGCTGGTGGACGGCAAATGGGCGGCGTGTCGGCCGGGCATGGGAATGCTGCTGCCGCCGCACACCCTGGAAGCCTACCATGCGGTGGGACCGGCCCCGTGGGAATACATCTGGGTCTGCTACCTCCAGCCCGCCGGACAGATCCCGCTCGCTTCGGCCAGTTCTCCGGTGGTGAAGGAGTTCCGCTCCGGACCATTGTTCCACGCCGTGGAAGGCCTTCGCGCCTCCTGCCAGGCCGAGATGCCTCCGGCCGTCCTTGGCGACTGGGTGAACCTGATCCACGCCGTGGTCATGACCTTCGCCCGACCGCACCGCGCCGACGAATCCCTCTGGCGGCTCTGGGAAAAGGTCGCGGCCCATCCGGCGGACGACTGGTCGCTGGAACGGCTGGCCAAGGAGTCCCACCACAGCCGGGAACAGCTCCGGCGCATCTGCCAGCGCGAGTTGGGGCGCAGCCCGCACAACCAGGTGATCTACCTCCGGATGAAACGCGCGGCCGAACTGCTCTCCACCACCGACGACAAGGTGGACACCATCGCCCGCGACGTGGGCTACGAGAACCCGTTCGTCTTCTCCACCACCTTCAAGCGCTGGGTCGGCTGGTCCCCGTCCGACTACCGCAACCGGCGCAACGCGAAGGCGGAGGTTTGAGGCCCTTGCCGGGCGGGGAAACAACTTGTTGCCAGCTCCCGGGCACCCGGTATCTTTTCAGGCAATGGATTGGCAGCAGGCAGTGTCGTTGGCCGTTGTTGGGATCACCCTCGGGCTGTTTCTGCGCTCCCACCTGCTGCGACGTCGGCAACTTCCCTTCCAGAAAAGCGGCCATTGTGGCTGTTCGGGCAACGCCTCCATCCGTCCGGGCCAGGCCATCCTCCTGAGCGGACGCCGGGGCGAGCGGCCCAGAATGCTTGTCAAAGGCGGTTGATTCAGTCTCTCCTTCCCCATCCAAGTTTTATGCCAGTGGTCAACACGACGTTCCGTTTCCGCGAGCACAAGGCGGCCATCACCCCCACGGCCGGCTCCGGCTGGGTCCCCAACACCGACGTCTATCTGACCCCCGAGGGCGTCGTCGTGAACGTCGAGCTGGCGGGGATGAAGCGCGAGGACCTGCAATTGACCGTCGAGGACAGCCGCCTGCGCATCCGTGGGCAACGCCCCGACCATTGCCGCGGCGGCAAATGCCGGTTCCTGATCATGGAGATCAACTACGGTCCTTTCGAATGCACCGTCGATCTCCCCACGGGCTACGATCCGTCCTGCGCCAAGGCCGTTTACCAGAACGGCTTTCTCCGCATCGACATCCCGGCCGCTCCCACGAAGGCCAAGCGCACCTCCGTCCCGGTCGCCGGCGAGTGATTCTTCCAAGGCTCCGGCCCTTTCCAGAAGGGTTCTAGGCAACAAGGGCTCTCCCACCCCGACCGCACGATGTCGTCTCCCGATTCCGAGCTGATCAACATCCTGAGCGAAACGTCGGGTGGCCCCGCCCCCGCCGCTCCGGCGGAAAAGCCGTTGCCCGAACGCCTCCCCATCCTCGGCCTGTCGGACATCGTCATCTTTCCGGGCATGGTCGCCCCGTTGCTGGTGGAGACGGCCCAGAGCGTGCGGCTGATCGACGACGTCGTGGCAGGGGATCGCTTCGTCGGCCTCGTGCTCCAGAAGAAGCCGGACATCGACAACCCCATCCCGGACGACCTGCACGGCTACGGCTGCTGCGCCCGCGTGCTGCGGATGCTGAAGTTCCCCGACAACAGCGTCCGCGTGCTGGTCGAGGGGCTGCGCCGGGTGAAGCTGGGCGAGTTCCCCGAGCTCACGCCCTATCTCATCGCCAAGGTCGAATACCAGGAGGAACGCCTGGACGAGGACGTCGAGATTTCCGCGCTCAGCCGCAACGCCGAGCGGCTCTTCCAGGACATCATCAAGCTCTCACCGAACCTCGCCGAACAGGTGAAGGTCGCCGCGCTCAACACCGACGATCCCGGCCGCTTGACCGACGTGATCGCGGCGACGGTGAACCTCAGCCTCGACGAACGGCAGACGCTGCTCTCGACCCCCGACATCCGCGAACGGATGAACAAGCTGCTGCCTTGGCTCAACCGCGAGGTCGAGGTCGCCCGGCTCGGCTCCAAGATCCAGAGCGAGGTGCAGGCGACGATGTCCAAGTCGCAGCGCGACTATTTCCTGCGCGAGCAGATCCGCGCCATCCAGCGCGAGCTGGGCGAGGGCGACACCGGTTCCACGGAGCTGGCCGCCTTGCGCGAGCAGGTGGAGAAGAACGGCCTTTCCGAAGAGGCCAAGAAAGTCGCTTCGAAGGAGCTCGACCGTCTTCAACAGACGCCGCCGTCCTCCGCCGAATACACCGTCGGCCGGAACTACGTCGATTGGCTGGTCAACCTGCCTTGGACCAAGACCACCAGCGACAAGTTCGACCTTTCCGCCGCTGCCGACCTGCTCGACCGCCAGCATTACGGGCTGCGCAAGGTGAAGGAACGCCTCCTGGAGTTCCTCGCCGTGCTCCAGCTCAAGCACGAGATCAAGGGCCCCATTCTCTGCCTCGCCGGACCTCCGGGCGTCGGCAAGACCTCGCTCGGCCAGAGCGTGGCCGAGGCGCTGGGCCGCAAGTTCGGCCGCATCGCCCTGGGTGGTTTGCGCGACGACGCGGAGATCCGGGGCCATCGCCGGACCTACGTCGGCGCGTTACCGGGCCGCTTCATCCAGACGCTCCGCCGTTTGGAGAGCCGCAATCCCGTCATCCTCCTCGACGAGATCGACAAGATCAGCCACGACGGCCGGGGTGATCCCGCGTCGGCTTTGCTCGAAGTCCTCGATCCTTCCCAGAACGGCTCCTTCATGGACCTGTATCTGGACGTGCCCTTCGACCTGTCCCGGGTGCTCTTCATCACCACGGCCAACTGGCTAGACCCCATTCCGGCCGCGTTGCGCGACCGTTTGGAAGTGATCGAGCTCCCGAGCTACACGGCCGAGGAAAAGCTCCAGATCGCCACCCGCCATCTGATCCCGCGCCAGACCAAGGAACACGGGCTGAAGCGCGCGCAGTTCAAGCTCCCGCCGCCCACCGTGCGCCGGTTGATCAACGACTACACCCACGAGGCCGGCGTGCGGCAGCTCGACCGCGAGATCGCTTCGCTGGCCCGCAAGGCCGCCAGGCAGATCGTCAGCCAAAACGGCCACGCCACCGCCTTCAAGGCCGAGGCCTCGGACCTCAAGAAGCTCCTCGGCCCGCCGCGTTTCACCCAGGACGAAGCCGAGCAGCTCGACGAACCCGGCATCTCCATCGGCATGGCGTGGACGCCGGTTGGCGGCGACATCCTCTTCATTGAGGCCACCCGGATGCCCGGCAAGGGCGGGCTCCTGCTCACCGGTTCGCTCGGCGACGTGATGAAGGAAAGCGCCCAGACCGCGCTCAGCTTCCTCCGCAGCCAGGCCGCCCAGCTCCACATCGACCCGACGGACCTGGACAAAGAGCAGATCCACATCCACGTGCCCGCCGGAGCCACACCCAAGGACGGCCCCAGCGCCGGCGTCGCCATTACCGCCGCTCTCGCCTCGCTGCTCACGCGGCGCCCGGTGAAGTCCAAGCTCTCCATGACCGGCGAGATCAGCCTGCGCGGCCGCGTGCTCCGCGTTGGAGGCATCAAGGAAAAGGTCCTCGCCGCCGCCCGCTCCGGCATCCGCGAGATCATCCTCCCGGCCCAGAACCGCAACGACTGGGAAGAAGTGCCCGAGGAAGTGCGGAAGAAGCTCAAGATCCACTTCATCGAGCGCATCTCCGAGCTCTTGCCGCTGGCGCTGACCCCGGCGAAATCCGCCTGAACGGTTCGCGCGTTTCCCCGGTCCAATCGCCATGCTCCGACTCAACGGCGTTCTTCCTCTCGTGCTGCTGGCCGCGACCCTTTCCGCGTCCCGGAATGCTTCGGGTGCGGAAGGATCAAAGTCGTTCTTCTCCGAAGCCGCGTTGCGCGATCCCGCCCAGCTCGTCGCCGAAATGCCCCGCGTCATTCCCATCGACGACGCCGTGGCCACGCTCCGGATCAAGCAGGGCCGCGAACGCTGGGACGTGCCCGTGACCTGCGTCGTGACCAACGACGGCTCCAAGCTCCGCACCACGTTTTCCGTCACGCTCTCCTCCCGCAACCCCGCCGAGAAACTCGTCCTCGTGCAGGAGGACGACGGCGCCATCACCTGCGAATGGGACGACCTCCCCCG
>CAMLMI010000302.1 GCA_946480965.1 uncultured Verrucomicrobiales bacterium | reverse complement strand
TCCTTCGTGCCCAGCGTAGCGCTCGTGAGGATGATCGAGGTGTCGGAGGCGAAGAGCCGGCGGCGGAGGAACTCCGCCACGTTCACCGGCGCGGCGTTGAGCGTGATGTTGCGCTGGGTGCGGCCGCCGCGGTCCACCCAATAGACATGGTGGTCTTCGCCCTGGGTCAGGAAGGCGGCGATGGCTTCGCGCAGTTCGGTCAGGCGACGGTTGCATTCCATCAGCTCCTGGCCGATCTCGCTGTCCTCCGATTCCTTGATCAAGGCCGCCACCGCTTCGCGCAGCCGGGAGATGGGCAAGGTGACGTTGTCCTCCACCAGGTCCGGCTGGCGCACGCGCAGCTCTGTCCACTGGCGGGCTTCCTTCTTGGCGGCGGTTTCGGCGGCCTGCTTTTCCGCGAGTTGATCGCAGCGTTGTTCGACGGCGTAGAAGAAGTCGTCGGCCGCCTGGAGCAGCCCGGCGGCGAGGCGGACGCTGTCGCCTTGGCGCAGGGTGGCGAGCAGGCCCTTCTCCGTCTTGGGATTCCACAGGCGGTTCAAAGCGAACCGCACCTGGCCGCTGGAGACGCTCAGCCCGATGTGGCGCGACGCGACCTGTTCGACGGTGTGGGCCTCGTCGAAGATCACGAAGTCGTTCTTGAAGAGCACGCCGCCTTCGCCCGCGTCGTCGGTCGCGCCGAGCAGCGTGAAGAAGAGCGTGTGGTTCACCACCAGCACGTCGGCGTTGAGGATGCGCTGGCGGACTTTCTGGAAGAAACAAACGCCGTGGTCCTTGGCGAAGTCCGACTGCATCCCGCAGACCTTGGGCGAGCATAGCCCGCGCTCGGAACAGACGTGCTGCCAGACCTTGGGATCGGGTTCGACGGTGAAGTCCGACAGGCTGCCGTCCTGCGTCTGCTTGGACCAATCCCAGATGCGCTTCAGCTCCGCCGCTTCGGGCGAGGTGAAGAGGCTGTCGGCCTGGAGCATGGCCTTGTGGAGCCGGCGGGTGCAGAGGTAGTTCTGCCGGCCCTTGAGCATGGTGTAGCTGAACTTCACCGGCAGCACCGCCGAGAGCATCGGCAGATCCTTCTGCGTGAGCTGCTCCTGGAGATTGATCGTGTGGGTGGAGATGATCGCCTTCTTGCCCTTGGCCACGGCGAAGAGGATGGCCGGGATCAGGTAGCCGAGGCTTTTGCCGACGCCGGTGCCGGCTTCCACGACGAGATGGTCGCGCTTCTCCAGCGCCTCCGCGACGGCCACGGCCATCTGCTGTTGCTGGGGGCGGTATTCGAAGTTGCTCGCGCGCGACAACAGGCCGCTGGGGGAAAAGATCTCCGCGACCTGTTGGACGAGGTCGGAGGCGCTTCCGGCGGCGGAGGGTTCGGCAAAGCTGATCACGGCGCGAGTTCCGCGAGGTTATCCGGCTTTTGCTCCGCCGGAAGCAAGTCCCCGACCGTCATCGTGCCCGCCACCACGCCGAGCGGCGGCCCGAGAATCCAGCCGGCCACCGGCACCAGCGTGAGCCCGACGAAGCCCGCGCCGCAGCCGATGGCGCGGCGCTTGTTCCGCCAAGCAAAACGAAAGCTGCCCAAGACCCCGTGCCCGCGCCGCTCCAGCGCCGGATCGAAGAAGCCCTGTCCGGCGAGATACATTTGGCTGAGCGGCAGCAGCACGACCATCAGCACTCCGCCGATGACCGGCACCAGCAACAGCGCCCAGCAGAAGACGAGGCAGGCGATTTCCAGCAGGAGACTCAACAGGCTGACCGACACGCCGCGCATGATGGATTCCAGGATGGCCGTCTTCGGATCAGGACAAACCCGGTCGGGATAAGCCGCCATCTCCGCCCGCACCGACATCATGCCGAGCACCGGCGAGTAGAGGATCATCACCGCGTTCCGGTAGAGGTTGAAACCAAGATACAGCCCGCCGACCCAGATCGCCGCCAGCACCAGCCAGCGCACCACCGCGACGTCCAAGACCTCCGGCAACCAATGGCCGGTGACGTAGGACGCCGCGTCGTCGAAGAAGAACCAGCCCGCCGTCAGTAGCGCGGGCACATACGCCAGGCTCAGGAGCGCGGGCACCACCACCAGCGGCCAGATCCGCGCGCGGAAGAGCAGCGGGAATCCCCGGCGATATTGGCGCAGGCCGTTCCAGTAGGTGTCCACGTGCTTCATTGGAGTTTCGGGACGGGAACAGGTCAAACGTCGAGGCCCATCCGGCGGCCCTTGGCGGCTCATGGCGGGACGGGGTTCCGGCTCGTTCCTGGAGCCGCCGTTTCAACGTCGGGCCTCTTCCGGCCACGGACAGAAGAACAGCGTTGGGCGCGGATCATCGGGATGCTGTTGGCGGCCGAGACCGTTGTTGTCCGTCACCAGCCAGAAGCCGTCCGCGTCGATGGCCAAGCCTTCCAGATTCCCCGTGCCGTAGCGCGTGATGTAGGCGAACGCCGGGTCTTTCTCCGCGAACGACGCGTCGTATTCCGCCACCACCTGCTCGGTCGCGGGATCGACCTCCAGGATCTGGGCGCGGCTCCTCACCAGCACGAAGAGATTCCCCCTCCAGGTCGAGAGGTCGCTGTAATGCGCTTCGTTCACCAGCGGCACGTGGAAGGTCGGCGAGAAGTCCCCCACAACCTTCTGCGAATCCAGGTCCACCCGGACGATGCGCGGCAAGCTGCGCTCGTTCGCGACGAAGAGCGTCCGCCCGATGACGGCCACGCCTTCCAAAGAGGCGTTCCAGTCCTTGGGGTCGAAGAACCGCGTCACCGGCGACCAGTCGATGGCCAGCCGTTCCATGCGCGAACCATCCGGGGCGAACCGCAGCACCCAGCGGTTCGCCTCTTCGCTCACATAGATCCGCCCCGCGTCGTCGCGCGCCAGCCCTTCGACATCGTAGCGGTCGCGCTTTTCCGTGCGGAACGGTGCCAGTTGTTCCGGGGCGAAGAATCCGGGAACGCGCATCAGATGGGCGATGGCTTCGCCCCGACGGGCGACCAGCCGATAGAGCACCGCTTCCTTGTCGTTCAGCGTGAACAGGCCGCCATCCGGGGTGGTCAACAGTGCAGAGGGATCGAACGGCTTGCCATCGGGCAAGGCGATTTGCCAGACCGCGCCGGGAACCAGGGTGAAGGCGCGTCGCTCGGCCACCTGCTTGGGCTCGGGCATCGTCCGGCAGCCCGACACGAGCCACAGTCCGATCAGCAGCAACAACGGCCCCCGCTTCAAGATGCGGAGCACAAACTCCGCCCGCGCCATCCGCACAACAGCCTTCATCCGGCCCAGCCTTGACCCGATCCGCCGCCTTCGACAAGCCGCCTGCATTCTGGCCATGCCAAAAAATGCAAAACCCGCCGGACCTTGCGGAACCGGCGGGAATGAGCGGGGGAAACGGGCCGCTGCGTGGGTTCAAATCTCGGCCGAATCGGACATCCGATTGGCCGCAGCCAACGAAATCGCGATGCCCAAGAGCCCAACCCACGCGAAGAGTCCGATCAAGAGGAGGTGCATGGTTCCGGAGAGAGCCGGTCGGATGCCAACCACGCAAAACCCCGGAAACCAAGGTTCCCGGGGTTTGGCTCGGCCGAAGCCGTGTCTTGAATCTAGAAAGTGTCTCGCGGGCGTGTCTCGTCGGGGATCAGGCGCGCGGGGCCAGCTTCTTTTCCACCGGGCTCTTCTCCAGCACGGCGTATTTGGGCAGACCGTTCTCCGTCGGCGGGGTCACTTCGCCCTGGATCAACGGCAGGGCGTATTCCACGAACTTCTCGTTCGGCAGGAAGCCGTCCTCGCTGACCCAGTCGCGGGGCAGGAAATGTTCGACGTTCGCGATGTCCTTCAGGTCCTGGAGGGCGGTGCCGAAGTAGGTCTTCACGCCCACGGTGCGGGTGATCTTGACCATGAAGCCGCTCTTGCCATCGACGGCGGCACGAACGGCCGCTTCACCGCACTTGAAGGCGGTCTCGGAATCCACGGCGCTGGCGTAGTGGGCGGCGCAGCGCTGGGCATAGCCGAGCTTCACGGTGCGGGTCTTGAGGTTGAGCTTGCCCTGGACGATCTCGGCCAGCTTGTCGGCGGCGCCGGACAGCACGGCGTGGCCGAAGGCATCCACCTTGGTCTTGTCCGCGCCGATTTCCTCGCCGGCGGCGTTCTTCAGGCCTTCCCCGACGACCACGATGCAATACTTCAGCTTGGCGACGGTCTCCTTCACCTTGGCGAGGAACGCCGCTTCGTTGAACGCGATCTCGGGCAGGAGAATGATGTGCGGGGGATTGTCCGGATTGCCCTGTTTGGCGAGGACGGTGCCGGCGGCGATCCAACCGGCGGCGCGGCCCATCACTTCGACGATGCAGCAGGAGCCGTCGTCGGTGGCCATCGCGCCGACGTCGAGGCCGATCTCGGCGACGGTGGTGGCGTTGTATTTGATGACGGAACCGTAGCCGGGGCAGTGGTCGGTGTGGGGCAGGTCGTTGTCGATCGTCTTGGGCACGCCGATGACGCGGACCTCGTAGCCGCGCTTCACGGACTCTTCATGGATCTTGTTCGACGTGTCCTGGGAATCGTTGCCGCCCGCGTAGAAGAAGTAGCGGATGTTGTGGGCCTGGAAGACCTCGAAGAGCCGGTCCATGTCCTTGGCGGCCTGCTCGGGCTTCTTGGCGAAGTTGATCTTGTAGCGGCAGGTGCCGAGGGCGGCGGCGGGGGTGTGGCGCAGGGCTTCTATGGTCTTCCGCTTCTCGTCCTGGAGATCGATCAGCTCCTCGTTGAGGATGCCGAGGATGCCGTTCAGGCCGCCGTAGATCTCCTCGATGCACTCGTGTTTGCCGGCCTCGGTGATGACGCCCGCGACGCTCGAATTGATCACCGCGGTCGGGCCGCCGGATTGGGCGACGAGCAGATTTCCAACTAATTCAGCCATAAAAGTTTCTTGGTTGGGGCAGACACGACGCCAACGAACCGGAACGGCCCGCCCTTTAGGGTTAAAACTGAGCGGCGAAACTGCCAACCGTGCCGGAGGGTGTCAAAGATTGAATTCCGCCGGAACCCCTCGGCGGGCGCACCCACACGGCTTTTTCCGCACCATCGGTCCCGCCGGAAAAACTTCTTCCGTCTCCCCGACGCATTCCCGATTCTCCCGCGATCCGATGAACGTGCCGTTCCTGAATCTCGCCGCCCAATACGAGGCGTTGAAGTCCGAGCTCCTCCCCGCCGTCGAAAAGGCCCTCGCCAGCGGCCACTACATCCTCGGTCCCAATGTCGCCGCCTTCGAGCAGGAGCTGGCCGCCTTCACCGGCACGAAGTTCGCCGTCGGCGTGAACTCCGGCTCCGACGCCCTCACCCTCGCCCTGCGCGCGCTCGGCGTCGGTCCCGGCGACGAGGTCATCACCTCGCCCTTCACCTACATCGCCCCGGCCGAATCCGTCATCCAGATGGGCGCGCGCCTCGTCTTCGCCGACATCGATCCCAAGACGCTCTGCCTCGATCCCGAAGATGTCGCCAAGCACATCACCCCGGCGACCAAGGCCATCATTCCGGTCCATCTCTTCGGCCAGGCCGCGCCGCTGGACGACATCTTCGCCTTCGCCAATCCCGCTCAGATCCACGTCATCGAAGACTGCGCCCAGGCCATCGGCGCGACCCAAGGCGGCCGGTCCGTCGGCAGCTTCGGCGCGATGGGCTGTTTCAGCTTCTATCCCACGAAGAACCTCGGTGCGGACGGCGACGGCGGCGCGCTCGTCACCAACGACGAAGCCTTGGCCAAGAAGCTCAAGATGCTCCGCGTCCACGGCATCGAGCGCCGCTACCACCACGACCTGCACGGCTTCAACTCGCGCCTCGACGAGCTCCAGGCGGCCATCCTTCGCGTCAAACTTCCGCACCTGAACCGCTGGAACGCCCGTCGCGCCGAGATCGCCGCCCGCTACACCGCCGGCCTCCAGGATCTGCCGATCGAAACCCCGACCACCGCACCGGGTAACGGCCACGTCTTCCACGTCTATCACGTGTTGACCGCGCGCCGCGACGATCTCCAGAAGCACCTCGCCGACCACGGCGTGCCTA
>CAMLMI010000301.1 GCA_946480965.1 uncultured Verrucomicrobiales bacterium | reverse complement strand
GTCGAACCGGGGCGGTAGCGGTAGCGGGAATAGATGTGGTGGTTCAGCCGATCCAGCGCCTCGCTGAAGTTCGCCGAGGGCGGCAAAAGCTCCTGCGCCATGTTCCGGATCTGCCGGTCCAGCGGGATGAAGTGCGACGGACGGAGGAAGTCGTGCAGCTCGCGGCGCTTCTCGTGGTTCAACGCGTGGGCCTCGCTGATGCTGAGGTCGAGACCGGAGAGGGCGTCGTTCAGTCCGAAGGTGCGCACCTGGCAGATGGAGGTGACGCGCAGTTCGGAATGGCGGAAGGGGACGGCGATGGTTTCGACGATGTTCCCGTAGTAGTCCGTGTAGGTGTCCACCGAGACGGCGGGCTGGACGCTCGTGCCGTGGCGGGTGACGCGCTGCTTGAGGTTGTCGCGGGGCCGCAGGCGCAGCTCGCTGAACGCCTCGGTGGCCGGCGCCGAGTAGATGTATTCCGTCGTGTGTTCGATGAGGAACTGCATGGCCGGTCAGCGGAGAATGTTGAACGCCTGGTGGTGCAGGTAGTGGTCCGAGATGGTGACGGTGAGCTGCGAGATGCGTTCGCAGACGCGGTCGGCCAGGCGGACGAGGCGGCGGTCGGGTTCGTTGGGGCCGGTGGGGAAGAACTCGCCCAACTCGGCGAACTCGATGTCGGCGGACAGCTTGGCCGCCATGCGCAACGGGGCGGACGCGGCCTCCGCAGCGCCGCCCGCGAGGACGGCGCGGAGGTTGTCCAGGATCTGGTCCATGCAGTAGTGGAGGCCGCGCGGCAGGTGTTTGTCCTGGAGGATGAGCGTGGCGACGTTCAGGAGGTTCGGCCGCGACTGGTAGAGGCTGCGGTAGCCGTATTGGCAGGCGAGCAGACGCAACAAACAGTCGGCGATCTCCTCGGCCTGGAGTTCCGCGCCGAAGCGTTTGGAGGTGCGCGGCTGCACGGCTTCGCGGCTGACCTGGACGGTGATCAAGGCGCGCTCCAAGTGCCCGCCCAAGCTCCAGAAATGCCAGCCGTCGTCCCGCAGCACGTGGCGTCCGGCCGCGCCGCTGAGGGCGTCGAACTGGACGAGGAGCTCCCCGGTCAAGACCTGGAGATCCACGATGGGCACCGAGCCGGGCGCGACGCCGCTATTGGCCGAGCGCACCACCTGGTGGACGCGGTCGATCACGCGCCAAAGCTCGGGCGGCACGCTGTCGCGGATGGCGAGCACGTTGTCGCGGCACGCCTCCACGCAGCTCGCCACGGACGAGGGATTGGCGACGTTGAGCAGCAACGAGGTCAACGCGGGCCGAAGCTGCACGCCGCGGCGGCCGGGCTGGGCGGCGACGCGGTAGCCGGTGGTCCGCTCCAGCGTGGCGCGGAGGAACTCGTCGATGGGATTGGCCTGGCGGCCCTCGGTTTCCGATCCGATCTGGTCGATGACGCGCAGCAGGCGCGTGGTGTTCTCGGCGCGTTCCGCGTAGCGGCCGAGCCAGAGCAGGCTGTCGGCGATGCGGCTGCCGAGCCGGAGGCGGCGTTCCGGCGAATGGATGACGATGCCGCGCGGCGGGGGATCGGTCTCGTCGGCGCTGCGGAGAATCCAGGTGTCCTTCAGTCCGCCGCCGCGTCCGAGCGAAACGGTGCGGCTCTTGGCGTCGGCGGCGAAGCGCGTCAGGGCGCAGGGCAGCACGCGCGTCTTGCGTCCGGACAACGCGAAGACCCGCAGCCCGGCGTGGCGTTGTTCGATGCCCTGGCCCGTGAAGCACGGCAGGAGGTTGCGCGGCAGGATCGGCTCCGCCACGTAGTCGGCCGGGCTCGCCATCAGCCTTTGCCGAAGGTTCTCGCGTTCGATGACGGACAGTTCGTCCGCCAACCAACGCGGTTCTCCGGGCCGGGCGTGGACGGGGAAGAAACAGCACCTCTCCAGGTCGGAGAGCGCGGCCTCGCGTTCGTCCGGATCGCGCAGCGCGAAGCGTTCGACCGTCGGGATCAACAGCGCTTCGTTCAGGTAGAACCGCGCGAGGCGGCTCAACATCGAGGCGATGACGCGGTTCGAGGCGACGCCTGCGCCGATGGCGTTGACCACGCCGACGGTGCGCTTGCGCACGCAGTTCAGCAGAGCCGGGACGCCGTGGAGGCTGGTTGGATCGAGCGCCAGGGGATCGAGCTGCGAATCCTCGATGCGGCGGAAGAGGACATCGATCGGTTCCAGGCCGCCGATGGTCTTCAGGTGGATGCTGGTGTTCAGCACCGCTAGGTCGCCGCCGCGCACCAGCGGGATGCCCATGAGCCGGGCCAGATGGCCGTGCTCGAAGTAGGTGGGAGAATCCGGGCTGGAGGACACCATGACCACGCGCGGCTCGGTCGAGCCACCGCGGGCGAAGCTGCGGAAATGCTCCAGCAGATCGGTGGCGAAGTTGCGGTGGGGCTGGATGTCGCCGAACTCCATCAATCCCGCCGCCGCGCTGTTGATCACGTCGCGCGCGTGCAGCGCATAGACCGCGCCGGTCGGCGTGGAGATGTGGTCTTCGATCACGGTCCAGCGCCCGGCGGCGTCGCGCGACAGGTCGAAGGCGCAGTAGTGGCAGAAGACGTCGTCCGTGACCTTGATGCCCACGGCGGGGCGCAGGTAGTCCGGGCTGTCATAGACCAGCTCGTAGGGGATGATCCCGGCCTTCAACACCTCCTGCGAATCGTGGATGTCGCGGAGGAAATGGTTCCAGACGGCGGCGCGCTGGCGGAGGCCCGCTTCCAGGAAGCCCCATTCCTCCGGCGCGATGATGCGCGGGAAGAGATCGAAGGGGATGCGGCGGCGGTTGGGCGAATCCTTCAGCGAGGTCGGTGCGGCGCTGAGATCCTCGGTCAAACGCTGGGCGAGATCGCTGGAGCGCTTGAGGCCGCGCGGGTCGCCGTTCTGGAAATGGGCGAGCAGGCGGCGATAGACGTCCCCGGCGGGCGACGCATCGTGGCGGGTTTCATCCAGACCACCCGAGTGGAGGCCGGGTGACGCTGCGTTTGGCACGGGATGGAGGGCTACTGTTGCTGCTGCTGTTCCTCCGCGAGGCCTCCGGAGATCATTTCCGGCAGCATCGGCGGATGGTGGATGTATGCGTCGTAGATCGCGGCCCCGATGGCGTTGATCTTGGTCTGGAGGTCGTCCATCGCCCGATGGAGCCCGACGGCGATGATGTCGTCAATCGAGCTGTAAACCAGCTCGGCCACGAGGCGGCCGCTGAGCTTCTCCGCTCGGTTCGAGAAACGCGCCGGGGCCACGCCGGAGATGCGGCGCAGGACGACGTCGAGCTCGTGGACGCAGAACTCGACCGAGCGCGGGAACGACTCCGAGAGCAGCAGGAGATCCGCGACCTTCTCGCGTTCCACCCGGGCTACGTAGGTCTGCTGATAGGCCTGCTGGGCGCTGCAACTGCGGAGCACCGAGGTCCATTGGAGGGTGTATTCGCTGGGCTGTTCGGGCGTGCCCTTCACCAGGTGGAACTCCTCGTCGAGGAAGCGCGAGGTCTTGTCCGCGCGCTCCAGCAGGATGCCGAGCTGGATGAAGTCCCAGCCCTCGGTGTGCGGCATGGAGGTGTCGGTGACGCCGTAGAAGAGGCAGGCGAACTCGCGGATGCGCTGGAAGAAATCGTAGCAGTTCTCCTCGAAGGTGCGGACGGCGTCCCGGCTCAGGCTCCAGAGGTAGATGCGGTTCAGCTCCTCCCACATCTCGGAGGAGATCTGCTCGCGCACCGTGCGGGCGTTCTCGCGGGCGGAGGCCAGGCAGGAGACGATGGAGTTCGGGTTGTCTCGGCTGAAGGTGAGGAAGTGCGTGACCGTGGCGGAATCGGTCCTGCGGGTGAACCGGCGGAAGCTCTCCTCATCGCCGAGGGCGGCGACGACGGGGAACCAGTCCTTCTTCAGCTTCTCGGCCTGCTTCAGCGGCAGGTCGAGCAGGAGCTGGGTGTTGACGTCGAGCAGGCGGGCGATGTTCTCGGCGCGCTCGACGTGGCGGCCCATCCAGAGGAGGCAGTCGGCGACTCGGCTAAGCATGGAAGATCGTTTTTGGGAGATGAAGGTTCGGGGTTTCGCGACCGGGGGCTATTCGTCGCCCTCCAGCACCCAGGTGTCCTTGCTGCCGCCGCCCTGGGAGGAATTGACGACGAGCGAGCCCTTGGTCAGCGCCACACGGGTGAGGCCGCCGGGAACGATGGTCACTTTCTCGCCGTAGAGCACGTAGGGCCGGAGGTCGATGTGCCGGCCCTCGGGCTTGCCGTCGAAGATGCACGGGTGGCGGGAAAGGCCGAGCGTGGGCTGGGCGATGTAGTTCCGGGGATTGGCCTTGATCAGCTTGCGGAACTTCTCGACCTCGGCGGATGAGGCGTGCGGCCCGACAAGCATGCCGTAGCCGCCGGATTCGTTGGCCGCCTTGACCACGAGCTTCGGCAGGTTGTCCATGATGTATTTCATGTCCGACGGCTCGCTCGCGAGGTAGGTGGGGACGTTCGGCAGGATGGGATCCTCGCCGAGGTAGTATTTGATCATCCGGGGTACGAAATAATAGATGACCTTGTCGTCCGCCACGCCGGTGCCGATGGAGTTCGCGAGGCTGACGTTGCCGCGCCGGTAGGCGTCCACGATGCCGGGCACGCCGAGCTGCGAGTCCTTGCGGAAGACCTGGGGATCGAGGAAGTCGTCGTCGATCCGGCGGTAGATCACGTCCACGTGCTCCAGGCCCTTGGTCGTCTTCATATAGACGTGGCCGTCGCGCACGGTCAGGTCGCTGCCTTCCACGATGTCGATGCCCATCTGGCGGGCGAGGAAGGAGTGCTCGAAGTAGGCGCTGTTGTAGATGCCGGGGGTGAGGACGACGACCTTGGGGCTGGGGCGTCCGCGCGGGGCGATGTATTTGAGGACGTTCAACAGCTCCTGCGGGTAGTTCGCCACCGGGCGCACGCCGTAGGAGTCGAAGAGTGATGGGAAGACCTGCCGCAGGGTCTGGCGGTTCTCCAGCATGTAGGAGACGCCGCTGGGGCAGCGGCCGTTGTCCTCCAGCACCACGTATTGGCCCGTCTCGTCGCGGATCAGGTCCGTGCCGCAGATGTGGATGTAGATGTTCTTGGGGACGTTGAAGCCCATGAACTCCGGCCGGAAATGCTTCGCGTCGTCGATGAAGCTGCGCGGGATCACGCCGTCCTTCACGATCTTCTGCCCGTGATAGACGTCGTGCAGGAAGAGGTTCAACGCGGTGATGCGCTGGGTCAGGCCGCGCTCCACGTGCTGCCACTCGGAGTTCGGGATGATCCGGGGGACGATGTCGAAGGGGAAGATGCGCTCCGTGCCCTGGTTGTCGCTATAGACGGTGAAGGTGATGCCCTGGTTCAGGAACGACGCGTCGGCCATCTGGCGGCGGTTCTGGAGGTCCGCCGGGCTCAACCCGCGGAAGCGTTCCAGGAGGCGCTGGTAGTGCGGCCGCACCGTGCGGCCATCGACGAACATCTCGTCGAAGAATCCGTCCAGCTGGTAGTTCGTGAATCCGGTTTTCATGTTGGCAGACAACGGGGAAGCGCTGCGGGGCTTGGAGGGAAGTGGCGCCGCCGCCGCACGGGCGAAAGGTTAGGAACCGGTGTCGCTCCGGGTCAATGGGTTTCACCGGAAGGGCGGGAGTTCGCCGTGCGGCTCATCGTTTCCAGCGCGGCGATGAATCGGCTTCATGGTTTGGGCTGGAGTGGGAAAGGCTTCCAGCCTATCTTCGAAGTCTCGGTGGAGACACCAACGGTGTGGCTCCGCGACGTTTCAGAATCTCACCTTTCTTTCCGCGCCCCACGGACAGGCAGGATGCCTGTCCTACTTCAACAGATGCTCCCGGAAGAAGAGGATCTGGGCCATGAACTGGAAGTCGGCGTTGGCCTTCTTCGCGAAGCCGTGGCCTTCGTCCTTGGCCATCAGATACCAGACGGAGCCGCCCTGATCGCGGATGGCCTTCACCATCTGCTCGGCCTCGGTCACGGGCACGCGGGGATCATTCTTCCCCTGCACCACGAAGAGCGGCTTGGTCAGCTTGCCTACATTGGTCGTGGGGGAAATGGCTTCGAGGA
>CAMLMI010000300.1 GCA_946480965.1 uncultured Verrucomicrobiales bacterium | reverse complement strand
TCACCGCCGCCCACGGCTTCAGCCGCACCTTCATCCCGGCTTCGAGGTCCGATTCTGAGAGCTCGGCCCAACCGGCAGGAGAGGAGGCGATGAGTTTCCGCGCTCCCTTGCGGGGTTTGAGGGTGAAGGAACCGTCGGCCTGATTGGTCGTCACCCCGGCCTGATCGTTGGACAAGCGCAGCCGGGTATCGGGAAACACTGATAACTGTTCCCCGTAAACGCAGAGCGCCAGCATCACTCCAGTGATCGGGCGCCCATCGGGTCCGAGCACCACGCCATTGAGACCGGCCCCCTTCTGGAGCCGCACGACCATCCCATTGGTCCCGGCCGGCAGTGGATCGGATTGGAACGGGTCATAGCCTTCGGCCTCGATCCGGATCGCCGGCGCGACGGTCAGCGGCACCAGCTCGATCCGCCATTCCGCCTGGGTTGCTTCCACGAAGCGGTTCTCCATCCAGGCATATTGATACGGATCGCGCTCCTTTTCCCCGAACAGGGTCCGGGCGAGGTCTTTGACGGGCGAACCCGTTCCGCGCCGGGGACCGCCCATTGGATTGTTCAGCGCCCGCCCGGCCACAATCCGGTAGTTGCGCACCGGCTCGCCCGTCGCGTCGTCCACCACGCGGCCGGACAACACGATCGGTTTCGGTCCCGAGTCTTCAGCTCCGAACAACGGCCGGTCTCGGCTGGCGTCGCCCGTGGGCAGCGAAAACATGGTCCGTCCGAAAGGGTCGGAACCTTTCGGACGGTCTTCGAAGAGGATCAGCAGGTCGTTCTTCGACTCGGTGAGCCGTCCTTCCAAGCCGTCCGAGTTGTAGTCGGCGAGGCTGCGGTTTCGCAGATCCAGACGGTAGCGGTTCGCCGACTGGCCAGCGAGGTGCAGGTAAACATGTCCGCCCGGGAGGTGCTTCAGCTCGAAGCGGCCATCCGGTTCCGGCTTCGTCGTGAAGCCCTTCCACGCCTCGTCGTGGGCGAAGTGCAGTTGCAGCGTCGGGTGGTTCGGCTTTCCGTCGGACCGCACCACGCGACCAGACAGGGTGAGCCCCTCGGTAACGGCCAAGTCCCCGAGATCGTTCGTCTGGCCGTGCGCCCGGGCCATCACCAGTTGCGGCGCGACCAAGCCGATCTCCCGGAACGACTCCAACTCGCCCAACAGGCGGTAGCTCTTGGAGGGAGGCACGTGCCGGAAAGCAAACCGTCCCTCCGCATCGGTCTTCTCCTCGAAGTAGCCGACGAAAACCTCCGAGCTGCGATCCGCACCCACGAGCCCCACCACACGACCGGCCACGGGTTGGCCATCCTTCAGGATGCGTCCGGTCAAGGTCGCGCCAGGACCGAGGGTCACCTTCTCCACACCGCCCGTGCTGGCGCTCCGGGCTTTGACCTGGGCCAATCCGGCGGCGGCGATGATCGCCTGCACGGTCTCGAAGGGATCCTTCCGCGACATCACGGCCATGCCTTCGGTGTCGGTCAGGGACAACGAGGAGAAGCCGCTCGTGCCACCATAGGTTGTCCCGCCGTGGAGCGAGACCGAGTTCACCCGCAGCATCGCGCCGAAAACCGGCTGGCCCGCCAGATCCACCACTTGGAACCGCGCCGAAGGTTCCGAGGTTGCCTTCGGCACCGTCAGCCGCAGTTCGGGCCGCGCGCCCAACGGGTCCGCGCCGCGATAGGAAGCCGGAAGAAACCCGCGCTTGGCCGCCGCCAGCCGATACAGCCGGTCATCGGTCAACGCCGCGAACTCGAACGTCCCGTCCGGTCCGGTCAACACCGTGGTGCCGAGCGCTGGATGTTCCCCGAAACCGTCGTTCTCCTCCGTGCCCAGGTTGCGCACGCCGATGATCCGCACCTGCGCGCCTTCCAGCGGCTCTCCGGCTTCGGTCAAAATTCTTCCACGGAGGGCGGCGACGACTCCCGTTCGCGCCGCGTTGTTTGGTCGTAGTTCCGGAGCGATCCCGGGTTGGACCACGCCCTTGGTCTCCACCGCCGTTTCGCTCAACGACAGCGCCGCGATCATGAGGCTCGATTGCTTCTCGGCGGAGACGAAGCCGATGGTCCGGACCGCCTTGGTCGGATGCGGATTGGGAAGGATGAACCGGGTGAAGCTGTAGTGCTTGTCGAACCGCGCCGACTCCGGGCATTCGCCGCGCAGGGCTTCGACGGCTCCGGCGGCCGTGAGCGGTTTGGCCGGTTCGCGGCGCGGCACGAACCAATCGCGGACCTGCAGCCCGTAGGCGATGGGAACCTCGGCCCGGGTGCCGTCTTCATAAGCCAACACCACGCGCGCGATCACGGTCGAGTCGGGGTCGGACCAGGAGGTGGCTCCGAGCAGGTGCAGCTCCGCGAACGTGCCGCCGACGGGGATGTTCTCCACCGTGCGCGGGCCCGCGTTGCCGCTGCGCGCCGTGCCCGAGCCGAACAGCTCCACGATCCCGTCGATCCGGAACGGAATGCCATCGACCATAAGCGCGGTCTTCGGCACGGCCCACGGCGTGCCGATGTAGTCGAACTGCGACTTCGTGAAGAACGGCGTCAGATCCACGATCCTCCCCGACGGCTCGGCGGCGAGAGACGGGAGCGCAGGCAGGCCGATCAGCGCGGCGGCGAACAGCAACAGGAACAAGACTCGTTTCATGGCTGAAAATCTCCTTGGGGATGGCTACAGCAGGCTTGTGGGGCACGGCTGCATCGGCAAGCGCAAACGTCCGGCGCGACCTTCCGATTGCTACGCGGAGGTCGTGGGCTAACCTCGCCGCATGGCTTATGATTCCTTCCGGGACTTCGTCGAAGCGCTCGACCGTGCGGGCGAGCTGAAACGCATTTCCCAACCTGTCGCCACCGAGCTGGAGATCACCGAGATCGCGGACCGCGAGATGAAGCTGCCCGGCGGCGGCAAGGCGCTCCTCTTCGAGAAACCCACCGTCAACGGCGTGGTCTCACCCTTCCCCGTCGCCATCAACACGCTCGGCTCCTGGAAACGCATGGCCATGAGCATGGGCGTGGAAAAGGTGGACGATGCGGCCAAGGAACTCGGCTCCCTGATGAAGGCCAAGCCGCCCACCGGCTTCAAGGAAGCCATCAAGCTCCTCGGCACCGCGCTGGAGCTCCGCCACGCGAAACCCAAGACGGTGAAGTCCGGCCCGTGCAAGGACGTGATCCATCGCTACGACGCGCCCGCCAGCCACAAAGGCGCCTGGCCGGA
Source organism: uncultured Verrucomicrobiales bacterium (assembly GCA_946480965.1). The sequence goes on along the minus strand of CAMLMI010000300.1, from coordinate 2,886 downwards.
CGCGCCCGATTGGCAGAAGGGCACGAACCCCAATCCGCCCACGCTGGCGGACATTCCCATCCTGAAGTGCTGGCCGCTCGACGGTGGTCGTTTCGTCACGCTTCCCTGCGTGGTCACCCAGGACCCCGACACCGGCGACCGCAATCTCGGCATGTATCGCATCCAGGTCTATGACGCGCACACCACCGGCCTGCATTGGCAGCTCCAGAAGGTCGCCGCGCGCCACGGCCGCCGCTACTTCGAGAAGGGCGAACGCATGCCCGTCGCCATCTTCCTCGGCGGCGATCCCATGTTCCCTTTCGCCGCCACCGCGCCGTTGCCCGACGGGTTGGATGAATTTCTCCTCGCCGGGTATCTGCGGAAGAAGTCCGTCGAACTGGTGAAGTGCGAGACCAACGATCTCCAGGTCCCGGCCAACGCCGACTTCGTCATCGAAGGCTACATGGACCCCACCGAGCCGCTGCGCATGGAAGGCCCCTTCGGCGACCACACCGGTTACTACACGCTGCCCGAGCCGTATCCCGTCTTCCACGTCACCGCCATCACCCACCGGAAAGACGCAGTCTATCCCGCGACGATCGTCGGCATCCCGCCGATGGAGGACTTCTACATCGGCGCCGCGTCCGTGAAACTCTTCCTGCCGATGTTCCAGATGAACTTCCCGGAGATCGTGGACATCGCGCTCCCGGCGGAAGGCACCTTCCACAACCTCGTCGTCGTCTCCATCAAGAAGACCTACCCCATGCAGGCCTACAAGATCATGCACGGCCTCTGGGGTATGGGGCAGATGATGTTCACCAAATACATCATCGTGGTGGACGCCCACGTGGACGTGCACAACACCAGCCAGGTCCTCTTCCACCTCTTCGCCGACACCGATCCCCAGCGCGACACCATGCTCACGCGCGGCCCGGCCGACGTTCTCGACCACGCCACGCCCACCATCGCCGCCGGCGGCAAGATGGGCTTCGACGCCACCCGCAAACTCCCCGGCGAAGGCTTCCAACGCCCCTGGCCGCCGCTGATCAAGATGGATGCAGCGGTGAAGGCGAAGGTGGATGCAATGTCGAAGACCCCACGCTGAAAAGCCCAGCAAGCGATGTGCGGCCCCGACGATCCAGGCGCGATCCCCTCTCCCCCACCGGGGGAGAGGGCCAGGGTGAGGGGGCAACGCACCACCGATCCGATCGCGCCTCAAGCCCCCACGGAATCCCCCACAAACCTCCGTAGGACACCTTCTACCCCCGTGGGGGGGAAGGAAGGGATGAGGGGGAAGGCGCCCCAATACGGCCAACACCCCACCCCCACCGACTCCGCCCGCAGCCTCGCCCGCCAGCTCCGCTAAAACTCCACCGACGCCGAGAAACGGCTCTGGCGTCTGCTGCGGGACCGGCGCTTCGCCGAGTTCAAGTTCCGCCGCCAATACGCCTGCGGCATCTACTTCCTCGACTTCTTCTGCACCGCCGCAAAGCTGGCGGTAGAAATGGATGGAGGCGGCCACGGATTTCCCGATCAACGCGCAAAGGACGCAGCGCGCAACCGCTTTCTCACGGAGCGCGGCGTCCACGTCCTCCGCTTCTGGAACCATCAGGTCCGCGACGAGCCGGAGTCCGTCCGGTTCGAGATCTGGCACGCGCTGATGGACCGGACAGGACGCTCGGAGGAGATCGGCGGATTCCTGCCCAAGCCCTCCCCCTCACCCCCAACCACACCCCCCCAGGGGGCGAGGGCGTCCGAACCGCGCCCGCCCTGCCGCTCTCCTCTCCCACTTGGGGGAGAGGACTAAGGTGAGGGGGAAACGCGATGAGAAGAGACTTCAAAAAGGCTCCCCGGCGAAGGCTAAGATCAGAAAGTTTATCCATTCTCAACCATGACCACCGAACGTGTTCCGTGCCGAACCGAAGGCTGCACCAATACAATTCTTCCGGCGACCGCCAAAGCCAACGACGGCCACTGTATGCCTTGCGTGCAGAAACGACTGCACGCGGAGCGGGAGGAATACATTCGCCTGAACCGCCGCGAAGTGGACCCGTATGCCGGGGTGACCGACGTGGTTGAGATTCTCCGTGTTTTGCACACGCCGCGCCCGCATGATCCGCTAGTAGTTTTTCGTCCGTGTCCCCAGTCCGTCGAAGAGCTTTACTCCCGGTTAAGCGCAGAACAGGCCAACCGCTTGATGGCGATGGCCGCTGATGCGTTGCGAGCCGACAACGAAGATTTCGCGCAAGAAATCGCAAAATCGCTCGCCGTGTTCACGGACCTCCCTCTCGACCCGATGCTGGAGTCTTGGCTGGAGCAAAATTGTTTCTGGCCACCCGTTGTCTTCCGAGGAGCAGGCGCGGTTGTCAGGGATGCCGTGGTTGCCGCGCTGGAATCGGGAGAGGCCAATGCGAACGAAGCTCTCTCCGCACTCGCGTGGATAGGCGACGACAGGGTTCAGGAGCTGTTTCGCCATTGGGAAGCCAATCCTCCAAATTGGCGCAGCAAACTGTTCGTGGGGCCGTCCGGTTACGCGAATGTCGCAGGATGGGAGCTGGGTAGACCCGCGAGACGCAACCTGTTCCACGACGAGTGCTGGGCCATCACACCTGCCTTATCCGAGCAGTCTCCCGATCAATCATTGCGGCTTCTGAGCGCAACAAATCAGGACTGCCCTTGGTGCCAGCGGCCATTGATCCACCTCATCGACTTGAACCTTGAAGACGCTCGGTTCGACTTTCTGGAGATCGTTGGGCGAAAGCTGCCCATCCTCACCTGTGATGTCTGCACCGGCTATGGATCGGGATTCATGTTTGCCCGAGTTGCCTCTGATGGAAACGCGCTGCTGACGGCAGGAGGCAAACGTCCCGACTGGCTGCCAGAAAAGGCGGACTCGTTAAAACCTAG
>CAMLMI010000299.1 GCA_946480965.1 uncultured Verrucomicrobiales bacterium | reverse complement strand
TGCGCGCGGTGGGGTTCACGCCAGGGTTTCCTTATCTGGCGGGATTGCCTGCGGAACTCCATGTGCCGCGCCGGTCCACGCCACGGGTCTCCGTTCCGGCCGGAAGCGTCGGCATCGGTGGCGCTCAGGCGGGCGTGTATCCGCTGGCGTCGCCGGGCGGCTGGAACCTCATCGGCCGAACCCCGTTGCGGCTCTTCGACGCGTTCGCCGACGAACCGACCTTGATCCGGTCGGGCGACCGCGTGCGGTTCCAACCGATCACGGCCGAAGAGTTCGCGGCATTGGCTTCAACGCCGAGGGAAAGCTGCTTGAGCGGGGAAGAACGCACGAATCCCCCTCACCCGGCCTTCGGCCACCCTCTTCCCGTCCGACGGGGAGAGGGCCGGGGTGAGGAGCTTTCCACTGTCGAAGTCCGGCATCCCGGAATGCAGACCACGGTCCAGGACCTGGGCCGCCTCGGCCACCAAGCCGTTGGCGTGACGCCCGGCGGCGCGATGGACCGGCAAGCCGCGCAGGTGGCGAATTGGCTCGTGGGCAACGAGGCCAGCGCGCCAGTGCTGGAAGCGGTTTTGCTCGGACCGGAGCTGCACTTCGCCGTCGATGCCTTGATCGCGGTCACGGGCGGCGAGGTGGCGGGATTGCCCGGCTGGCGACCCATCAAGGTCCGCGCCGGCGAGACGCTGAACCTGCGTCGCATCGAGACCGGTGCCCGCATCTATCTGGCGGTGGCCGGGGGCTGGGCGGTGCCACCGGTCTTGAATGGCTGCGGAACCCATCTCCGGGCCGGCTTCGGCGGCCATCAAGGACGCGCCTTGCGCGCGGGAGATTCGTTGGCGATGGGGGCTCCCTCGGCTGCGGCGCAAGCGTGGCTGGCGAATCCGGAAGCGCCCGTTGTGTCCAGCTGGTTCATTACGCCCACCTCGCGTCCGCCGTATTCTTCAACGCCGACGATCCGGATCGTGCGCGGCCCGCAGGCGCATGGCTTCAGCGAAGAAGCGTGGCGGCGTCTGTTGGGTGAAGCCTACGTGGTCCAGAGCCAGTCCGACCGCATGGGGTTGCGCCTGGCAGGGCCGACGCTCGCCCTCGGGCAACCGCACGAAATGCCGTCGGAGGCCGTGGCTTTCGGGGCAATCCAAGTTCCGCCCGACGGCCAACCCATCGTGCTCTTGGCTGATCGCCAGACGCTCGGCGGTTATCCGAAGATCGCGAACGTCGTTTCCGTGGACCTGCCGCTATTGGGGCAGGTGAAGCCCGGAGACACCGTTCGCTTCCGCGAGGTTTCCATGACCGAAGCCGAGAAGCTGTTGCTCGACCAGGAGCGGGAACTTTCCGGACTGCAAGTCGCCGTGGCCCGGCTGCTTCAGAACAGCGTGTAGATGAACGGGGCGAGGCCGGTGCCGGAGAGCAGGATCAGCAGGCCGAAGAGCAGGAAGATCACGAGGATCGGCAGGAGCCACCACTTCTTGTTGTGCTTCAGGAACCCGATGAAATCGCGCACGAAGCCGCCCTGGCCGCTCTCTTCCGCCGCTTTCTCGAACTGGTTCTTGGGTTTCATGGGGTGGCGGGAAGATGCCAGCGTTCCATCAGTATTGCCGCAAATATCTGGCGGGATCAGTGGTGGGTTCTTTGGTTTCCCACATGGAAGCGTTGGCGGGTGGGCGCTGGCGTTTGAGGATGTCGCGGCCTTTCAGCCGGAAGAAAAGCGCAAGAGGCGTGAGCACGACGTAGAAGAGGATGCCAAGGATGAGATGCGTCACGACCCAGCCGATGGGGAAGGCCGCGACGGAGGCGGCGACGAAGATCCAGCGCATCAGCGGCGGATGGAGCAGGCCGATGAGCCCCAGTGCGGCAACGGCTGTGAGCACGGCGGTGTTGGTCGCGTGGTCCGCCCGGAACTGGAGCGCGGCGAAGACGCCGAAGACGACCAGCCACGCGCCGGAGAACTGGCGCAGGATGCGGGCGGAAGGACGGAGGGGAAGCTGGGACCAGGTCATGGTTGGAAAGCTGGCCGAACCCACCCCTGACCCCTCCGAGGAAGGGATGAGACAGGACGCGATTCGATTGCCGGACGCGCGTCAACGGTTCCCCTCTTGGGAGGGGTCAGGGGTGGATTTTCGGGCTGAAAAATCATTGAGTGAAGTCGGTTCAGTCCGGGGCGAACTGGGCGAGGTGTTGTTGGCGCTCGGCGGCGGAGACGTGGTTCTTCAGATCCGTTTTCTTCACCACGCAGTCTTCCAGCACGAGCACGTCCATGTCGGTCGCGAGGAAGCAACGCCAGGCGTCTTCCGGCGAACCGACGATGGGTTCGCCGCGCACGTTGAAGCTGGTGTTGACCAGCACGGGGCAGCCGGTGCGGTGCTCGAAGGCTTTTAGCAGCAGATGGAAACGGCCGTGGCGTTCGGCGTCCACGGTCTGGAGCCGCGCACTGTAGTCCACGTGGGTGATGGCGGGCAGGGTGGAGCGGGGGAGATTGACGCGGCGGCAAAGGTCGGGATCGGAGGCCATGACAGCTTCGTCGGCGGCGGAGAGCGCGACGCGGTGCTCAGCGCGAACCTGGGCCACGATGAGCATGTAGGGGCTCTCGGCGTTGGGCGGCAGGTCGAAGAACTCGGCGGCGCGTTCGCGCAGAACCACGGGCGCGAAGGGGCGGAAGCTTTCGCGGAACTTGATCTTCACGTTCATCGTCGACTGCATCGCGACGTTGCGCGGATCGCCGAGAATGCTGCGGGCGCCGAGCGCGCGCGGGCCGAACTCCATCCGGCCGTGGAACCACCCCACGATCTTGCCGTCGGCTAACTGGGCGGCGACTTCGCCCAACAGCTCGCCTTCGTCATTGAAACGGTGGAAGGGCGCGGCGACGGAGCGGAGATAGTTCTCCACTTCGTCGCTGGTGAACCGGGGGCCGAGCAGGCTGCCTTGTTGGAAGTCGGGCGGGAACAGGACGGAGGACGGACCCACCCCTGACCCCTCCGAGGAGGGGAACTGGGAACGCGTGTCCGGTGGTCGAAGGGCGTCCTGCCTTATCCCCTCCTCGGAGGGGTCAGGGGTGGGTTCTCCACGGCAACCCGGCAGTATCCTCTCATTCTCCAACAGCTGATGCCACGTGAACAAAGCCGCGCCCAGCGAACCGCCCGCATCGCCCGAGGCCGGTTGCACCCAGAGGCGCTCAAACGGCCCTTCTTTCAGCAGCCGTCCATTTGCCACGCAGTTCAGCGCGACGCCTCCGGCCAACACGAGGTTCTTTGAGCCGGTGAGGCGATGGGCTTCGCGGGCCATGCGCAGGACGGCCTCTTCCGTCACCGCCTGGATGCTGGCGGCGAGATCCATGTGGCGCTGCTCGATACGCGACTCGGGATCGCGCGGCGGTCCGCCGAAGAGCGTGTGGAACCGCTCGTTCGTCATGGTCAGCCCTTGGCAGTAGTTGAAGAAGCTCTGGTCCATCCAGAGGCTGCCGTCATCTTTCAGATCGATGAGCCGTTCGCGGATAAGGTCGGCGAAGACCGGACGACCGTAGGGCGCGAGGCCCATGAGCTTGTATTCGCCGCTGTTGACCTTGAAGCCGCAGTAGTAGGTGAAGGCGGAGTAGAGCAGCCCGAGCGAGTGGGGAAACGACTGCTCCCGCAGCAGGCGCAAGCGATGGCCTTGGCCGTGGCCGATGGCGGCGGTGCTCCATTCGCCCACGCCGTCGATGGTGAGAATGGCGGCGTCGGCGAAGGGGCTCGGAAAAAAGGCGCTGGCCGCGTGGCTCTCGTGATGTTCGGTGAAGACGAACTTTGCGCGCTTCGCGCCGGGCAGGTGCTGTTTGAGCGTGCGGCGGAGATAGACCTTGTCGCGGAGCCAAACGGGCATCGCCAGCTTGAAGCTGCGGAAGCCGACGGGCGCGAAGGACAGGTAAGTTTCCAGCAGCCGGTCGAACTTCAGCAGCGGCTTGTCGTAGAAGGCGACGTAGTCGAGATCGGCCTCGGTCAACCCCGCTTCCCGCAGGCAATAGGCGACGGCGTTCGCGGGGAAATCGGGATCGTGCTTCTTGCGGCTGAACCTTTCCTCCTGCGCCGCCGCGACGATGCGGCCGTCCACCACCAGGGCGGCGGCGCTATCGTGGTAGAAGGCGGAGATGCCGAGGATGCGCGTCATCGGGAACGTGGGCGGGAGTGAAGCCGTTCCGCCGACCGGGTGACAAGCCCGCGCTCAGCCGCGCCTGGTTCTAAGAAAAACGGCGGCGAACCCCGTCGGGCCCGCCGCCGTCGCAACACCCGCTGACCCTTACCACCAGAAAGTCGGACTGTTTCCGCCCGTGGCGCGCACCGTCATGTCTTCGAAGCGCCGCCATTCCACATGTCCGTCGAGCATGACCAGGTTGCCTCCGGAAGGAATTTTGCCTTTGAGATGGGCGCTCAAATGGTTCTTTTCAAAGCCACCATCGATCTCGGTGTAGTTGTAGGTGTTCCGTTGAGCCGGGACGGCTTGGCCCGGGGCCGAGATGGTGGCATCGGCCGCGAGAACGCGTTCGGCCACGGACTGCGCCGGATAGGTGAGGGCCCCTAGCTGGATGGCGGTCGGGATGAGGGTCTTGTTCTGGTTCGTCGGAAAAACCGTCGGGGTGTTGGGCAGCGTCATGGCATAGCCCAAGACGCGATAGCCGGAGCCGTAGTTCCAAAGCTGTTCGTTCTCCTGGTCGCCGAAGCGGGGCGAAGTGCCCGCGCAATACATGGTCTTTTTGCTCACTCCGCTGGAGATCATTTTGTCCGCTGCGACCGTGGTCAGATCCCAGGCCCAGAAGCCGGTGCCGGCGTCGGGCAGCTTGTCGTTGTTGTCGGTCGCATACATCACGATGGCCAGGCCGAACTGCTTGAGGTTGCTCATGCACTGGGTGCGCCGGGCTCGGTCCTTGGCCTTGGCGAGGGCGGGGAGGAGCATCCCGGCGAGGATGGCGATGATGGCGATGACGACCAGCAGTTCGATCAGGGTGAAGGCGAGGCTGCGGCGGGGAGCGCGGATGAATGAGGTCATTGTTACGAGTGTCTTGTTCGGTGGTTTTTTAGAAGGGCCCACCCGCAGCGCCGGGGCTGCGGGTGGGCTGTGAAATCAACGGAGACTATTGGCGGAGCTGGTAGAACTTCATCGGCTCGCTCGGGACCACGGTCCGGGGCGAGGTTGCGCCGGTGACGTCCGAGTAACCGCCTGTGACGGTGTCCGAGGACTGGAGCACGCCGGACGGCCAGGTGAGGATGATGTTCGATCCGCTGCGTTCGATGGTGATCTCCAGCACGCCGGACTCGATTGTCACGGCCACGATGGAACTGGTGATGGCGCCGAAGCCGTTGGTGACGACCAGCGAGTAGTTGCCGGCGTCGCCCGAGGCCACCGGCGAGAGCGCCAGCGAGGACAGGGTCTTGCCGGTGAGGGCGGTGCCGTCCTTGAACCACTGGTAGGTCAGCACGGGGCTGCCGGCGGCGGTGGCCGTCAGCGTGTAGGTGGAACCCACGGCCAACGGAGCGGCGGGAGCCACGGGCTGGGCGATGAAAGCCGGGGTCTGCGCGGCGGCATAGTAGAGGGTGGCGATCTCGGTCGGGCTGAGCGCCTTCGTGGTGAAGACGGCCACTTCGTCGATCTGGCCCCGGTAGACGCCACCGGTCGCGTCGGCCACGCCGGCACCGATGTTCAACGGGAAGGCGGAGCTGCCGTAGTTGGCGACGGCGGAGCCACCCTTGGCCACCTGCTTGCCGTTGATGTAGATGAAGATGTTGGTGCCGTCGCCGACGCCCGCGATCAGGTTCCAGGCATCTGGCACGATGACGCCGGTGGTGTCAGCGGAGATAAACTGGCCGCCGCCAGCTGTGTAGAGACCGATGCGGTTGGCGGTGTCGTAGTAGAACTCGATGGCATCATTCTGGCCCACGAGACTGGTGCGGGCGGTCTGGGTGGCACCGACGGGTTTGAACCAGCCGACGATGCTGAAATTGGCGAGCCCGCTCAGCGGGCTGCCCAGGGAGGTCACACCGCCGACGATGCCGTTGAAGGTCGCCGTCTTGTTCGTGGCCGGAAGACCGGGCAGGGAAACGCCGGGAGCGCCGACCGCGACGCCGCCT
>CAMLMI010000298.1 GCA_946480965.1 uncultured Verrucomicrobiales bacterium | reverse complement strand
GGAGAGAAGGTTGTGGAGGCATAGTCTGCGTAAAAAGATTCGTCCAAGCTTCCATCCGGTTCGAGTCGGATCAATGAGCTTAGTCGGCTGCCGTTCGTGTTCCACAGAAGTCCTCCGATCAGAATGCGATCATCCCCTTGGATCGCGGCGGCGGAGATGCGACTCCCCGCTCCCAGAACCGACTGGAAATCCGGATCAATGGAGCCGTCGTTGTTCAACCGAACCAAAGCCCGTGCCCGTTCGGACGCATTGGTGGTGCCCGCGTCACCGAGCAGAATGCGTCCGTTGGAGAACTGTCCCAAGACTGGCCGATGCGGAGGCGAGCCAGGACCATATTGGAAGGTCTCGTCCAAGGTGCCGTTGGGCCGTAGTCGAACCACTGTAGGCAGGGGCGAGCCATTGGTGGCCGTGAAATAGCCGGACAGCAAAATCTTCCCATCTCTCGCGACAAGCAGGGACATGCTGGTGCTGGAATGGCTGAAAACGTTTGCCGACTGAAACTCGAAATCGGGTTGGCCATTGCTCAACAACTTCGTCAAAGGCCCCCGCTCTGTGCCGGCATGGTTGGTGTCGAATCCTTCGACCTGTCCGCCGCTGATGATGATCTTCCCATCGGCAAGGGGGTGTAACAGCGGCCGCAACGCCGCACCGGAACCCACGCTGCTAAGGTCCGCTTGGAATCCCGGAAAAGCGGTGCCGTCCGGCGTGAGCCGCGTGAAGACATTGAAGTCGGCGTCGAAGCCTAGGACCAGCAGCGATCCATCCGGCAATGCCGCCAGGTCCCAAGCTTCCCGAGTGGAGTGCTGTGAAGGGGTGGGTGGAAAGCTCCCATTGGATTCACGGACGGAGATGGCGCCATTGGTCGTTCCGACATCCATCGACGACGGCCCTCCGAACGCCACTTGGCCGCTGGATAAGAGTGCGATCGATTGAACCATGGGGCGGCGATAGACGGGAACCCGGAAGCTTGCATCCACTGCGCCGTTCTCGGTGATCTTTCCTATCACGTTTTCGTTGCCCTCGGCGGCGTTGAAATACCACGCATTGCCCGGCGCCTTGGTGAACAGTTGGATGGAGCCGATGTTGCCCGTATTTGGCGCGAAGGTTGGGTCGATCTCGCCTGTAGCTTTGAGGCGAGCCAGTTTCCCGAGCGGCGTTCCAGCGGAGTCAAACAACGTTCCGGCAACCAGCGCGCTTCCGTCGTCCAAGGCTGCTGTAGCGGTGAATGTGGAGCCCGCGCCGAAAGCGGGGATGAAATCCGTATCGACGACACCGTTCTCGGAAAGCTTGAAGAGGCTTTCGTGATTGAGATGGCGTCGCGCGAGAATCCGGGTGCCGTCCGCTGAAGGAGCACTTTCGCGCGAGCCGAGAAACAACCGATCCTCGATCCGGCCTTCCACCAAAACGCCATCGCCCGGATCATAGACACGGATTGCCGATCTTTCGCCGGGGCTTGGCCATTGGTGAACAAGCACTCGGCCGCCAGCCAAACCAACGAAGAGGCTGGCGAGCCTTAAATCAGGCGAAGGAGAAAATTTACCGACCGGAACGCCAGTGGGATCAAAACGATAATAGTTGGTGCCTCCGCGAACCGTGACCGAGCCATCTGGATGCTGGACCGGTCGCTCGAAGCCGAAATCCGGTTGTTGAATGAGAATCGGCGACGGATTCAGCGTTCCCGTAGCGTCCACCTTGTAGAAGCTGGACCGAACGTTTTCCAAGTCGGAATGGGACACGGCGAGGAGCAATACGCCGCCGTCCATCAAGGGAGCGGACCAGTCCACCCGCCAAATGGCATCGCTCGCAGCAAAAGGACCCGGAGCTCCATCGACTGCCAGCATCCCGCGCTGGTGTGCTTTCAACGAGCCGATCCGATTAAAGCTGCCGGAAACGATCAACCGGCCGTCCGGCAAGGCATTAAAGCAATACAGGCTTCCCGCAGGCTCGGAGAGGTTCGCGTTGAAGCGGGAATCGAGCGCCCCGGCTTCTGCGCCGAACAGGGTTCGTGCGATGGACCAGATGATAAGGCAAACCAGTAGGCTCCTTGGCATTGCGCGGAGCAAATGACGGATCGCCGAGGCTGGCAACCGCGAAGATGGTCGGCCCGCTACACTTTCCCCGAATCTCGGTTCGCCAGCGGCAGTTGTGTCCCTACACTGCGCGTGGCGCTGACGTATGGCTCGACTCGATATGTTTCCTGCAACGGGCGAACGGCTGGTCCGGTTCGTCGGTGATCGCATCCTCTTCCAACTCCGCATTTTCGGCGGGTTGCCCCCGGGCGGGAAGGCGTTTCTCCGCACCAATCTCGGCAAGGCCGCCACGCTGCGGCGCGAGATCATCGCTTCCTACGCGGGCAAGCGGCCGTTGTCCGTCGCCTTCTGGCGCGACGTGCCGATGGCCCCGGCGACGTCGGGCGATCCGGAACTCTACGAGGTGTCGCTGCCGTTGGCCGAGGTGGGGTTCTTCCGCAGCAAGGCCTATTTCGCCGACGAGAAGGGCTGGCAGCATTGGCCGGACGGCGACGACTTCGGCGTCTCGGTGCATCCGGACCACGCGCGCACGGCCAACACGATCTACTGCGCCTTCACCCGGATGTTCGGCGAGTCCAAGTCGGCGGCGGCCACGCGCGACGACGCGCTGGAGGCGAAGCTGCGGGCGATGGAGGCGGACGGGTTTACGGTCATCCCGCGGTCCGGAACGTTCCGCGACCTGAAGGCGGAACTCCCGCACATCCTCGGCACGCTCGGCTGCCGCGTGCTGCATCTCCTGCCGGTGAACCCCACGCCGACGACCTTCGCCAAGATGGGCCGCTTCGGCAGCCCCTACGCGGCGCAGGACCTGACGGCCATCGATCCCGCGTTGGTCGAGTTCGACAAACGCACGAATGCCGTGGACCAGTTCCGCGAGCTGGCGGACGAGACGCATCGGCTGGGCGGACGGCTCTTCACCGATATCGTGATCAACCACACGGGCTGGGGTTCGACGCTGTGGAACGAGCATCCCGAATGGTTCCTGCGGGAGAAGAACGGCGAGTTCGCCAGTCCCGGTGCGTGGGGTGTGACGTGGGGCGATCTGGTTGAGCTGGAGCCCGAGCACACGGGGCTCTGGGAGCATCTGGCCGAAGGGTTTCTCATCTGGTGCCGGCGCGGCGTGGACGGCTTTCGCTGCGACGCGGGCTACAAGGTGCCCTTGCCGGTCTGGCAATACATTGTGGCCCGGGTGCGCGAGGAGTTCCCCGACACGATCTTCCTGCTGGAGGGGCTGGGTGGCGCATGGGCGTTGACCGAGGCGCTGTTGAGCGAAGGCGGGATGCAGTGGGCCTACAGCGAGCTGTTCCAGGAATACAGCGGCACGCAGGTCGGCGGGTATCTCGACCACGCGCTGAAGCAAAGCGGGCGCGTCGGCACGCTCGTCCACTACAGCGAAACGCACGACAATCTCCGCCTCGCCGCCAAGGGCCGGGCGTGGTCGCTGCTGCGGAACCGGCTGAGTGCGCTCACCAGCGTCGGCGGTGCGTATGGCTTCACCGGCGGTGTGGAATGGTTGGCCGACGAGAAGGTGGAGGTGCACCAGAGCCGAGGCATGCGCTGGGGCGCGGCGGACAACATCGTGGCGGACCTGGCCGTGCTGAACCGGTTGCTGGCCGAGCATCCGGCCTTCTTCGACGGCGCCACGCTGACGCGACTGAGTCCGCCCGGTTCGGCGATCTACGCGCTGCGGCGAGACTCCGCAGATGGTCGGGACTCGGTGCTGGTGCTGGTGAACAACGATCCCGAGGCGGAACACACGCTGGAACTGCCGGCGGAGGAGATGGCGTTCTTGGGCCGGGAACCGGTCAATCTGCTGGAAGGCGAAGCCGGGAGGCATCCGTCCCAGACGGGTTCCGCCGCGCAGCAGGGGCGCGTCTTCCATGAAGCGGCCACGCCGAAGGGCAAGGTGCTGTTCAGCCTGCGGCCAGCGGGCACGGTGTGTTTGGCGCCGGCGCGCACCGTGCGGGGCCGTTCCGGAGAGGCCTATCGCGAGGCGCGTGCTCGGGCGGCCTTGGCCACGCAGGCGTTGGCGGCGGTGATGATGCCGGAAGCGACGCCGGGCTGGGACGCGTTCGAGATGGCGGAGGCGGTGGAGCGGGATGCGGTTGGATTTTTGGCGGCGGTGTCCCGGACGGCCCGTGGCACCGGCGCTCCCGCCCGGAGCAGTTCAATGGGCGGGGGCGCCTGTGCCACGGCCTTGGCCGAGTCCGATGGGAGCTATCCCAACGTCGTGCTCTGGACGCCGGCCGATGCCAGGCGCGTGACGCCGTTGCCGCCGAACCATTGGCTGGTCCTCAAGGACACACATCCGTTCCGTGCGGAAGTCCGGGCGACCGACGATTGCCCGGCGTTGTGGCTGGAATCCGTTCCGGTCCAGGGCGGCCACATCGCGGTGGTGCCGCCGTCGTTCCATGCCAACCGCACGCGCGGCGGTTGTCTGGAGGAACGGGCGGAACTGGCGCTGACGCGCTTCGGCGAATCGGTTTCCCGGACCCGAGCCACGCTGGCCTTGCTGGCGGATCGGCCTTGTTTCAACGGCGAGTTCGACGTGACGTCGCCGGTGGCGGAAAACGCCTCGGTGCTGCTGACCAACGGGCGCGGCGGCATGGCGCGGCTGGCGGTCGATCTCGGCCGGATCTTCTCCAAATACGACTGCCTGCTGGGCGCGAATCTCCACGCGGAACTGCCGGTGGACCGCCACGTCTTCGCCAAGCGCCTGCGCGCCTGGATCAATGCCGACGGGTTCATCACCGCGTTGAACCTCCAGAACCTCGTCGCCTTCAATCCGGGGCCTCCCGCCGTCTGGACCTTCCGCGCGCACGCCGGTGACGAACGCACCGTGGAGGTGCAGCTCACGGCGGACATGATCGAGGGGCAGAACACGGTGGTCCTGCGGTTCGCGCGCGCATCCGCCGGCCCCGCCAAGGTCCGCTTGACCCTCCGCGTCGATCTGGAGGACCGGAGCTTCCATTCGCAGACGGAGCGGAACCCATCCGCCGAACATCATTTCCGCACGAACACGCGGGCGCTGGAGGGCAAGGCAGGCTTTGCCTTCACCCCGGCGGCGGACCGTTTTGTCCGGGCGTATTCCGATGTCGGCGCGTTCTTCCCCGGCGAGGAATGGTCCACCTGCGCGCATCCGGTCGAGCAGACGCGCGGACAGGTCGCACACGGTGACGCCTACAGCCCCGGTTGGTTCGATCTGCCGTTGGATGCCGACGCGGGCGCGACGCTGGTTGTCACGGCGGAAGCGGCCGATCCTTCGCCGGAAACCTGCCTCCAGGCGGCGGCGATGCGCGAGGCGGACAACCGTGTCTTCGTCGAGCGCGCGGGCGTGGCGGAGCACGACAGCCTGGGCCGCCAACTGGCCCGCGCCTCGCGCGCCTACGTGGTGCGGCGCGGCGTCGGCAAGTCGGTCATCGCGGGCTATCCGTGGTTCCTCGACTGGGGCCGCGACACCTTGATCGCCGCGCGCGGGCTGCTGGCGGGCGGCGCGTTGCAGACGGTCACGCAACTGCTCGTCACCTTCGGGCGCTTCGTCGAGAACGGCACGCTGCCCAACACCATCCACGGCGACAACGCGTCCAACCGCGACACGAGCGACGCGCCGCTCTGGTATGGCGTGGTGGCTGAGGAAACGGCGGCCTTCATCCGCGAGACGGCCGGCGAGGCCGAGGCCGCGCGCTTCTACGCCGAGCGCGTGGACGACACCGGGCGCACCATTGCCCGCGTATTGAACGAGATTGCGGCGGGCTACTTGAAAGGCACGCCCAACGGCATCCGCGTCGATCCGGCGTCGGCCTTGGTCTGGAGCCCGAGCCACTTCACCTGGATGGACACGAACTATCCCGCAGGCACGCCGCGCGCGGGCTATCCGGTGGAGATCCAGGCGCTGTGGATCCGGCTGCTGCGGCAGCTCGACCGCCTCGGCGCGGCTCCGGTGCACGAGCCCTGGGCAACCTTGGCCGAGCGTGCGCGGCTGAAAGTGGAGGAACTGTTCTGGGCGAAAGAGAAGGGCTGGTTCGGCGATTGCCTCATTGGTCCTTCCGGCCGACCGGCGGCGGAGTGCGTCCTGGACCAGACGCTGCGGA
>CAMLMI010000297.1 GCA_946480965.1 uncultured Verrucomicrobiales bacterium | reverse complement strand
ACATCTGCTCAACCGCTCGAACAGCGGCGCCACGGGTGACGCTTACGCCCGAACTGCTTCCGCCACCGGTGAGATGTCGCCTCAGAGATGTTCCTCTCCTGGCAGACTCCCCGGACGCTCTGTCCTCCGTCCACCTCCCGCAGTAGCTGGATATTCTCCTCCGTCGCGTGTCTCTTCCCTTTCATCGTCTGTGCCTTTCTCTTCGGCCCTGACTCTCACCTCTATTGGCTCACTTCCGCGAAGTCACCTCATGTTCATATGGCGGCTGGATTTGGTGCGGTGTCGATTTCACAACCCCACCTTCCCAACTCCTCCACGCATGGACAACCTCTCGGAACATCAGACCCAAATATTAGCGCAGCCGTGGGCGCGAGCTTGCCACGCCGGGGCGGAGCCCTTATGCGGAGTCACGCCAAATTGTGAGTGTTCCCGCCAACAACCATCCGCTCGTTCCCAGCCGCGTTCTCGCGTCCATCATGGGCGCTCCGGCCGACCGTCGGCTGCTCGCGCTGGACGAGACAGCGATGCACGCGTTCGACACCCATAGTCGCGCCGAGATCTGCGCCTACTTCCAGGAATGCGGCGTGATCGACGCTCGCCAGGCATGCCGGGTGCAGGGCTCGGACGACGCGTTTCTCGCCGCTTGGCGCGAGCTGGAGCCGAAGCTGGGCGAAGTGGCCACCGCCATCGAGGGCGACGAAGGCTGCGTGCGGCACCTCGCCCGGACGCTCTTCGCCGCGCGGCTCTTCTCCGAATACCTCGAAGTGCTCACGCCGCCCGACCTTTCGTTCGAGCGCACGGCCAACGCCACGGTCGATCTGCTCCAGGCTTTCAGCGAAACGTTCCAACGCTTCGTCGGCGCGGCGTGGGGCACGTATTTTCCGAAAACCGAGCTTTCCTTGCTCCAGAACGCCTCGGCCCAGTTCTGGGTCGCGTGTCTGACCAATGGCACTCCGGCGGAGATGGCCGGTGGCTTCATCGGGCTCTTCCGCCGGGAACACCGCGAACGCTTCAAGGTGCTGAACCGCGACTATGTGCCGCCCCGGGGACTACGGGTGGAGGACGGAGTCACGCGCTTCATCGACCAGTCGCGCGAACGCGTCGCCAAGCTCCATGAAGCCGTGGAACCGGCGGTGCGCGAGGGCATGGACCGGCAGTTCGCGGAGCTGATCCGGTTGGCGACGAAGCTGCAGTTGCCGTCGCTGGCCGTGGAGTTCTTCGAGGGCATCGCCACGCAGATCTGCGAGTCGTTCGCCGGGCTCGACGGCGCGGTGTCGTCGAAGGAAGACCGCGTGACGCAATACGCGCTCCAGCAGATCCGCGCGCTGTCGGGCACCGCGCGCAAACAGTCCGCGAGGGACGGACGGGCGGCGAACGACTTGGCGGCGCTGATCGCCGAGCTGGACGAGCTGGTGGGCCTGGCCGAGGTGAAGGAGAAGGTCAAACAGCTGACGAACTTCGCGCGGCTCCAGCAGTTGCGCGCCCGGCAGGGATTGCCCGCGATTCCCACCAGCTACCACACCGTTTTCAGCGGCAATCCGGGCACGGGCAAGACCACCGTGGCCAGGCTCATGGGCCGCATCTACCACGCGCTCGGGCTGCTGCGGAAAGGCCACTTGATCGAGTGCGACCGCTCCAGCCTGGTGGCGGAATACGTCGGCCAGACCGCGCCCAAGACCAACGCGGTGATCGACTCGGCTCTCGACGGCATCCTCTTCATCGACGAGGCCTACAGCCTGGTGAAGGACCACGAGGATTTCGGTTCCGAAGCCATCGAGACCCTGCTGAAGCGGATGGAGGACAACCGCGACCGGTTGATCGTGATCGTGGCCGGCTATCCGGAGCTGATGGAGCGCTTCATCCACTCGAACCCCGGTCTGCACTCGCGCTTCACCCGCTTCATCGTGTTCCCCGACTACGAGCCGGTGGACCTGTGCCGGATCTTCGGCCGGATGTGCCGCAAGCACGGTCTGGTGCTGTCGCCCGGGCTGAAGGAACGCGTCATCCACCACTTCCATTGGCTGCACGCGGGCCGCGACGAAAACTTCGGGAACGCGCGGCTGGTGCGGAACTGCTTCGAGACGGTGATCAACCACCAGGCTTCGCGCCTGGCCGCGGTGTCGCGCGTCACGCCGGAGATGATCTCGCGGCTGGAAGAGGACGATCTGCCGTCGCCCGCCGAACGGCTCCACGCCGAGCACCGGCGAACGGCGGGCGGCTACGCGGTTAAATGCCCCGCGTGTCAGACGCCGCACGCCTGGAGCGCGGAGACCGAGGTGCTGCTGGCCCAGTGCGTCCAGTGCTCGGTCCACTACGACGGCGACTTCGGCGAACCGCTGCGGTCGGCCCAGTAGTTTTCGCCGGCAGGCAAGGGCTGAGCCGCTCCTACGATCCGAGAACCTTCACGCCGTCGCGGTCGGCCTGAAGGATGAAGACGTCGGAATCCTTCAACTGGCGTTGCATCGCCTGGGCCACGGCCTCGGCGTGGTCGAGCGTGAGGCACATGATCGTGGAGCCGGAGCCGCTGAGCCAGCCGCCGATGGCCCCGGCCTTTTCGCCCGCGCGGATGACGGCGGAGAGCTGGGGGATGAGCTGTTCGCGGTAGGGCTGGTGGACGCGGTCGTCGAAAGTGCCGCGCAGCGCCTCGTAGTCGCCCAGGGCAAAGGCGGCGGAGATCAGCGCGGCGCGGTTCAGGTTGTGGACGGTGTCGGCCTTGGAGAAGGACTGGGGCACGAGCTTGCGGGCCTTCTCGGTGCTCAGCTCGAAGCGAGGGATCAAGGTGACGAACTTCACCTTGGGCGAGACGGGGCAGCGGACCACGCGCACGGATTTGCCGACGATGCCCGCCGCCGTGAAACCGCCGAAGATCGCGGGCGCGGCGTTGTCGGGGTGGCCTTCGAGTTCGGTCACGAGGTCGAGCAACGCGGGGCGGTCGAGCTTCGCGCCGGTCAGTTCGTTGAGCGCGGCGACGACGCCGAGCCGGGCGGTGACGCTGGAGCCGAGGCCGCGGGCGATGGGCACGTCGCCGGTGAGGGAAATGCGGAAGCCGAAGGATTTCTTCTTCGCGCGCTTGAAGAAGAGCGCGGCGGATTCGGCCAGCATGGCGGTCGCGCCGGCGCGGGATTCGTCGGCGATGGGCGAGGTGATCTCGATGCCGCGCTTCGCGGCCGGTTGGACCTCGACGAAGTTGTAGAGCCGGACGGCGAGGCCGAGGGCGTCGAAGCCGGGGCCGAGATTCGCGGAGGTGCCGGGGACGCGGCTGGTGATGGAGTCGGGCATGGGGGTCAGTCTTCGGCTTTGCTTTCGCGGGTGAGGAGGTCCAGCACGGCGAAGCGGGGGTTCTTGCCCTCGTAGAGCACGGCGTGGATCTGGGCGATGATCGGAGTCTCGACGCCGAGCTTCTGCGCGAGCTGGTGCGCGGCGCGGACGGTGGGGTAGCCCTCGACCACGGCGTCGCTGGAGGCGAGCAGTTCGTCGAGCTTGATGCCTTGGCCTAGCTTTTCGCCGAAGCCGCGATTGCGGCTCAGCTTGGAGAAACAGGTCACGGTCAGGTCGCCCAGGCCGCTGAGGCCGGCGAAGGTCTCCGACTGCGCGCCGCAGGCCACGCCGAGGCGGCGCATCTCCGCGAGCGCGCGGGTGATGAGGGCGGCCTTGGCGTTGTCGCCGAAGCCGAGGCCGTCACAGACGCCGGCCGCGATGGCGAGGGGATTCTTCAACGCGCCGCCCAGCTCCACGCCCAGCAGGTCGGTGCTGGTGTAAACGCGGAAGGCGGGCGAGTGGAACATCTGCTGGACGCGGCGGGCGACCGCTTCGTCCTTGGACGCGGCGACGCAGGCGGCGGGCACGCCCCGGGCCATTTCCAGCGCGAGGGTGGGCCCGGACAACGCGGCGGGCGAAGCCAGGGGCATCGTTTCCGCGATGATGCCGCACATGGTCAGGCCGGTGTCGAACTCGATGCCCTTGCTGGTGCTGATGGCGATGCCCGCGTAGCCGGAAAGGGCGCGGCAATTCTCGCGGAAGGTTTTCGACGGAACGGAGAGGACCAGCGCCTCGGCGCCTTCGACGGCCCGGGCAAGATCGGACTCGAAGTGCAGCTTGGCCGGGAGTTCGACGCCGGGCAGGGAACGGTGGCGGCGGGTTTCGGCGAGCTGCGCCAGGGACTCGGGGCGGTGGGCCCAGAGAGTGACGGCGTGGCCGTTGTTGGAGAGGTGGCGGGCGAGGGCGGTGCCCCAGGCCCCGGCTCCGAGCACGGTGGTCTTCACGCGGATTCCTTCTTCTTGGTGAACCGGCTCTCGGTGCCGTTGAGCAGGCGCTGGATGTTGGCCTTGTGCTTGTAGATGGCGAGCGCGCCGAGGACGAGGGCGACGGCGAACTTGCCGCCCTGGTAGCCGAGCAGCTTGGCCGCGATGGGCAGCGCGGCAGCGGCGGCGATGGAGGCGAGCGAGACATAGCGGCTGGCCAGGAAGACGACCAGCCAGACGGCGAAGATGATGCCGAGCACGGCGGGCATCCACGCGAGCAGCACGCCGGCGGAGGTGGCGATGCCCTTGCCGCCCTTGAACTTCAACCAGCAGGTGTAGTTGTGGCCGATGACGGTGAAGATGCCGGCGAGGAGCTGGATGTTTTCGGGAGGTCCCTCCGGGCCATGCGTCAAAAGCGGCACCAGCACCGCCACGGAACAGAATCCCTTCAATGCGTCGAAGAGCAGGACGAAGGCCCCGGCCGGCTTTCCCAGGATGCGGAAGGCGTTGGTCGCCCCGATGTTTCCGGAACCGACCTTGCGGATGTCGATGCCCTTGGCCTTGGCGACGAGGAAGCCCGTCGGAATGGAGCCCAACAGATAGGCCAGGAGGCAGATGACGATGACACCGGTTGACACGGCGCGGAATGTAGGGAGGCGATTTCCGGCGGAGCAAGAGCGTTCCCGCGCCTGGACTTTGCCCGAGGAGGAGAAAGAGGAAGAGAACGAGAAAGACGCTGCGTCAGGCAGGACGGAGAACCTGGAGAGAGACGTTCTTCAGCTTCGCGCCGTGGGCGGCGAAGAAGGCGTCCATGTGCGGGGCCTTGAGATGGGCGTCGAGGCTGGCTTCGTCGCGCCAGGTTTCGATCACGATCAAGACGTCTTCGCGGGGCCGGATGGCGGGCGGCAAGGCGGACGTGATCTCGGTGCAGGCGCAGTATTCGAGGCAGCCGTTCTCGGCGCGGACCAAGGGCGAGAGTTCAAGGAACGCCTGGAGGAAGGCCGGGCGCTGGCCGGGGTGGAGTTCGAGGGTGGCGACGACGCGGATCATGGCGGGAAAGTGACGAGAAGCGGGCGGAGGAGCAAGGGTGCGAAGGCTGATGCCTGATGGACTCGCGGACGTGACCGTCCGCGCTCCGTTCGCTTCACACCAGCCAAACGCTGCTCTTGGCGCGCCGTTGCAGCAGACGGCCCAGCGGGAGCGTGGGATTGTCGGAGAGCACGTCGGTCAAAGCGGCTTCCTTGCCCGCGCCGGCGATCAGCACCCACGCGTCCTTGGCGGCGATGAGCAGCGCATAGGACATCGTGAGCCGTTCCGGCGGCGGCTTGGGCGAACCGGTGATGGCGAGGAACGGTTCCGAGCAGTTCACCACCTCGGCGGTGGCGTTCGGGAAGAGCGACGCGGTGTGGCCGTCTTCGCCCATGCCGAGGAGCACGAGGTCGAGTTCCGGCAAACCCGCCGCCCCGGCGGGCACGTTCTCGCGGACCTGGCTGTTGGCCAGAGCGACGGCTTCGGCCTGGGGCAGTTCTCCGCGCAGGCGGAAGATGTTGTGCGCCGGTATGGCGAGCGGCTGGAGGAGAAGTTCGTTCGCCGCCTTGAAGTTGCTGTCCGCGCTGTCGGGCGCGACGCAGCGTTCGTCGGCCCAGAAGAAGTCCACCGCGTGCCACGGCACGTCCTGGCCCTTCGATTGCGCGACGGCTTCGCGGGAGAGCGTCTGCGGGAAACGTCCGCCCGAGAGCGCGACCGAGAAGCGGCGGCCAGCGGCCACGCGGGCACGGATCGCAGCGATCCATTCGGTGGCGGCGGCCTTGGCCAGTTCGGTGTCGGCGGAGAAGCGGCGAAGAGAATAGGTCGTCACGGTAGGAAAATCGGAGAGGCAGGCTGCAAGCCTGCCCCACGTTGCCGAAGTCTTCTCAATGTCCGCT
>CAMLMI010000296.1 GCA_946480965.1 uncultured Verrucomicrobiales bacterium | reverse complement strand
TGGTGGACTGGCCCACCGTGCTGTTCGACAGCGCCATGTCCGTCGGCGCCGCGTTCAGGACCAGAGGCGTGAACGCATCGAGATCGAAGCGGTTCAGCGCAAAATAGATCGCCGCAGTGCCGGCGTCGTCCGCGCTGATGATGACCCGGTTCACCTGGTTTTCGCTGCCGGTGAACTTCGTGCCGAGGAACGACGCGGCGGTGCCGAGGGTGTCGGCGTTGAGCACCGTCGAGGCGGTGTCCACCAGGGTCCCGTTGTAATAGCCCCGCACGGTCAGCGTCACCGGTTCGCCCACGGTCTGGAGGGCGAGATAGAAGGCGAAGTCCGAAAGCTCGAAGGAATGGGTGGCGGACTCGACGATGAACGAGGCGTTGTCGTTGTAGCTGGTCGTGTCGATCGGCACGAAATACACGTTGCCGCTGGAGTCCGGCTGCTCCTCGCCATACAGGCCGGACTGGGCCGCCACGAAGGTCTCGGTGGTGGTGCCGATCGGCACCGAGCCGAAGGTGACGGTCACGGGATTGCCCGTGCCTTCCTCCAGGGCGTCCTTGGACATCTGGGCGCTGCCGTCGGTGACGAGTTGGAAGACATCATAGCCCGCGCCCGCGATGCTGAAGACTGCGCGCTGCACCGTGATGGAGAAGGCTTCCTCGTAGGTCCCGCCTTGGCCGTCGTCCGTCCGGATGCGGACGGAATAGCTGCCTTCGGCGAGGGCCGAGGCGTCGTTGGCCCGCAGGGTGGAGCCGGACAGGTTGAACGAGCCGTTGTCCGTATCGCCCGTGCCGCTGACCAGCGTGTAGGTGTGCGTGTCCGAGCCGTCCGCGTCCGTCGTGGAGAGCGTGCCGACCGTGGCGTTCGCTCCGCCGGACTGGTTCACCGTGCTGTTCGAGAGCGAGATGTCCGTCGGGGCAGCGTTGGCGGGTAGGACAGGATCGGCGATGCCGACCGCCTGGAGGGCGCCGAAGAAATAGCCCCAACCCGGACTCGCGACATGATTGGCCGTGATCCGGACTTCCCGGACGTTGAGGAAATCATCCCCGGCGAATTCCGCGCCGGAGAGGAACATCTGGTCCATCAGTGCTTCCTCCACGCCGACATTCGCGCTGCCGATCACGCCGCCACCTTCGTTGTAGGCGGTCAGCGTGAAGGTGCGGTCCAGGTCCAGCCCGTTGTCCCAGGTGAAGCCGACGAACTTGAAGTTCGTGTTGTCCGCCCGGCGGATCGAGATGTGGCGGATGGCCGTGTTGCCGGCCCCGAAGTCGTTGTTCAACGAGTTGACCGCCGCGCCCTGGTCGAAGGAGCCGTCGGCCACGGGTCCGTCATACAGGAATGTGCCCGTCAATTGACCCGAACCGTCCCGCAGCGAAACCACAATGCCGTTTTCCGTGATGCTGTTGCCGAGCGAATCGCCGGTGGTGGTGCCGTTGTCGGTGAAGTCGGCCTTGATCTCGTTGCCTCCCGTGTGGACCCGTGAAACGGCCACGGAGTTCGTGACGGAGACCGAACCGCCGTCGCCGTCCGTCAGCGTGACCGCCACGGACCGGGTGGCCGTGGTCGGAACGGGGACAGGAACCCGCAGGGCCAAGGTCCGAACGAGGCTCTGGATGCGCGCCGGAGTTGCGCCGCTGTTCAGGGAGAGCGTCAGGTCGCTCCCGCCGGTGCCGGAACCGCCGGTGATGAACTTTCCGACCGAAACGCCGCCCACCCGCACCTCGTCATCCGTGTTGTAGTAGAAGGACAGGGAGACCGTGCCGTTGGTGGCGATGGAGAGGACTTCCTCCCCCGACTTGTTGCCCACGATGGAGACGCGCAGTTGGCCGCCGCTGAAGTCGGCCGAATCGCCGTCGGTCACGGTCGCGTCGATGTCCTGGTCGATTACCACCGGGCCGGAGCCCTCCGTGTAGGTGACGGTGTCGCCGGAAAACTGGCCGATGGAAGGAGGCGTGTTGGCCGAGCCCAACGTGACCGTCGCAACGGCGGAGGCGCTGTCGCTCGCGTCCGAGATCGTGGCGGAAACCGTGCGCGCTCCGGGGGTGGGAGAAGCCGCGCCGTTCCGGTAGGCCACGCTCCTCACAGCCGCTTCCATGTCGGAGAGCAGGGCGTTCGTCTTGCTATGCAGCATGAACCGCTTGGTTGTCGCTTCGAACGCCACGGAGTTGACGTTGGGATGGCTGCCGGTCAGCAGGAGGGTTTCGCCGGAGTCCACATCGCCCGAGAGGACGAAGCTGACGGAGCGGACGTTGGAGTCGGAAGCGAGGGCACCGATGGCCGCGTCGCTGTCGGCCACGTTGACCGTGACGTTTTGCGTGGCTGCGCCGGTGGCGGAATAGGCGGTGCCCGACGCGCCCGAGCTGTTGTTGGCGTCCAGATCCAAAGTCCGGGCCGCCGAATACTCGTAGGCGCCCCGGTCGAGGTTGCCGCCGATCAGGCGGGGATTGCGGAGCAGGTCGTAGGTCTGGGCCGGGGACGTCGTGGTGGCACCGCCTGCATCGATCGCGGGCGAACCCGAAGCCAGGCGCAGGTCGCGCGAAGCGCCGCTCCCCAGATTGACGAACAGGCCCGAGGCGCTGCCGGTCGTTACATTGTTGGCCGTGTAGGAACCGGAGCCGGTGGCGCCGATGTCGCTCGCCACGCCTCCGGGACCGGTGTTTCCGGCCACGATGGAATCGTGGAGGTTGACCGTCACCCCGGAGACGCTGGAAAGGGCGATGCCGCCACCCACGGCGGAGCCGTTGGGCACGCGGTTCCCCACGATGGTGCAGTTGAAGAGGTTCAGCGTCGCGCCCGACGCGTTGGCCTGGTAGCGGATCGCGCCGCCGCCCTGGTTCGATCCGGAACCGCCCGCTTCGTTGTCGTAGAAGACGCTGTTGGCGATGACCGCGTTGGTCGGCACACAGTAGAGAACACCGGCGTTCAACCCGTGGAAGTTGGAGTAGAAGACCGACCGGTCGATTTCGAGGGTGTTGGACAAGTGCAACACGATGAGCGCGCCCCCACCCAGAGACGTGGCCGTGTTTCGGTTTCCATGGAATACCGAGTCCCGGATGACCAAGGAACTTCCCGCCGCTGCGAGACGGATCGCGGTAGGAATCGTGGCGGCGGAGGACCGGAAGTTGCGGAACGTCATCGACTGGATGACAAGGTTGGCGGCGCTCGTCGCGTTGAGGCCGCTGTAGGCCTCGGCGCCGTCGAGGATGACGTCGGGTATGCCGTCGCCGTTGACATCGCCGTTGATCGTCAGCCCGCTGCCGACGTAGGAGACAAGACTGGCTCCCAGCGTGATGGTGCGCTCGGCCACCGACTTGGTGGCGGGATCAAAGGCGGTCGCGTCGAAAACGATGCTGTGGCTCTGGCCGGCGACGTTGGCGGAGGTGAACGCCTCCAAGAAGCTCCCCGCACCGGAGGCGGCCGAGCTGGTGACCGTGTGCGTCGACGACGCCCCTACCGCGTCGTCGATCTTGATGTCGTTGAGTCCGTGCCAGCTCGTGCCGGACGAATACAACCGGACCTCGTCCACTTGGTCGAAGGTCGAATCAAGCGTGACGGTTGCGGATTGCCATCCGCCCACGGACGCCGTTGCAAAGCTGGTGGAGGCGACTTCGGCGCCGTCGTTGTAGCCCTTGACGGTGATCGTGGTCGCGCTGCCCTCGCCCCAGTTTGAATAGAAAAACCCATTGAGTTGGAAGGCGGAGCCATCTTGGGAGCGGATCGCCATGCCCTTGAATCCGTTGTCGTTCACGGACGTGTCATAGGTGGTCAGGGCAACAAAACCGTCCGCCCGCGAATAATCGGGGTAAATCAATGGCAGGTTCAGATGGGTCCCGCTTGTGTCGCTGATCGGATAGAACTGGATGACCTTGCCGGAAATGTCGGTCGAGCCGCCGTCGCCATCCTGGGCGATGCCGTCGCTCCAGGCATTCGTCGAGGTGCTGGAGAAAGTGAGGGTCGTTTCCGCGGCCCGCAACGGCAGGGCCAGCCAGACGACCGAGACGAGGATCCCAAAAAAGAACGAGTGCCAACGAGAGATTCGATTCCGTTTCATGCGTTGTTTGCCCTTAAAAACTCCTGTTGCCTGCCAAACCGCTCCCGGTCCCGATGAACGCCCCCGAGGAGCCCCTGTGTGGATGGAAGCCGGTATATCCTATGGATCGGCGAACAGGCACCTGTTTTTTGTCGGCGAGCAGGTTATCGGCCGTTGGCACATGATCTTGAGGCGCGTTTTGCTCAGGGCGTTCCGACCTCCAGACGGAACTCGCCGAGGCCGCCGGTGATCTGGACCGTCACGTCGTAGATGCGCGGGCCGCCGGAGACGCCGGAGACGTTGGCCGTGATGGTTCCGCCGTTGACCGCCCTCACGGTGAAGGCCGAAGCATCCACGTTCGCCACGTCCTCGGAGAACGTGACCTCGAAAACCAGCGTGGCCGTGTCCACCACTTGCTGCGACGGCGTCTTGCGCTTCACCGATGTGACCACCGGGGCCACGCCGTCCACCAGCACGCCGGCAGTCGAGGCGACGTTGTTCAAGGTAAGGACCGCGTTGTTCGCCGTCGCGTCCTTGATGCTGCCCCCGGCCAGGGTCAACGCCCCGACCGCCACTCCATCGGTGTCTTCGTCGCCCACTTGGACCGTGTGGCGGAAGACCAGGTTCGTCGTGCCTCCGCCGGAGTGGAACGTCGCCGTCCGCGCCGTGGAACCGACCGTCAGTTCCAGCGCGGGCACTCCCAGCACCGTGACCGGCTCGGTGAAGCTCACCGTGAAGTCCAGGAACACGCTCGCGCGATAGATGCCGTTGGTCGGCGCGGAGACGCTCACGACCGTCGGCCCGACATCGTCCGTCACCGTGATCGTGAAGGCTTCGGCGTAGGTGCCGCCGTTCCCGTCGTCGGTCTGGATGCGGACGGAGTAGCTGCCGACGGCCAGGGCCGAAGCGCCCACCTTCAAGCTGCTGCCATCGATGGCGAACGAGCCGTTGTGTGTGTCGCCCGTGCCGCTCACCAGCGAGTAGCTGTGCGTGTCCGACCCGTCCGCGTCTGTCGTCGTCAGCGTGCCCACCATAGCGTCCGAACCGCCCGAAAGCCCGATCGAGGTGTTCGACAGCGCTAGGCCGGTTGGCACGTCGTTCGGATCGTAGGTGTAGGCTTCGCCCGAGGTGTAGGGCAGGCCGGAGACCGCGTTGCCCGACGGGTCGTCGAGGCGGCCCGGAGCCACGCGGCTCACGGTGTTGTCGGTATAGCTTCCCACAAAGGCCACGCCGGCGGCGTCGAACGCCATGCCGAACGGGGTGCTGATTCCGGAGACGAAGAGGCTCGCGACGCCATTGGTATCCACCCGGCTCACCTGGCCGCCCCCGGTCTCGACGACGTAGAGACCGCCATCGCTGCCGAACCTCAGATCGGAAGGATAGTTGAGGCCGGAAAGATGCGTGGTGACCACGCCACCGGTCGTCACCTTGAGGATCGACCCGCCGAAGTAGTTCGCGACATAGAGGTTGCCCTCCACGTCAAAGACCATGCCCCTCGGATGGTCGAAGCCGGTCGCAAAGACGCTCACCACGCCGTTGGTCGCCACCTTGCGGATGGCGTCGTCGCCGATGCTCGACACGAAGAGATTGCCCTCGCCGTCGAAGACCAGGCCCACGGGGCGGTTCAGCCCGGTGGCGAAGGTGCTGACCACGCCGTTGGTCGTCACCTTGCTGACGGAGTGGTTGCCCCAGTTGGCCACAGAGAGATTGCCCTCGGCATCCAAGACGAGGCCGTTCGGCGCGCTGAAGCCGGTGGCGAAGACCGTCACGGTCCCGTTGGTGTCCACCCGGCTGACGGAATTGCCGTCGCCGTTCACCACATAGAGGAAGCCGGCCGCATCGAAGGCCAGGTTGACCGGACCGTTGAAGCCGCTGGCGAACGGCTGGACCGTCCGTTCCAAAACCACGAGATCGAGCCGGAAATCTCCCGCTCCGCCGATCACATCGACCGCCACGTCATACACCGCCGGTCCGCCGGTCACCGATGCGACGCTGGCGACGGTCGTGCCACCGTTGGTCGGTGTCACCGTGAACCAACTGGTGTCCACCCCGGAGACCGCTTCGGAGAACGTGACCTCGAAGACCACCGTGTTGGTCCGGAACACCTGGGCTGCGGGATATTTTCGGACAATGGCGAGGATTTCCGGGACCGTCGTGTCCACCAGCACACCCGT
>CAMLMI010000295.1 GCA_946480965.1 uncultured Verrucomicrobiales bacterium | reverse complement strand
CTGATCGGCGTGCCCGGCATGGTCGCGATGTTCTGGGTGTGGAACCCGAAACAGATCGGACACTTCGGCTCCGTCTTCGGCCTCGGCGTCGGTCTCTTCGCGTGGAACGTCTTCCGCACCCTGCGCGGCGCGCCGCGTTGGAACGCGGTCGCCTACGGCATCGCCTCGTCCACCGTCTGGCTCACGCTGACCATGCTGGCCGGCCTGTTCCTCGCGTCGGCCAAGTGCTGGCCGCAGATCAACCGTCTCGATCCCATCGCCTCGATGCACGCGCACGCGCACCTCGGCGTGCTGGGCGCGTTCGTCGTCCTGATCGTGGCGGTGAGCTACAAGCTGGTGCCGATGTTCCTGCTGGGTGATGTGCGGAGCGAACGGCGCGCCCGGTGGTCGATCCATCTGCTGAACGCCGGCCTGCTCGGACTGGTTCCAACGATGGCGCTGCGGAACCCGTGGAAGCTGGCCTTTGTCGGCCTCGTCGTGGCCGGGCTTGCGGTCTATGCGGTGGAGCTGGCCGCCATCCTGCGCGCCCGCAAACGCCGTGGCTTCGACTGGGGCCTACGGAGCTTCTTCACCGCGCTCGCGCTGCTCGGTCCGCTGGCGGCGCTGGGCGTGTTCCTGAGCTGGCCCGGTTTGGAGCCGACGGAATTCACCGCCCGGCTGGAGAACGTCTATGGCTTCGTGGCCGTCTTCGGTGTGGTGGCCTGGGCCATCTGGGGAATGCTCTACAAGATCCTGCCGTTCCTCGTCTGGTATCGCGCCTACGGCGGGGCCATCGGCCGGAACAAAGTGCCGGCCCTGCACGAGATGTATTCGCACGGGCTGCAATCCACCGGCTACTGGACCTACGCGCTGGGCTTGATCGGCATCGCTACGGCCCAACTCCTCGCCCATGAAACGATGGCCCGCTGGAGCTGGTTGCTGCTGGTCGCCAGCCTGGGCTGCTTCGCGGCGAACGCGGTTCGCATCGTGGGACACTTGGTTCGTCCGCAGCTCCAACCCTTGGCAGCGACACCCAAACGTGTCGCTGTCGCATGAAGACAACGGGAACGGAGCGAGAACTTGCCCTTATCGGCCTTCCGCCCGCCTCCCCGGCAAGAACCGGCGCGGGGCCGTGACAGACACCTCTTCCAGATTGCCCTGTCCGTCGTTGGAGCTTCAGCGCGGGCCTTCGACGATCGAAGCGAGGACGGTTTCCTTCACCTTCCAGATCAGGACCATCGTCATGGCGAGCGGCAACAGCAGCAGGAAGAGCGTCCAGCCGGGCCCGAGGAATTCGATGAAGGCCAGCACGCGGGCGAATCCCGTGGGGATCTGCTCCACCCGGCGCAACAGCGCGAGCAGCCCGAGCATCACCGGCAACAGGACGAGCACGGCGCGGTTGAACCGGGTGAAGAGCCGCGCCTCCAGCCGCAGCGCCTCGTCCGGCAACATGGCGGTGAGCCGGAGCAGGACGAGGTTGAGCACGAAGAGCAGGCAGAGGCTGGAACCGCCCAGCAGCTGGACGCTGGCGCTGTTCAGCGGCGTCGGACCGTGGTCGCGGTAGAAGACGAGAAACGGGATCAAACCGAAGTTCACCAGCGCGAAGAACTGGGCGCGGTCGAGCGCGCGCAGCCAGATGCGCTCCTGGGGCTGGTAGTGTTTGAGCAGGCCGATGCCGTGCCAGACGAGGCCGGTGGCGATCAGCGGCGGCGCGATCGCCAGCCAGCCCAGGGACGGGAAAAAGTCCGGCCGCGAAGTGCCGACGTAGGTGAGCAGGACGAGGGGCACGCCCCAGAACAACGCCGAGAGCCCCCGCACCATCCGGCCGAGGGCGCGGAGCAGTTCAGGCTGGGGACCGGAAAGCGGCATGCGGCGCGGCGGGAGGATGCGAGACAGGGTTTTCCCGAAACCAGCACGAATTCGTCACCCGTTCGGGAACCGCGCCCGCATCCCGGCCGCTCAGATGGAGAGGTAGGTGTATTCCTTGAGGCCCCGCTCGTAGTCGTCGAGCAGGCTCATGGCTTCCTTCGGCTTGAGCCGGTCGGATTTGATCGCCGCGTCCACCTGGGCCTTCATCTGCCGCTGCAGCTCCTTCTCGTCATACTGCACGGCGGTGAGGCACTGGATGATGGTGTTGCCCTCGATCACTTCCTCGACGTAGTAGCCGGCGGGCTCGTCGGGTTCGAGGAACACGTGGACCTCGTTCACGCGGCCGAAGAGGTTGTGGAGATCGCCCATGATGTCCTGGTAGGCGCCCATGAGGAAGAAGCCCAGGTAGTAGGGCTCCTGGCCGTTGCCGTTCTACTTCAGCTCGTGCATGGGCAACGTGTCGCGGACATCGCGCAGGTCCACGAACTTGTTGATCGCGCCGTCGGAGTCGCAGGTGATGTCCACCAAGGTGCCCTCGCGGGTCGGGCGTTCGTTCAAACGGCTCACCGGCATGATCGGGAAGAGCTGGCCCAGCGCCCAATGGTCGAGCAGCGACTGGAAGACGGAGAAGTTGCAGAGGTATTGGTCGCCGAGGCTGTCCTCCAGCTTCCGGATCTCCTCGGGGATGTATGACTGGCCGCGGAAGGAATCGACCACCGACTTGGCGATCTCCCAGTAGAGCGATTCGATCTTGGCCTTCTCGGGCAATTCCATGAGCCCGAGGGTGAACATGTTGTGGGCGTCCTCCTTCCGCTCCAGCGCGTCGTGGTAGGCCTCCAGCTTGTTCAGCTTCCCGAGGTTCTTGCGGATGTCCAGGAGCTCCTTGACCAGCGCGTGTTCGCTCTCGCCGTAGATGAACTGAGGCTCGTCGGGCGACTTGTGGATCGCGCCGAAGACCTCGACGACGAGCACGCTGTGGTGCGCGACGAGGGCGCGGCCGCTTTCGGAGATGATGTCGGGATGCTTGACCTTCTCGGCGTTGCAGACGTCGGCGATGTAATAGACGATGTCGTTCGTGTATTCCTGCAACGAGTAGTTGGTGGAGCTGTCGAACGCGCTGCGGGAACCGTCGTAGTCCACGCCCAGGCCGCCGCCGACATCCATGAACTCGATGGGGAAGCCCATCTTGTGGAGCTTGGCGTAGAAGCGCGACGCCTCCTGCACGGCCTTCTTCACCGTGAGGATGTCCGGAACCTGCGAGCCGATGTGGAAGTGCAGCAGCTTGAAGCAATGCTCCAGCTTCTCGGCGCGGAGCAGTTCGGTCGCGGCCAACAGCTCGGCCGTGCTGAGGCCGAACTTGGCGTTCTCGCCGCCGCTCTCGGCCCACTTGCCCGCGCCCTTGCTCAACAGGCGCGCGCGGATGCCGACCATCGGCTCCACGCCGACCACCTTGGAGACGGCGATGATCTGCTTCAGCTCCTCCAGCTTCTCGACGACCATGATGACCTTCTTGCCGAGCTTGATGCCCTGGAGGGCCAGCTTCACGAAGGCGGCGTCCTTGTAGCCGTTGCAGATGATGAGCGAACCCGGCTCGCTCTGGAGCGCCATGCCGGCGTAGAGCTCGGGCTTGGACCCCACTTCGAGGCCGAAGTTGAAGGGCTTGCCCGCATCGAGGATCTCCTCCACGACTTCGCGGAGCTGGTTCACCTTGATGGGGAACACGCCGCGGTAAATGCCTTGGTAGCCGAACTCGGCGATGGAAGCGCGGAAGGCGTTGTTCAACGCCTCGACGCGGTGCCGGAGAATGTCCTGGAAGCGGATCAGCAACGGGAACTTCAGCCCGCGCGCCTTGGCCTCCTCGATCACGTCGGTGATGTCCACCGAGGCGCCCTTGTCCTGCAACGGGCTGACCACGACATGGCCGGCGTCGTTGATGTCGAAGTATTTCGCCCCCCAGCGGTCGATGTTGTAGAGGGAGCGGGCTTCCTGGATGGACCAAGACGGGCCGGTGGCGGCGGTGGGTTCAGTCATTGATGGCGACAGATTCGGCGGACTATAGGAGGGAGCTTTTCGGAATCAGCAAGTGGAATATCCGTCCGCGCCCAGAAGTCACGGAACCGCCGACACGGCCACCGCCAGTCCACCGCATCCCCGCGAAGCGGGCACGCCGCCTTGGATCGACGCCCGAGCCGCCCCGGACGATCCCGTTTTTCCCTCTCGCCACTGCTTCCCGCCGCCCCCACTGTCGCGCCATGTCAATGTCCACACTGTTCCGTCCGCTCCAGCTTCTCTGCCTCTGTGTGCTCGCGCTCGCCGCCGGCAACGCCCAAGCCCAGCTCGGCGACTCCAAGGCCAACGCCGCCCTCGACAAGGCCATCCTCCGTCTCTTCGGCAAGAGCGCCTTCACCTCCACCGCCGAGGTTTCGATCAAGGGCGCGCAGGACATCTCGATGGATGTCGATTTCGCCGTGCTCAACGGCCGCACCGCGACCAGCCTCGACCTCGGCTCCATGCGCAGCGAGCTCATCCCCGCCGCCGCCATGGCCCAAATGAAGGCGGCCGGGCTCGACAAGGTCGTCTCCATCACCGGCGAGGAAACCGCCGCCATGATCCTCGTCTATCCCAACGCCAAGTCCTACGTGGAGTTCACCCCGCCCGGAGCCGTCGCCCCGAACAAGTCCGAGGCCAAGGTGGACATCTCCGACATCGGCTCCGAGAAGATCAACGGCCAGGACTGCACCAAGCAGAAGGTCGTCATCACCGACGCCAAGGGCACCAGCTCCGAGGTCCTCGCCTGGGTCAACTCCAAGAAGCAGCCCGTCCAGCTCCAGACCACGCTCGAAGGCACCACCGTCACCATGCTCTTCAAGAAGGTGGATGACGCCAAGCCCGCCGCCGCCCTCTTCGAGCCCCCGGCCGGGTTCACCAAGTATGAGTCGCCCCAGGCCCTGATGATGGCCCGCATGATGGAGGCGATGAAGGCCCAGCAGTAGGCCGCCCGGGGCGCATCGGGCGCAAAAAGTAAAGGCGGGTGTCTTGCGACACCCGCCCACCCAAACAACCAAACGAACCCTCCAGAGCCGCTGATCGGCGGCCACGGCCGGGAACCCATAAACCCGGCCGCTGCGGAGTGTCCACGCAAGGATGGACGCCTCGATCAAGGCTTTGTTCAACCTGCGTTGAAAAAAAATCCGCTGTCGGTTTTAGATGACCCGCCACCCCTTCCTCCCATGCGCATCGCCAACCTGAACCCGGACTCCCAGATCGGTGCCACGTCGTGGTTTGTGGACATCGAGGGCCACGGCATCCTGCTCGACGCCGGCACCCACCCCAAACGCGAGGGCCACGAGAGCCTGCCCCTCTACGCCAACGTCGCCCGGGAAGAGGTCGATGCCATCGCCATCTCCCACTGCCACCACGACCACGTGGGTTCCCTCCCCGTCGCGCTCCGCCACTTCCCCAAGGCCAGCGTGCTGATGACGGAACTGAGCTACTTCCTCGTGGAGCGGGTGTTGCACAATTCGGTCAACGTCATGCTCCGCCAGAAGGAGGAACTGGGCATCGTCGAATATCCCCTCTTCAGCCACACCGAGGTGGACGAGATCGCGCCGGTTTTCCAGGGCTTCAAATACAACCGCGAGATCGAATGGGCGGGCTTCCTCAAGTCCCAGATCGGCCTGCCGTCGCCCACGCTGGAATTCTACGACGCCGGCCACGCTCTCGGCTCGTCCGGCATCATGCTGCGCGGACAGAAGGAAACCCTCTTCTTCACCGGCGACGTCAATTTCCGCGACCAGACCATCCTGAAAGCCGCTCGCTTCGAGGACGTTCGTGCCGACGTGCTCATCATGGAAACGACCCGCGGCGGACGCGCCACTCCGGCGGGATTCACCCGGGAACAGGAGATCGACCGCTTGGCCTCCTCCATCCAGCGCGTGCTCGAAGCCAAAGGCTCCGTCCTGCTGCCCACCTTCGCCCTCGGCCGCACCCAGGAGATCCTTGCCCTGCTGGCCCTGCTCATGCGCCAAGGCCGCATCCCCAAGCAGCCCATCTACATCGGCGGACTCGGCCGCGTCTTCACCGAGATCTACGATCTGGAAGCCCATCGGGTGAACCGCAACCACTCGAACATGAAGCTGACCGAGGCCCACAACCTCATCGTCCTCAATCCGAAACAGATCGCGGAAATGCGCCTCGGCGGCGGACGCCTCTTCGTCGTCACCTCCGGCATGATGACCGAGAAAACCGCCGCGCATGAACTCGCCGCCCGCATGATCGGCGACGACAAACACGCCATCTACTTCGTGGGCTACACCGACCCCGATTCCCCCGGCGGCAAACTCCGCGCCGCCAAGCCGGGTG